>CALVRL010000031.1 GCA_944358625.1 uncultured Bacilli bacterium | reverse complement strand
TTGACCATTGGCCATATTAGCTAGAGCATCAAAACTTCTTAGTGTAAGAACTGATTGATCAGCTCCAGCTGCTTTTAGATTCTTAATAGCTGCAGCTTCGGCTTCACTTCTTTTTAAAATTGCTTCTGCTTCACCTTCGGCTTTTTTAATTTGAGCTTCTTTTGCAGCTTCAGCTTGTAAGATTAAACTTTCTTTATTTCCTTCAGCTATTAAAACACTTGATTTCTTTTCACCTTCAGCTTGTAAGATTTTTTCTCTTCTTTCTCTTTCAGCTCTCATTTGTTTTTCCATAGCATCTTGAATGTCACGAGGTGGTAAAATATTTTTAACTTCAACACGGTTAATTTTTATTCCCCATGGATTAGTAGCTTCATCTAATATTGCTCTCATTTTAGAGTTAATTATATCTCTTGAAGTCAATGTTTGGTCTAATTCTAATTCACCTATTATATTTCTTAAAGTAGTTGCAGTTAAATTTTCGATAGCTCTTACAGGGCTTTCGACTCCATATGTATATAACTTTGGATCTGTTATTTGATAATATACAACAGTATCTATTTGCATTGTTACATTATCTTTAGTAATAACTGGTTGTGGTGGAAAATCTTTTACTTTTTCTTTTAGACTTATTGCTCCTACTCCAGCATATCTATCGATAAATGGAATTTTAAAATGAAGTCCATTTGTCCATGTTGTATAATATGATCCTAATCTTTCAATGATATAACACATTGACTGTGGTACTACTTTTACATTTGGTAAAATTATTACTAATACTAAAACTAAAATTACTATAAGTGCAGTCATTATTTACCTTCTTTCTCTACTTTTATTTTTACACCCTTAATTTCCAAAACTTTAACTAATTCATCTTTTTTTATAGGTTTATCTGCATAAGCTGTCCACATTTTTCCATCAACTTTAACTTCACCATCTTTGTTTTTTTCTATTTTTTCAGTTACAACTCCTGTCATCCCTATTATTCTATCGATATTTGTTTTTACTTTGTACTGCTTCAAAAACTTTGTTAAAAATGGTTTAGTTGTAATTAATAATATGACGCCTAATATTACAAATATTCCAAACTGTAATATATAATTATCTACAAATAGTGATATAATCAAAGCAATTATTCCACTTACTACAAACCAAATTGTAGTTAAATTAACTGTTGCAACTTCTATTAAAGTAAGTAAAATAACTATGATTAACCATACTAACCATTGTTCCAAACTTATCCCCTCCTACTACAATAGTATAGCATAGCTAATATTAAATTACAATAAAAGCACCGTATTTTCGGTGCTTAATTTAACGTAAAATTATTTAGTTTTTCCTTTTCCTGCAGCATTATATTCATCTGCTAGTGAATTTTTTATTTCGTCAAAAGATTGTGTTCCATCACTATTTTTCCATCTGTCAAAGGCTTCTTGTCCAAGTTCACTTCTAGTTTGTGGATCAAATCCCATATAATCTAAACCAGCTGGAGCAGCTTCTTCACTTTCATTATTAAAAGCGTTTGGGTCAGAAATTTCACTTACTAAATCATCTTGAGCATCTGAGGCTGGTAAACCAAATATACTTTTAGAATCATCTACTTCTTCAGGTTCTACTGGTGAAACAGTAATAGTTCCATCTTGGTTTATTTCTGTTTCATTATTCTCACCAGTAAGTTCAGTACTTTCTGATTCTACTTTTTCCACTGAATTTTCAGTTTGAATAGGCTCCTTTTCTTCGTCTTTTGATGCAACAGTTTCATCTTGCTTTTTTAAATCTTCACCATAAACGTTTTTCATAATTCTTTCTACTATTTCGTCTTCTTCAGCCTGTGCAGATGATTTGACATCATCAATTTTAACTTCTTTAGAAGTAATTTTTTTCATTGCCTCAATTTCAGCTTGATTTTTTTCAGTTTCTCTATCCAAAGTATTAACTTCTTTTTTATTTGCCTTACTTTCATTAGCTAATTTTTCTTGTTCTTTATCAATTTCAGCAATTCTACGATTTAATTCTTTCTTTTCTTCACGGTTAGCTTCTTTTCTTGTTTGTCTATCTTCTTCTTCACTTACCAATCTTGCTCTTTTTACTTGACGGCTAGCCTCTTTTTCTTCATCAATTCTAATATATTCTTCTGCTTGACGCATTCTAATATCAGTAAATACATTTTCTTGAAGCAATGTTCCTTTTCTTGTCATTTCTTTAAGTTTCTTTTCAGATAATGAATTGTAATAATCATCCCATGAAGCAAACTTTGTTAAATCGCTATGTTTTTCTATTAACTCATCTAAATATGTAGTATCAGGTTCATAGTCTTCTCCTATATTTTCATACGCATTATTTTCTTCATCATTTGTTACTTCAGCTTTTGTTTCTTCTTTTTCTGGAATATCAATTTCTACTGGTTTAACAGATTCATGTTCAGCATTATATTTTGCCATAATGTCGCCTAAAGTTTGACCTGTTAAAACATTTACTTTTTTATCATCTTTTTCTTGTGAATTTTCGCTTTCAGCATTTGTATTATTCTTGTCATCTTCTTTTTTACTATCAGCAACTTCTGTTTCTTTATTTTCATTTATTACATTTTCTTCTTCGTTTGTATCAGTATTTACATCATTAACTGTATCTTCTTTTTTCGTTTCTTTATTTTCATTCTTGTGAGTTTCTACAGCTTCTTTAATTTTCTTTTCGATACGTTCAGCAAATGGTACATATTCTTCGTCTTTTTCTTTAGCTTCTTTTTTAGCTTTTTTTCGTTCTACTGCTGCTTCAAATATAGCTCCTGGAATATATGGAACAGTTGTTAAACCATCGATAATTTTTTTAAAAAAGCCTCGTAACTTACCAGCTTGTTTTTTACTAACCTTTACTGGGTTATCACCATTTAAAATAACACTTAATATTCCTTTTTTTTCTTTTGGCATTTTAATCACTCCTCATTCCTAATAATTTCACGCATTACTTCTTTAACTTCTTTCCATTCATCTTCTGGAATTTTATCTAATTGATATCCGTCTTCATTTTCATTTAAAACCGAAGCATGAATTGTCTCCATATCTTTATCATCTACTTCGTCAAAAGTATATAGGATATATTTTTTACCTGTTTTTTCTAATTCAAAACATAATAATACTTCTGCTTCTGTTTCTTCTCCATTTGATTTTTTTACTTTAAGTTTTTGCAAAGTTTTCATTGAAACCCCTCCTATCCTATTAGTAATTATAACATACCAATTTCAAGTTTACAATATTTTTTGTCAAATACTTTACTTTTTTACTTATTTTATTTTAAACATTAAATTTTACAGACTACTTCATTTTCTTAATAATATCAACAATTTCATCTATTACTTCACAGTTTCCTTTTTTAATTTCATCAGTCACACATGTTCTTAATTGGTTCTCAATTATATTACCATATAAACTTTTTAATCCATTTTCAACAGAACTTATTTGAATTAAAATATCAAAGCAAAATCTATCTTCTTTTATCATTTGAATTATCCCTCTAATTTGACCTTCGATTATAGATAACCTATTTATATATTTTTGTCTATCCTTTTCATTTTGATATATTATTTTGTATTTTTTTCTTTTAGTTTCCATATTATCACCATATTAAATATATACCCCATAGGGGCATTTGTCAATAAAAAAGCATTATCTTTAAAATAACACTTTTTCAGATTTATACTGTTTAATAATATAATATAAAACAATAGCAATATAAACAAAACTAGAAAAAATCATTAAAATTATATTAAGTAAATTTATATTACCAGCATTTACATCAGTAAAAATTAAAGAATAATTTAAAAATGGAACAATAGATAACAGAGCAGAAGTTTTAACACTAATCATAAAAGCTATCATACCAGGAAATAAAGATACAAAAGTCAAAGGAGTCAAAGCACTTTGGGCCTCTTTAAAAGTTTTACAAGAACCTGCAATAGAAATACATAAACCACTAATAAAAAACGAATAAATAACAATAATTAAAAATGAAATAAATATAGTAGTAGGTGTAAACATAATATCTAAACCATCATAAATAGAAAAACTATTTTGAGCAATAATTAAAGAAACAATAGCCAAAATAAAACTAATTACTCCAGTTATAATAGAAGATAAAGTAACAGATAAAAACTTACCTAAAATAATATCCCTACTTTTAATTGGAAAAGTAAGCAAAGTCTCTAAAGTACCCCTTTCCTTTTCACCAGCTGTAGTATCAGTAGCAGGATAAGTAGCTGAAACAGTTATAGCCATAATAACAAATAGAAAAGCATAATTTTTAATAAAATCAGCAAAATAATTATCTTTTTCAATAGCTTTTTCCTGAACAGTTATAATATTCAAAACCTCATCCGCATTAACCCCATTTTGAGTTAAATAACTTTGCTGAAGCATAGATTTATAAGAATTAAAATATTGTTCAGCTAAATTTTTCGCATAAACACTATTATCAGAAGAATCCACATTTAAAGTATAAATATTCTCATCTTTAGTAACATATAAATTAATTTCTCCAGCTTTATACTTTTCTTTTAATTCCTTCTCATCATCTTCCACTATTTCAATATCCATTTTTTGAGCCAAATCTTTTTCTGCATCAGTAAGTTCATAAGTAAAACCTATCTTATTATATTCTTCTATATCCTTTTCAGACTGCGATTCAAACAAAGCCGACATACCAAGCATAATTAAGGGAATAAATATAGGAATAATAAGCATCATTGATAAAGATTTTTTATCCCTAAACATCTCCCTCAATTCTTTTTTAAGAATATTTAACAAATTATTCTTCATTCGAATCACCACCAATCAAAGCAAAAAACGCATCCCTTAAATTATTAGTATTAGTATCTTTTTTAATTGAAATAGGAGTCCCTTCTTTAATAACATTACCTTTATTAATCATAATTACCCTATCACAAATATTCTCCGCTTCTTCCATATAATGAGTTGAATAAAGAATAGTTTTACCATTTTTCTTCTCATCTTTGATAAAATTTAAAATTATTTGACTAGAAATAATATCCAAACCAGCCGTAGCTTCATCTAAAATATAATATTTAGGATTATGCACCAAGCATCTAGCAATATTAACCCTTTGCGTTTGACCAGTCGATAAATTTCCAATTTTATTATATAAAAATGAATCCATATCCAAAATATTAGAAATTTCACTAATTCTTTTTTCTAAATCACTACTTTCAATACCATAAATATCTCCACACATTTTAAGTAATTCATAAGTAGACAAAGTATCATAAAGTTTAGTATTACCAGATAAATAAGCAATATTTTTCTTAATTTCAATTTCATTATCTTTATAGTTTAAACCATCAAAAGAAATATTACCTTTAGTAGGCTCTAATATACCAGCCATCATCCTAAGCAAAGTTGTCTTACCCGCACCATTTGGACCTAAGATTCCAATAATTTCACCATCATGAGCCTCAAAAGATATATTATCATCAGCCAAAAATTCCTTCTTATTTTTCTTTTCATATTTAATAAACTTTTTAGTTAAATTTTCTGCTTTAATCATATTTAACCTCCAGAAAAATTTTATCATATATAATTATTTATTACTAGCACAATATATTAAATTTATATAATTTTTTAACACATTCCCTTAGTTACTGAAGAAATGTTACTATACAGAAAAATGTTACTAGTATCAGCTTGAGAAGTAGACCAATTAGAACTAACATATACATTTTTTAAAACTGTAGTGTATTGAAACATCCATTTCATATTAGTAACTTTTTTGGTATTAAATGAACAAAGATTTAATTCAGTTAAATTATTACAAGCACCAAACATGTTTTCCATATTTATTACGTTTGAAGTATCAAAATTACTTAAATCTAATTTTGTTAAACTATGACAATGTAAAAACATATGATACATATCCGTTACATTAGATGTATCAAAATTACTTAAATCTAAATTTTGTAACTTAATAAGACCAGCAAACATACTTCTCATATCAATAACGCTAGAAGTAATAAAATTTTCACCAAATATTATAAAATTAAGACTGTTTTGTAAAAAATTATCATTATTCCACATACAAAACATGGCATACATACTAGTAACATTTCTTGTATCAAAATTACTTAAATCTAAACTTACTAAACTTATACAATTATGAAACATCTTACTCATGTCAGCAGAATTACTAGTATCATAGTTATCATTAAAATTTATTTCTTTTACGTTTTGAAAATTATAGAATAAAAAACTACTATCTTTATTTGCAATTACTCCATCTTTTGCTCCTATATATAAATCATATTTTGTATTATCATTATTATTAGGTATTACCCAAGCTAATACACCACCATGTTTTTTATCTTCTGAAACGTTCCAGCTTTCAGTAGCATTATTTGGTACTTTATTATTATCTAAAAAAGTAGCACTTACAATATTTTCTTTATAAAAGTCACTATGAAAATCTGTTTGACTATTCATATCCCAGCTTTGTATTACTCTAGACTTTTCTTTTATATTTCCTTTAGCTGTTATACTTAAATTTGTACTAAAAGCAGCATATCCAACACATAAAAATAATAATAATGATAAACTTCCTATTATCAATGCTTTTTTTTGTTTTCGCATACGGTATCTTCCAATTCTTCTCATACTCTCTCCTTCTTATTTCATTATATCATATTTTGTTCAAATTTACCGAAGAAAATTAAAAATAACCGAATTTAGTGGGAGAATTTTCATGAGGTGATAATCATGAAAATGTATAGATTAGAAAAACTAAGAGACGAAAAAGATATGCTAAAAAAAGAAATGGCTAAAGAAATTGGTGTAGTAGAATCAGTCTATTCTGAATGGGAAAACGGAAACTTATCAATACCAACAAAAAGAATATACCAGCTCGCAAACTACTATAAAATAAATATTGATTATTTATTCGAACTTACAAATAAAAGAAAACACATCATATCAAAACAAAATATAGACATTTTAAAAGTTGCTTCTAGACTAAAAATAATGCGCAAAGAATTAAAGCTAACTATGAGAGATTTAGCTAAAGAATTAAACACTTCCGCATCAGCTATATGTAACTACGAAAATGGTAAATTTTTAATTTTAAGTCCCTTTTTAATTCAAATTTGTAAAAAATATGGTTATTCTATCGACTGGGTACTTGGAAGAAGTGAACAAAAACTTATAAAATAGTTAAATAAAATTGCCTTTTGAATATAATTAAATGGTGATCTAATGAATATAATTGACAAAAATTTTGAATTATTAGTTAAAGATATTGAAAAATCTACAGAAACAGAAATTTTCTTTCATATTAAAGAAAGATTCCTACTTTTAAATGAAAAAACAAAAAAATCATGTGAAGACTTTTTTAATAAATTTTTATACTGGGGTAAATTAGATATACAAAATAAAAACTATGAATTTTTCAAATTAAAAGCCAAAACATTAAAAAATCATATAAACGAATTTATTAGTCTTTATAATAATTTAGAAGACTATCAATCCAAAACCATATTATACGCAGTTTTAAATAACTGGTACAATTGGGATTTCACATATTTAAATAAATCCATTCAAAACCTATACGATGATTATTTTGATTTAGATTTAATAAATAATAATGAAAATGAAGTATTAGTAGATTTAGGCGCATATATTGGAGATACCACATTATCATTTATAAATAACTATGGAACAAACTATAAAAAGATATACTGCTACGAAATAAATAAAGAAAACTTCGAATACCTAAAGACAAATACTAAACCATATCAAAATATAGAATTAAGATTAAAAGGTGTAAGTGATAAAAAAGAAACTATGTATTTAAAAGAAAATGGAGAGTTATCATCATGTCAAATAAGTAAAAGCGGAACTATTAAAATAGAAACAATAACTTTAGATGAAGATATAAAAGAAAAAATAACCATTATAAAAAGTGATATTGAAGGTTCAGAGCAAAAAGCCCTAAAAGGAGCAAAAAATCACATAATAAAAGAACACCCAAAATTATTAATTTCAATTTACCACAGTAATAACGATATATGGCAAATACCAAAATTAATCAAAGAAATGGATAATAGTTATAAATTTTATTTAAGATATCATGGCGGAATGATTTACCCAACAGAAATAACATTAATCGCGCTTTAAAAAGCTTACGCATAAAAACGTGAGCTTTTTAAATTTATATAAATTATATTATGCTTGTTAAAACAAATCACTATGTGTACCTGTTTCAATAAGAAACAAAATTAAATCTTTTTTGTTTTTCTTATAGATAAGTAGCCAATCTGGTTCAATATGACACTCCCTACAATTCATAAATCTTGAATTACTTATTAAAGCATGATCTTTATATTTAATATCTAAAGGTATATCATTGGCAAGGTCATCCACAACTTTAGTTAATTTTGTTAAATCTTTGTGCCTTTTTTTATTTGTTTTACTTCTTTTTTGAAAATGGAAGTAAGGATGATTTCATATTTCATTAATCGATATCTTTCAACGCATCTTCAAAGGTTTTATAGCGTTTTGGAGTAATTTTTTCATCTTCAATATCTTGAACTTCTTTTAATGCCTTTAAAAGTTTTTCACTTGGAATATTCATCGTAGGAATAAATGGTATACTTTGCTCTCTTACACTTTGTGATAAAAACATATTTAAAGCTACACTTGTATTTAAACCTAATTTTTTAAACAGTTCATCAGCTTGTTTTTTCAAATTTTTATCAACGCGAAAACTCATATTAATTGCATTAGTAGCCATTTAGATCATCTCCTTTTCTTGTTTATATATTATCAAATATAATTAATTATGTCAATATATTTTCAATATAATGTCAATAATATTATATGCTATTTTATTGTTTTTTATGTATATAATTAGATTTCTTTTTTATACTTTGTTATTTTATTCTACTGATTTTAAAGATCCTATCATATCGACTTTTCTCAATTTAAAATATGTAACAAACTGCATAATAAGAGCAAACATAAGAGTCAACATACCAGCATAAACAAAACTTAAAGCCTTAACACTCTTTAAAAACATCATGTCATCGCCCTCAATAAATCCCGTAATTACCCTATGAGTAGGTACAGCAATAATCAAACCAATAATAATCCCAATAATAACAACCACCAAAGTTTCTCTATAAATATATTCATTAGATTCTCTACCATTAAACCCCAAAACCTTTAAAGTTGCAATTTCTCTTTCTCTTTCACTAATATTAATAGAAGTTAAATTATATAAAACAGTTATGGAAAGCATAGAAGATACTACGACAATTAAAACAACAATATTGTTAAGACCTTTAATTTCTTTATTCGCACTTTCCATTAAATCAGAAGAAAAATTAATAGTCATAACATTACCTTTACTAAGAATATCTTTAGCTTTAGTTTTTTTATTATTTAAAGAAGCTACCATATTATAAGTAATATCATCATCAAAAATTTTTTCATATAAACCTTTAGTCAAATAAACATAATTACTAATATAGTTTTCAGTGATACCAATAATTTTTACTTTAGCCTCATCACCAGAAACATTTTGAATAATTAAACTATCCCCTACCTCTAAATCCAGTTTATCTTGAATTTTAGGAGTAATAATAACACCCTCGTCATTTAAATTCAATTTTTCTTTAGAATAATAGTCCAAAAGATTAAAATATTTTTTAAACAATTTAATATCAGAAGGAATAATAACATAAGCCGATAAAGCTTCATCATCACCATAAGATAAATCATAAGAATATTGATTATAAAGTAAAGGATTCTTAACCAAATCATTTATCTCACCAAGATCAGATACTTTTTTAACATTATTATTTAAAACCATCATACTATCATATTTAAATATCTCACCATACTGCTTATCACCAACACCATTTACACTATCCTTTAAAGCAAAACCCAAAAATATCAAACAAGTACAGCCAGCCGAACCAATTAAAGTCATAATAACTCTTTTTTTATACCTAAAAATATTTCTAGTCGTAATTTTAGAAGAAAAAGATAATCTAGACCAAAGAAATTTAATTTTTTCTAAAAATATAGACTTACCACTTTTAGGACTAGCAGGTCTTAACAAAGTAGCCGGTTTTTGTCTTAATTCTTTATAAGCATTATAAAGAGTAACAATAGTCATTAATAAAATAGAAATAATTAAACAGATAACAAACAAATTAATATCAAAATAATATTCTAAAGGTGGAATACGAAACTGAAATATATTATAAATCAAAGGCGGAATAAAATAAGTACCAATTAAATAACCAATAATAGCCCCAATTAAAGTTCCAGATAAAACATAAAATAAATAATTAAAAACTATTCTTGTATTAGAAATACCAAGTGAAGAAAAAGTACCCATCTCTCCCCTTTCTTCATTAATCATCCTACTCATCGTATTAGAAGTCATAAGAAAAACAATAGAAACAAATATCAAAGGAATAATAGCCGCAATAGTAGTAACTTGAAAATATTGGTTTTCCAAAGTATTATAACCAGTAACTTCAGAATTTCTATTAGTAATATACCATTTAAACTCTATCTCTTGATTTATATTATAACTAGCAGGACTAGCCATAAAACTAGAAGTAACCTCTTTTAATCTCTCATCTTCTCTTACTTCTTTTATATCCTCTACCTCATCAGTAAGTTCATCTATAAAATCATTATAAGCATCAGAATAAGGAACACTATCTTTCTTATCACCTAATATATATATTTCCGTATAAGTGTTATCTTTAAAAACATCCTTTAAAACGTAAATATAAGAATATAGTTTACCACTTCCAATATTAGTATATCCATAATTAGTTCCAGTATATAAAGGTGAAATAATAGTACCCACAACCTTAAATTCATCTTCAGTAAGTGGATTATCAGTAGAAGTTATTTTAATAGTATCTCCTACTTCATAAAAAGCACTATCAGCTAAACATTCATTATTTTTAGTAGGTTTTCTTCCATCAATTAGCTTATATTTATTAACACTATCAGTAATTGCATGTACCTTAATAGCATCTTCATCATTTAAAACATAAGCCGAATATGAAGCCTCTACTTTTTTAACATCATCTAATTTTTTTAAAGCATCAACATCATCATCAGTAAGTCCAAGAGTACTTCTTATAGTTAAATCCATTAAACTAGTTTCATCATAATAATCATTCTGTAAATTTTTAATACTTGGAACAGAACTTTGAACACCAGCATAAAAACCAACACCAATTAAAATAATTATCAAAAGAGAAAAATATCTACCAAATGAATGCTTCAATTTTCTAATCATGTTTTTTAAAAGCATATTATCACCACACTATCTCTCTTGGCTCTTTTGGATTTTCATTTATCTTAACATCCGTAACAGTTCCATTTTTAACCGTAATAACCTTATGAGCCACCTCGGCAATAGAAGAGTTATGAGTAATAACAATAGTAGTAATATGATATTTTTTAGAAGTTTCTTTCAAAAGTTCTAAAATTTTAACGCCAGTATCACTATCCAAAGCCCCAGTAGGTTCATCACATAATAATATTTTAGGGTTTTTAGCAATAGCTCTAGCAATAGCAACTCTTTGTTGTTCACCCCCAGATAACTGAGAAGGAAAATTATGTAATCTATGAGATAAACCAACAGATTTCAAAATTTCTTTAGGATCAAAAGCTTTTTTAGAAAGTTGACAAGCAAGCTCAACATTTTCCAAAGTAGTTAAATTCATAATCAAATTATAAAACTGAAAAACAAACCCAATATCATGTCTTCTATATAAAAGTAAATCATGATTTTTATATTTAGAAATGTTTTTACCATCGACATAAATATTACCAGAAGTATTATTATCCATACCACCAAGCATATTTAAAATAGTAGTCTTACCAGCACCAGAATGTCCTAAAATAACCACAAATTCACCTTTCTCAATTTCAAACGAGCAGTCTTTAATAGCTTCAACCTCTACCGCACCTTTATATATTTTTCCCACTTTATCAAATTTTATATAGGCCATATTATCACCACTTTCTATATTTATTATAGCCGAGTTTTATTTTTTTTACAAACAAAAAAGCTACTTTATGTAAAATAGCTTTACTGATTAAATTCCATACCAAAAATACATTTATCGTATAAAAATTTTATTATTTTATTTTTATTATTCGTATTATAATATTCAGTTAACAATATATTAAACTCTCTTATATTCTCTTCTTTGATAGTAATTATACCGCATCCATTACTGATTAATATTTTATTAGCTATAATCATACTAGTTCTTTTATTTCCGTCCCAAAATATTTGACTTCTCATTAAATAAAGCATAAGATTTAAAGTTTTTTCAGTTATACTTCCCTGCTCTAGTATTTCTTTTATATTTTTTATAATAATATTTTTTTGTGGAATCTCCGGTATATAATCTACACCATTAATACCAACCTTCCCATTTCTTAAAGCTCCCCACTCTAAAGATTCATTTCTTGAAACAAAAAAATTTACTTTACAAATAAAATCTAAATCAACTTCTTCATCTATATTAGATAAAACATAATTCCAAGCATCACGTAAATTTAAAATACAGTTTATTTCATCCAATTTTAAACTAGAAACATTTATTCCTTCTAAAATAGTTTTAGTATCAGGATAAGTAGTGTTAATTCCCTCAAGTCTTGCACTGTTATAAATAATAAGTGGTAAATTATTGCTTGTTAATAGTAAATTACTTTCTTTGGTTATGTGAAATTTATTATTCATATTAATTTTTCAACTTTCTATATATTGTTTATTTTTCTATTTCAATACCTATTGGACAGTGGTCACTGCCATAAATATCACGGTAGATTTTAACATTTTTAACGTTATTTATAAATCTATTAGAAACTAAAAAATAGTCAATACGCCATCCGATATTTCTATCACGAACTCCTGGCATATAGCTCCACCAAGTATAAGCGCCGGTTAAATCAGGGTTAAAGTGTCTAAAGGTGTCAGTGAAGCCACTATTTAAAAGTTCAGTAAATTTATTTCTTTCTTCATAAGT
>CALVRL010000030.1 GCA_944358625.1 uncultured Bacilli bacterium | reverse complement strand
TATTTATTCTTTTAATAATCATACTTGGAGCTTATCTATAAGCCCTAGAAAGGAGTAATTATGTCTTGCAATAATTCATGTGAGAGACCATGCGAAAGACCATGTGGTAATAATAGCTATTTAATCGTTTTAGTACTTTATATTTTATTAGCTATTTTGCTTGGTTCTGTATTCTTTTAATAAAGGAAAAGTCCATGGACTTTTCTTTTAAAATGGTAGACATTTTTGCAATAATATGATATATTATTTGTGCATTAGTGATTAACTTTTATAAAATTATATGAAGTATTTAAAAAAAATCAAGATATGGAAAAGTAGTAATAAGATAAATATATTTATAGTGAGCTTAGATTAGTGGAAGCTAAGCAATATATCCTTATGAACGCAGTTCCTAAAAATATCATTGTATAATCTGCATTAAAGATTTAAGTCGCATAGATCCTCTATGAAGTAAGGTGGCACCGCGGGTAAAAACTCGTCCTTATTTTATAGGGGATTTCTTATTAAGGAGGAAATTTTATGAATAGCAAGTTAGAAAATATGTTAAATGAAGTATTAAAAATATTAAAATATGATTATAAGGCAAAAGTAGTAAAATCAAATATAGAAAATATTGATTTTCAATGTGATGATGCTTTTAAATTAGCTAAAATATATCATAAAGCACCTTTCATAATAGCAGAAGAAATAGTAAACAAACTAAAAGAAAATGAGAACTTCGAAGAATATTTTAAAGAAGTAAATGTTGCAAAACCAGGATTTATCAATATGGTAGTTAGTGATAAATTGATAAGTCAAAGTTTAAGAGAATTGATGAAAAAAGATAAACTAGGAGCCACTAAAGAAAACGAAACTATAGTATTAGACTATGGTGGACCCAATGTTGCAAAACCATTACATGTTGGACATTTAAGACCAGCTATTATAGGCCAAGCAATTTATAATATTTTAAAATTTAAAGGAAATAAAACTATAGGAGACGTACATCTAGGAGATATAGGAGCTCAAATGGGACAAGTAATATATGGAATAATACAAGATTTTCCAAATACAAAATACGAAGATATAACTTTTGATTTAGATTATTTAAATATTACTTATCCTAAAATGAGTGCTTTATGTAAAGAAAATGAAGAAGTGCGCAAAAAATGTGCTGAAATAACGAAAAAACTTCAAGAAGGAGATAAAAATTATCAAATTCTATGGAAAAAAATATATGATTTATCAGTATCAGATATCAAAAGAATATATGATTATTTAAATGTTCATTTTGATTATTGGTATGGTGAAAGTGATTCTTATAAACAGTTTCCAGAAATGATGGAATATTTAGATAAATTATCATGCGTTAAAATAGATGATGGCGCTAAAATAATAGATGTTAAAGAAGAAGATGATAAAATAGAAATACCACCATGTATTATTCAAAAATCAGATGGCGCATATTTATACGCAACTTCAGATTTAGGAACAATATGGCAAAGGGAAAAAGAATTTCAACCAGATGAAATAATATATATAGTAGATGGAAGACAAAGTATGCATTTTACACAAGTATTTAGAGCTGCTAAAAAAACAGGAATATATAAAGGAAAATTATTTCATTATGGAAATGGAACAGTTAACGGTAAGGATAATAAACCTTTTAAAACCAGAAATGGTGATGCTTTAAAATTAGAAGATTTAATAAAAGAAGTTAAAGATGAGTTTATTAGTAAACGTGAAGAAAATAAAAACATGGATAAAGAAGATGTAAATAAAATAGTAAATGCTATATTAAAATTTGCTGACTTACAAAATGATTTAACAAAAAACTATATTTTTGATATTAAAAAATTTAGTGAAGTAAATGGAAAAACAGGGCCATATCTTCTATATACATATTTAAGAATAAATAAACTTTTGAAAGAAGAAAAAGGAAAGCTATCAGATACCATATATAATGATGTTGACAGAAATTTACGTTTAAAATTATTAGAAGTAAGTGCAGTTATAAATGAAGCTTCAAAAGAAAGAAAACCACATATTATAGCAAGTTATTTATATGAATTATGTGTAATAGCAAATAACTTTTACCAAGAAAATCACGTATCAAATCTAAAAGGGCAAATAAAGATAGATTATAATATAGTATTAACATATAATAATTTAGTTTTAAAAACACTTTTGAGTTTACTAGGAATAGAAATTCCGAAAAGTATGTAAAATTTAATTGAAAAGAGTTAGTGGTTATGGTATATTATTAACAGAGTAGGAGATGGAAATATGAATGATACTAAAAAATCAGCCATCATTGTATTTTTATTAGCTATTGTTTTAATTATGACTATTGGCTATGCGGCTTTTATGCAAACACTAACAATAAATGGAACAGCTACTATAGATTCTACCTGGGATATTCATATTGAAAGTATTGCTGTTAATAATGAAAATTTGGGAGCTAAAAGCAACTCTGCAGAAGTTGGAGTTGACAGGTTAACAGCTAATTTTGATGTTTCGCTAACAACTCCAGGAAGTAGTGTAACATATGATATAACTGTTAAAAATAATGGTAGTATAAATGCAAAATTAGATTCAATTTCCTTTAGCGATTTAGGAAATGATGCAATAATTTTTAGTTATGATGGTATAACAGAAGGAAGTACTATTAATAGTGGTGATAGTCAAAAATTCACTTTAACAATAACTTTCAATGACAGTTATGAAACGATGCCAGAAAATATAACAGATAAATTGACAATGTATTTGACATATGTACAAGCCTAGATTTATAGGCTTTTTATTTTTTGTTTAAAATATGACATTAAACTCTTGAACTAGATAAAAAAATATGGTAAATTATTATTAGAGTAGGAGAGCTACTTAGAATTAGAAAGGATGGGAAAATATGGAAAGTAAACACAAAAATGCCCTAATCGGTGCATTACTTGCAGTAGTATTTGTTATGGCAGTAGGTTATGCAGCATTTGCTCAAACATTAACAATTAATGGTTCAGCTACTATCGATAGTACTTGGGATGTTCATTTTGATGGTTCTAAAACTGAAGGGGCTGGAGTTATTGATGTAACTACTGGTCTTGAAGGAGCAACTGCTCCATCTGGAGGAATTATTTCTTATGATGATAGTAACCATAAAGCTAATTTAAGTGCAACTTTACATCAACCAGGTGATAGAGTTACTTATACTTTAACTATTTTAAATACTGGTAGTATTGATGCTGCACTTCATCAGCCTGTTTTAACTGTTGATGGTGCTACTGCTGGAACTGGAACTTTGACTCAGTCTAAAGGTAATATCCAATTTACTGTTCAAGGTTTAGATGAAGGAACTAGTCTTCCAAAAACTTCTGGTTCAACTACTGTACAAGTTATAGCTCAATATATTGATAGTCCTGGTGGAAATACTACAAGTGGTACTGAACAAACAGCAACTGCAACTATTACAATTGATGCTTATCAAGCTACTGCATAATTGTGTTAACTAAAAAGGAAAACTTTCGAGTTTTTCTTTTTTTGTCTTGAAAGTAATTTTTAAAAATGGTATATTATATATAAAGTAGGGAAGGCTACTTAGAAGAAAGGTAGGAAATTATGGAAACAAAACACAAAAATATTTTAATTGGTGCATTACTTGCAGTAGTATTTGTTATGGCGGTTGGTTATGCTGCATTTGCTCAAACATTAACAATTAATGGTTCAGCCTCTATCGATAGTACATGGGATGTACATATGGTAGATGACGCTGAAGGAGGACATGAAGCAACAGCAGTTGGTTCTAGTAATATGGGAACAACTCCAGTTGATCCAACTGTTTCTGTTGGTGAAGGAGGACTTACTGCTACATTAACAGCTGATTTAGTAAGTCCTGGAGATTCTGTTGTTTATACTATTCCTATTACAAACGCTGGAACATTAAATGCTAAATATGATGGAATCACTATGTCAGGTGCTGATTTTGGTTTAGATAGTGCTACTAGTCAAACTTCAGCAACTAGTACTTCTGGTAATATTAAGTATGAAGTGACTAAAGTTCCTGGTTCTACTTTAAATGCTGGTGCATGGGATACTATACAAGTAACTGTTACTTATTTAGACTATGATGGACAAGAAAGTGCATTTGGTGAAACTGCAGAAATAGTAATTAATGTAAATTACAGTCAAGCTGTTTAAGCTCATATTTTGGGCTTTTTTTCTTTGAAAAAATGTAAAAAGTTAATTATTTTTAAATAAAAATTACTTTTTGGTTGTAAATATAAAAATGTTATGCTATAATTTTTTATAGTAAAGATAGTAGGAACTATAACATAAAAAGGGGTATGAATATGAAAAACAATCTAATAATATATAGTTCATTAATTATATATTTTGTTTTAGATACGTTTCTCATAACACCTTTAGGACTAGATTTCTATAATGAAATAATTCACCCATTTATGTGGATTATTTTATGCGCTCTAGCAGTATTTTTGAGTTTTAATTCTAGTTTGAGGGTTAAAGGAGAAAAAGATAAAACACAAAGTTTATTTATAGCGCTTATAATTTATATTATTATTTATTTCTTATTAGGTTTAATATTCGGATTTGAAAAAACACCTTATGCGAAAGATTTATTTAATATAATAAAAAATATTTGGTCATTTGGTAGTATAATTTTCTTCCAAGAATTTATTAGGGAAGCATTAATAAAAAATGAAAAGAAAAAAATATGGAACTTTATTTTAATGACAATTATATTTATGTTAATTAATTTAAATTATAATAATATAGAAAGTCATTTCACAGATTTAAAAGAGATATTCATATATACATCTACAACATTAATACCGGCTATATTGGAAAGTGCGATATGTACTTATCTAGTATATATAGGTGGAGCCAAATTTTCTATTATATATAGATTATTTGTTACACTTCCATCATTTATAGTACCAATTATTCCTAATCTAGATTGGTTTGGAACAGCTATAGTTGGAGTAACTTTACCACTTGCTATTTACATTTATTTAAATTATGTTCATGTAAATAGATCAGAAAGACTATCAAAAAGAGAAAGAAGAAGTTATAATCCAGTAGTATATGTACCAGTATTTATTTTCATAGGTTTACTTGCTGGGTTTGTAATGGGATTATTTAAATATCAGCCAATAGCAGTTCTATCTGGAAGTATGTCACCAACATTTAATAGAGGTGACGCGGTAGTAGTTAATAAACTTACAACTAGAGAAAAAGGAGAGCTTAAGAAAGGGGACATTATTCAATATGTCAGCGGTACTAAATATGTTGTTCATAGAATTGTAGATATTACAAATGATGAACGAGGAAACAAATTATTTATAACAAAAGGAGATCACAACAATACTGTTGATGCCGATAAAGTTGCTTTAGAAAATGTAAAGGGTAAAGTATCATTTGTAATACCACTTATTGGATATCCATCAGTATGGTTAAGTGGTGCAATATCATAAGAAGGGGAGATAAAAAATGAAACAGAAAGATGAAAGTAAAATTATTTTAAAACAATGGATAAGGGTATTTTTATTGATAGCAGTTATAGCTGTAGCAGTAGTAGCCATTGTATCTATTGTTAAAAGTTTAAATCCAGAAAAACTTGGTAGAAAGGAGTTATATTCATATACATATAATTCAAATTTAGATTATAAAGTATATTTAAAAAATAATAGCTTCTTTACATCACCATATATTGGACCAAATAAACAGTATATTACATCATTAATTGACTATATTGATGTAGATGCTACATACAATTTTAAAAGTACAAAAGAATTAGATTATAGCTATAACTATGAAATAGTTGCTACAGCTAAAGCATTATATCAAAATACGGAAGGTAAAGATGTAGAAGTATGGTCTAAATCATATCCAATAGCTAATCAAGCTAATCAAAGTGGTAGTGGATCAAATTTTGTAATCAATAAAAACATTCATTTAAATTATAATGAATATAATGATATTTTAACAGACTTCCGTAATCAATTTGGTTTATCACTAGATGCCAGAGTTGATTTAAGTGTTAAAGTTAATGTTACAGCCGGTTTAAAAGGAGAAGCAGAAAAAGGATTACAAGCAACGAACAACATGGCTTTAGAAATACCATTACTACAACAAACAACTACAATTACACCTAATTATGTAAATACTGGTGGAGATACAATTTATGCTGATGTTACAGAAGAAGCTGAAATGAACATTCCATTATTAATGTTTGGTATAGTATTATTGGTTGCTGCACTAATTGTATTTAAAGTATTAGTTAAGAGTTTACTTGCTGTAACTAGAAAATCAGAATATGTTCTTGCACTTAATAAGATTCAAAAAGAATATGCAGATATTATTGCAGAAACACACAATATGCCTGATTTAGATAAATACGATGTTATTAATGTTGCAAACTTCAATGATTTAGTTGATATAGAAGAAGAATTACATTCACCAATTCTATACTTTGAAGTTAGGGAAAACACAGAAAGTGTATTTGTAATATTAAATAATAATACAGCTTATAAATTTACATTAAGAGATTCAGATTTCGATCATTTTAAAAGAGATTAATTTAGGTTAATCTCTTTTTCATCGTATAAAAGCATTCTACCTTTGTCTTTTAAATTAATATTTTTATGGTGAAGTATAGTAGTATATTTTCCATGAATAATAGGAAAGTAGTTATTTAAATTATTTTTTAAATATTTTATATCTTTGTTAAAGTTTTTTAATATCATTAAATCAGGTTTACCATAAACTATTTTTTCTGTTGGATAACTATATTTTTCTAATTCAAAACCTTTAACTTCTGGCGATATAGTAGATATTTTAACGCCTATATTATGCAGAAAATTAACAGTTTCGCTATTTGTAATATTTAAAGGATAATCAGCAATAACAAAATTATCTTTAGAATATTTATAAATACCGCCAAGTTCACTAATAAGTAAATTTTCACCCTTAAAATCAGGAAATTCATGCATGATTCTAGGTAATTTATAAAATACATTTGAATTTTTATATTTTTTATAAAGTTTAAAATCTTCAGTATAAATTCTACCTTTACCCAAAACCATTTTCAATTGTTCTTCATTTCTAACAAGAAAACTAGGTATATTATTATTTTCATTAATTAAATGTTTTTCATATTTAAAATTAATTTTATTTTCTTTTTCAGTTCTTTTTAAAATAAGTTTATCTATTATATCTCTTTTGAGATTATTTAATATTTTCATTGGAATAAAAGCGTTATCTAAATTAATTTCACAACTTTTTAAATAAAAAGGAGTATTACCCAATTTATTTAATTTTGAATATATCTCTTCTTTAGTTGTTGGCTTATTTAATGCTTTATCTAATTTAATGGATTTTAAGGTAATAGTATTAATGTCATCAGTTACTGTCAGAGTTAGTTCATTAAATGCTTTAGCAAAAACCTTAAAACTAATAGGTATTTTTTTAGGTACAGTATTTTCTATTAGTTTAATCAAATTTTTAGAAATAGTTTTATTAACACTATCTTTTTCTTTTAAATTAACCTTATTATCTAATATAGCAATATCACCTTTACAAACATGATTTACAAGTAATCCTTTTTCATTATAAAGTTTATTTATTATCATTCCTTTATTAGAAGAGCAAAATCTTATACCATCTTCTTGATATAAATCTTCATCTAATTTAACAAATATTTTATCTTTAGTTATTTTAATAACTATACCCAAATGACTACCCAAATGATTTGGACTTTTAATATTATAAATATTATCATTAAATAAATAACCATCAGTAAATTTTCTATTAAATAAAGTAGTCAAATTATAAAGTTCCATAGGTGTAATTTTAGGATTAAGGCCTTTATAATAGTCGTCGATTAATCTTCTATATATTCTAGTTACATAACCAACATAAGTAGGACTTTTCATTCTACCTTCGATCTTCAAACTATTTATTTTTAAATCTAAAATTTCTTTAATATGATTTACCGAACATAATTCTTTAGTACTTAAATAATAATTTTTGGTTTTATTATTTTCATAGGGTAATCTACATGACTGCGTACATTCACCTCTATTACCACTCCTACCACCATTTAAACTACTAAATAAACACTGTCCACTATATGAAACACACAAAGCCCCATGAATAAAGATTTCTTTTTCAATATCACATTTTAAATTTTTAATTTCATCAATACTCATTTCTCTAGCAAGTACAGCTCTTTTAACACCCATATTTTTAAGAAAAAATAAACTTTCGTCATTATGAACATTAATCTGAGTAGAAGCATGAATCTCTAAATCAGGAATAAGTTTTCTAACCAAACTAATCATACCCAAATCCTGCATAATAACAGCATCCACACCAGATTCATATAAAAAATTCATATAGTCTAAAAAATCTTCAATTTCATTTTCGAAAATAACCGTATTAGCAGTCACATAAAGTTTAACACTATATAAATGACAGTATTTTAAAGCAGTTTTAATTTCATCTAAAGTAAAATTATTTGCGAATGCTCTTGCTCCATACATTTTACCACCAATATATACCGCATCCGCCCCATTTTGAACAGCCGCTTTTAAAGTTTCCATATTACCAGCAGGTGCTAGAAGTTCAGTTTTAAACATTAAATCACCCCACAAAACACAAAATTATTATACCATAACACAGTTGACTTTAAACACCATTTACTTTATAATTTATATAGAATAGGTGATAAAAAATGAAGAGAGGATTTACATTAATTGAATTAATAGCTGTAGTTGCTATATTAGGTTTAATTGCTTTAATAGTCTATCCAGCTATTGGATCAGTAATAAGAAATTCAAGAGAAAGTGCATACAAAGATCAAGTAGATGTTATTATAAATGCAGCTAAAAATTGGAGTGTTGATAATGCCCAAAAATTAAAAGACGATGGAACAGCATACAATTTAGATGTTGATGATTTATTAGGCGGTGGATACATTACCGATGAAGAAATTAAAGATCCAAGAAACAGCAAAGAAAATTTAAAAGGCTATGTCATAGTAAAATATGATAGCAGTATAAAACAGTATACTTATGAATTTAAAGAAGATAATGAAGATATTTCACTTAATACAATTTCAAATAATACATTATCCAAAATGGTGACAAATAATTCTAAAAAAAAAGTATTCTTTTAGCCAATAAAGGAATATACAAAGGAGATAATCCAAATAATTATGTCAAAATAAATAACAAACTATGGCGCATATTAAAGTTAAATGAAGATGGCAGCACAAAAATAGTAAGTGATGAAAGCGTAGTAAAATTAGCTTGGGATATAAATGGAAATTTAGAATTTGAAAATTCAACAATTAATACATATTTAAACGAAAACTTTTATAAAACAATGAAAAATTTATCATTATTTCAATCATATACCATTTTAAATGAAGAAGTAAATGTAAGTTTATTAACCAAAGAAGATTACTTAAGCGCATCAAACAATTTAAAATGTATAAATGGGACAGAAATAGAGTGTATAAAAGGAAATTATCTAACAGATTTTTCAGAAAAAAATGGTTCAGAATATCTATTAGATAAAAATGAAAACAATATTATGACTATAAATAATGGACTTATTAGTTCAGCTTTTCCAACAGAAAAATTAAATATAAGACCCGTTTTAGAAATAAACAAAAACGTCAAAATAGTAGGAGGAACAGGAACAAAAGAAAACCCTTATACTATCATGGCAGTTTGAAAATAAATATAAAATATAGTATAATGTTCGAGGTGATAACAAATGAAAAATTTTATAAAAACACACAAAAAACAATGTTTAATAGGTGGTGGCATTTTTTTAGCTCTCTTTATAATTATCATTATTTGGTTATTTATATTGCCAATTTTTAGTAATAATAAATATGGAGATAGACTTAAAGGAATAGAAAAGCACAAAATATCATCAAGTACTATTGAAGATATAGAAAGTAAAATAAAAGAAAACAAAGCCGTTGACGAAGTTACATATCATAATGAAGGACGTATTTTAAAATTCATAATAAAAGTAACTGATATGAAAGTAGAAGATGCAAAAGCTTTAGGTCAACCAATTTTAGACACTATAGATGATGATGACAAATCATATTATGATATTGAACTTTTAATAGACACCATAGAAGAAAACGAAAACTATCCAATTGCCGGTTACAAACACAAAACAGAAGAAGAATTTAATTTTGGAAGTGGGGCATAAGCAAGTGAATAAAAAGAAAATTATAATTATTACATTAATAGTATTAATTTTAGGGTCTATTTCACTAGCCCATTTTTTTACTAAAGAAGACAAAGAAACATCTTTAACTGTAAGCGATAAAAAATGGATAGAAGACAACAGAAATAGTGTCATTGATTTTTCAGCTTTAAATGGTATTCCAGTTATAAGTGATAATGGAAATGGATTAATTTTTGATTTTTTAACATCACTAGAAGAAGATACCGATTTAGAGTTTAACAAATTATCATATGAAAAAGAAGAAAATGTTACTTCAGAATATTTTTTAAGCAAAAAAAGTAAATTAGATAAAAACGACATTTTACTATATCAAGATGATTACGTTTTAGTATCTAAAGAAAAAAATTACTATTTAAAAGCCAGTGAATTAAAAAACATGAATATAGGTTTATTAACTGATGATCTAGAAAATATTCAAACATATTTAAAAGAAGGATACAACTTGACATTTAAAACCTATGAGACATTTGAAAATTTAAATACAGCTTTAAATAACGGTGAGATAAATGTAATAGCTTTACCAAGGTTAGATTATTTAAAAGATATATTAGAAAACGATTTAAACATAGTGTTTAATATCAACGATTATAAAATAAACTACGCTATAACATTAGGAAATAACGAAAGATTAAATAAAATATTAACAAAGTATTTTAATGCTTGGAAAGAAAATGATTATAGAGAATTTTTAAGAAGTCATATAATAAACAGTTATTTTACTTATCAAGAAATATCAGAAAGAGAGCAAACAGAATTCAGAAGTAGAAGATATACATATGGATTTGTTGTAAATGCACCATATGATGTTAAAATAAATGGATCATTAAAAGGATTTAATCATACATTAATAAATGATTTTGCACTAGCATCAGGTATAGAAGTAGATTACAAACAGTATTCATCAATAGAAAGTATGCTTAAAGATTTTAATAATAAAAAAGTAGATATTATTTCAGGAAACATTAAAGATTTAGACAAAAAATTATATCATACAGTTCCAATATATGATAATGAAATATCAATTATTTCAAACAGCGAAACAGAATTAACCGTTGAAAGTATAAATTCATTAAAAGAAAAAACACTATTAGTTATTAAAGATAGCAAAATAGAAGAAGTATTAAAAGAAAACAATATAAAAGTCAAAGAATATGACAACATACAAGATTTAATAAGTAATATTAAAGATGATAG
The DNA here is from genome assembly GCA_944358625.1 of uncultured Bacilli bacterium. Lineage (GTDB taxonomy): Bacteria > Bacillota_I > Bacilli_A > RF39 > UBA660 > Coprosoma. Next base: position 1,862 of record CALVRL010000030.1, on the reverse strand, counting down.
TATTGCCGCAATAGATTCATATACTTATGATTATTATGTAAGACAAGAATTAAAAAATTATAAAAATCTAGGAAATATAGATATCGAAAACAGCAATGGATTTATAACAAAAAATGAAAAAGATTTAAAAAATCTAAACAATTTCTTTAATTTTTATCTATCATTTATAAATATTAAAGAGTTAACCAATTCAAGTTATAATAATTTAATTTTAACAAATAATAATACTAAGAATTTAAGATTAATTTTAAGCTGTTTAGTTATCGTTTTACTAGCTATCATAGCCATTATAACAAAAATAATTTTAGGTAAGAAAAAAGATATAAATAGCAAATTATCAAAAACAGATAAATTACGTTATGTTGATAGTTTAACATCACTAAAAAATAGGAATTACTTAAACGACAATATGGCTAAATGGGATAGTAGTGAAGCTTATCCACAATCAGTGATAATAATAGATTTAAATAATATAGCATATATAAATGATAACTTTGGACACACAGAAGGAGACAAAGTTATCGTAGAAGCCGCAAGTATATTGATTAATAATCAATTAAGTGGTAGCGAATTATTAAGAACAAACGGTAATGAATTCTTAGTGTTTACAGTAGGACATGATGAAAAATCAGTTGTAACATACATTAGAAAATTAAACAAAGAATTCAAAGAATTATCCCATGGTTTTGGAGCAGCTATAGGTTACAGCATGATAACAGATGAAATTAAAACTATAGATGATGCCATAAATGAAGCAACCCTAGATATGCGCAGTAACAAAGAAGAAATAAAAAGTTAATGAAAGGAAAAAGGTAGTATGCTTAAATCATATTTAAAAAGAATATTAAATTTAATAACTAGACCAGAGATGAAAATACTACCAGGACAGTTAGCTTTCTTTCTCGTACTAGCCATATTTCCACTCTTAACATTATTCGGTTATATAGGTACACAAATGATAAACATCATAGAACCAGTGGTAAACGCTTTAAGTCAAATAATACCAGAAAATGTCATGCAGATAGTTTTACCATTTATCGAAAATAGTCATATTTCAGGTAATGTATTATTTTTTATGATAGTTGGTTTTATATTAGTTTCAAACGGTACATATTCAATAATTGTTACATCAAATGAGTTATATAATATTAAAAATGATGATTATATAAAAGATAGAGTTAAAGCCTTTTTCATGATAGTTCTATTAATGTTCTTATTTGTCTTTATATTTGTTGTTTTAGCATATGGAAATATAATATTAGAAAAAATAACTGAATTATCATTTTTAAAAGGTGTAAGTAATCACATGTATTTAATTTATATATTATTTAAATGGCCAGTTGCTTTCGTTTTAATATTTTGGATATTAAAGATAATATATACTATTTCACCAGACGAAAAAATACCAAGTACATTTATGAATAAAGGCGCACTTTTTACAACAATAGGATGGATAGTAACAACATCTGTATATTCATATTATATCTCAAATATTGCTAATTACAGTCTATTTTATGGAAGCATATCAGGAATAATAGTCATGATGATCTGGATATATATTTTAACCTATATATTTGTTATGGGAATTGCTATAAATGCAGATGAATATAATGGATTTAAAAAAGAGAATAAAAAAGAAAAAACAGTAAAAAATAACTAATGGGTATATATTATATTACCGGTATATACTCACCCACAGACTACTAGTACTTATAAGATTTGTAATAAATCTCAAAAAGTATTAAAGGTAATAGTCTCCTAGTGGCTTAAATGCCACTTTTTTTGTTTTTTTCTAAAAAAAAGAGGAATTTAATAAAAAAAATCGTATCTTAATATATGAAAGGGGCTTTTGGAAAGGAGAG
>CALVRL010000029.1 GCA_944358625.1 uncultured Bacilli bacterium | reverse complement strand
ACGAAGCTTTTTCTTCTTACTCCCCAGCAGAAATTCTATAACTATTATTTTTTCTCCCCACTAGAAATTGAAGAGCCCCTTCATTACGATATATTTTTTATTTAACATACATTTCAATTCGATTTCCATTATTCAAATTAACATTAAATGAATATTTTTTTCCATTTATTTGCTTCGTAACACTACTTAAAGAACGATTTAACATTTCTTTAAATTCTGCAACATCACTTACATTAGCTTCTGTAGACACATAAATAATATAATTTCCAACAGGTATATCAGAAACATCTATATTAGCGTTATACCAAGCTCTATCCTTGCTCAAGCCATCTGAAACAGGTAATGCAACATTATATAAGCCTTCTGTTGTACTACCCAACTCTTTTTTATAAGTCTTATAGTTTTCCATATTTTCAAATATAATATAACGTTTTATATCAGCATTACTATTATAATCTCCACCATAAGAATAAGATGTACCAAACAAATGTAACGTACCATTATCATTAAATTCAAATATTCTATATTGGTCAAATTGATTATAAGTGTATCCTGCAGATTTCTCTGCAAGTTTATTAGTTCTAATCATTAATTCTACCGGAGCATTTAAATTACTATAATCATTACTAATAATAACGTGCTTATCACCATCAAAACCTGTAATTTGCTCTTTAAATAATTTATTACTAATAACAGACTTTGAATAAAAATCATTACTTTTTGAAACAATATTCATATTATAATTGCCATCTGGCAAATTCTTTAAATCAATGTTTAATTTAAACCAAGAATATTGATAATCTTTAGCATCTGAACCAAAAGCTGGTCTAGATATTTCAGAGTTATTAATAATACGTTCAGCATTTTGAACAAAAATTCTGTCAGTATCAGTATTAACAAACTCTATTTCATATTTAATATCTTCTTGCAAATTATTATTTATACCATTAATTGTATTATAACCTTTTAATTGCAATTCTCCATTAACATTTTTTAAATAATCAAAATAGAAATTAGCACTTTTTTCAACTAATACTTTCTCACTAACTGTAACCATAATAGTTTTAGTAACAGTTTGATCATATGAATCAGTAACTTCATATGTTACCTCATATTTACCTAAAGTATCAATTTTAACATCATTTTTTAACACTCTAATATCAGTAATAGTTCCATCTTCATTATCGTAAGCAGTAATACCTTCCAATGGATCAAATTTAGTATTAATAGTCATAGTTTTATCATAAGCATTGATTACAGGTAACTGATTAACAATAACCTTAACAGTAATAGTTTTTTCTGTAGTTTGACCATTTTTATCAGTAACCATATAAGTTACTTTATAATCCCCTACTTCTTTTGTATTAACTGTACCTTTATATTCAATATCAGTAATTTCACCATCTTCTTCATCACTAGCCGTAACGCCTTCTAACGGATCAAATTCACTATTCAAATATACCTCTTTATCTGAAGCATTTATAACTGGTTTAGCATTAGGAATAACAGTTATTTTTACAGTTTTACTAGCTTCTTTACCTTTAGAATCTTTTACTTTATAAGTAACTTCATAAGTATCTGCAATATCAGTATTCACAGTACCTTTATAAGTAATATCATCAGTTAAATCAGTACCATCATAAGCCTTCGCACTTACACCATACATATAATCAAATTCTTCAAACTGTTTAACTTCTCTATCAGAAGCAGTAATTATAGGGTTTTCAGCAGATATAACTTTAACCGTAATAGTTTTACTAGCATGGAAATTGCTATTATCAACTACTGTATAAGTAACTTTATATGTACCCTCTTTATTAGGATTCACATTACTTTCATAAGTAATCTTATTAGCTAAATTACCATTTTCTTTATCACTAGCTGTAACATCATCTAAAGGATTAAAAGTATCTCCTTCTTTAATAGTTTTATCAGAAGCATTTATAACAGGTTGATTATTAGAAACATAAATTTCTTCAGTTGGAACATAACCATAAAGCAACCCTTCTTCTGTAGGTAAATCCGCATATATTTTATAAAATTCAACCCCATTTAATCCGACAACTTTATCAACGACATTAACTGCTAAATCATTAACTTTTTCATTGCTATTAGGATTTTTTAAAGTATAAGCATAAGCTGCATCGGTTCTTTCTGGTTTATCAAAAACCCAAGGTCTACCAACATTACTATCTTTCTTAACAACACCAATTGTACTAGAATTAAAATCTTTACCACCATAGTCTAAATCACTTAAAAATGAATTACCAGCTTGTTTTTCACCCCAGTAAGGATCAGAAGCATATTTAACATTTCTTCCACTAGCTTTATTACCATAGTGGCCACCATAATAATATTTACCAGTAACTACAGCATAACTATCGCCAGTTCTTTTAGCATAATCCATAATAGAATCTCTAACACTACCATAAGAATAAGCGCAATCATATGCACAGCTATCTGCAGCTCCATAACCAAATAAATTATTTTTATCCTTGGCTATTTTACTAGTTCCACTCGCACTTTCATTCATTGCCGTAGAAAACATCATTAAAGCATTTTGTCCATAAGTCTCTTCAGCTTCTTTAAAATATTTACCAGTACCAAACATTTTAGAAGTATTTGCATTATATCCTTTATTAGCTATAATTCTATCTAAATCTTCCGCACTATATCCCGTAACAGAGTGACTAGGTAAATAAACATAATATGAATAATAAGGACTATTATAATTTACACTTCTAGAATATTTACCCTCTCTATAATCATCAAGCATACTAGTAATACTTGAATAAAAATAGTTACCATCAAAACTATAGTATCTAACATCTTTAGTTAAAAATGATGGTGATGTACCCAAATTAGTAAAAGTATCACCATATCCAAAACCATTATAATAAGTGAAATGATGAATCAAATTACCAGTAGGTCCATAATGGTTATAATATGTTCCAAGACCATTTGAACCAGTTAAAACTGTAACATCATCAGTTCCAGCTATCCATGCTTCACTACCATTATAGGTAATTTTATACCAAGTATATCCATTAGCTTTAGTAGTTTCAGTATAAGTAAAATTAGAAGTTGTTTTAACTTGTGTAATGATAGTTGCACTAGTAGAAGGTTTTTTTCTAATTCTTATTCCAAGTCCACCCTTAACATTTATAACATTACCATTTATACCCATAAGAGATATTGGTGTTACAACTCCATTATTAATTTCGGTCCAACCAGTATAACCACTTATCATGATTTTTACTCTACCATTATCACTATAACCAAGTAATGCAGCATCTGTTCCATAGCTTCCATGAATATAAGTATATGCTGAACCTGTCGCAGATGTATATAAATTATAAGTTTTACCAGGTTTAAATTTAAAAATACCGTATTTACTATCTACAGGAACACCATCTCTATAGATAGTAGCAACACTATTCGCATCTGATTTCTGTGAGTTCATAGCATTTAAAGCAGCATTATAATTATTATAAGTTCCAACGACTTTATTACCTATTTGATTTGAAACCATCTCTACAGTGTAATTAGAAGCCGCAAAAACTCTAAAAGGTAAAAATACAAAAACAGCAAAAACAAATAATTTTAATACTTTTTTCATACGCTATGCCTCCTAAATATTCTATAAATATTATATCAAAATAAATAGTTAAAGCATATCCATAAAAACATATGATTAGACATAATTTGACACTATAAAACAATTTACTTATTGAATAGTTTATGATAAAATATTCATCACATTGGAGTGATTAAATGGATGCAATAAAAAATATTACTAAAAAATTTATAAAAGGGTTATTTAAACCAGAAAACAAGTTATCATTAATACCAAATTGGCTTTCTTTTTCAAGGGTTATTGGAGGTATTATGATTCCTATTATGGCATATACAAATGCCCCTATTTCTATGTTATTTGGAACCATTAGTTTTCTATCAATATCTGATTTTTTAGATGGACTAGCAGCCAGAAAAATAGCCAAAGAAGAAACAAAAGAAGGAGCAATGATGGATGCTGTTTCTGATAAAATATTTTCTTTACTTTTAATAATCGGTATACTTCCTATCTTACCCGTATTCGCACTTAATGGTATTTTAGAAGGTATAATAGCTTTAATAAATGCAAAAATTTTAGCCAAGGGTGGAAATCCTAAAAGTAACTTTTTAGGTAAAGCTAAAATATGGCCTTTATCTATTTCACTTATTTTAGGTTATTTATCTTTAGCCATTGGAAATATTAATATTTTAGGAATTACAAACGATCTTCTTATAACATTCAGTACCACTTTAAGTATAGCCACTATAGCACTTCAAACCATAAACATTAAACAATATTTTAATGAATACAAAAAACAATTAAAAAATAGCGACACCAATAAAAACAATAGTAAAAAAAATAACCATGAAATTAATAATACAAATGAAAATGAAAATGAAAAAGAAAAAAAAATAAACCTTGCATTGTCAAAAGAAAAACATCAAGCAATAATTTATCAATTAGAAAATAACCCAGAAAACAAATTAGAAAATGATAAAAAACTTACTAAAAAAACAAAATAATAACTTATTAAAACAAATTTATGTAAAATTACATAAAGCAAAAAAAGACAAACATTTACAATTCGAAAATTTATTGTTATAATTTAATAAACAATAGTGAAAAGAGGGATAAATGTGGAATTGATGCAAGAAATTTATGATCAGATGACCAATCATAATTTAGTTAATAACAAAGAATTATTAAAAAAAATATTAGCACTTTACAAAAACAGTAGTAGCTTTTTTAGTGCTGAATCAAAATCTAATTTTTATGAATTATTAACAGCTCCAAATGAAAAATCTAATGATAATACACAAATTAACAAAGAAGACGAAAAAAGATTCTATATTAAAATGACTAATAATTGGATTTCAAATGTTTTATCATTAAGCGAAAGCCAATTAAAAGATCTAACTAACCAAGGATTAGGTGAATATACTAAAATACAAAAAATACTAAAAGAAAATAACCAAGTTAATTCAATAAAAGAAATAACTCATTTATACGAAAAAATTGCTAATGAACTTGACAACAGTCAAAATATTGAACAACAAAAATATTTCTGGCGAACACTACAAGAAAATTCTTACATTAATACAAATGACGATAATATTAAAGATTTTAAATATGTAAATTCTATATATGGTAAAGCAAGACAAGTCAAAGAAGAAAAAAAAGAATATGAACTACATATTAATTGTGCCAACGAAAACTTATTTAAAATATTAAATAATTACATAGATTCTTGCAATAAAACGGACATGTACTATAATTTTAAATTTCATACAAATAATACAAAACAAGGGAAACTTATCATATATTCATCCAAAGAAAATTTAAAAAATAATATTGCAATTTTAAAACAAATAGCCAAATATTATCCAAAAATTATTTCAAATTGTGGACCAAATAATATACTTGCAGGTAATATAGACAACTGGATAAATTTAATAAGTAGTCCAGAAAAAAAAGAATCTTCTTTTGATACAGTACGTACTCAAATTTTAGAAAATTCTGCAGAAAAAATAGCATTAAATTACTTCAACGAAAATAAAAGCAGACCCGAATCTGAAATTTACAACAGAATAGTTGAAAGTGCTACAAACGTAATAATAGAAGAGATGAAAAAAAACAACCCTAATGCAACTTTTAAACCAGTATATATTGAAAATGTTCAAAAGTTTTTAAAAGGGATCGAAATTAATCCTAGCAAAAATTCAACAATAAAAAGTATAAAAAAATTGATAAATAACGGAAACGATTCAAATACAGGGCCACTAATAGATTATATGAAACAATTAGAAGAATTGATATTTCAAAAAAATAAAGTTAATAGTGTTAATAAAAGAACTGTCTTCTCTCTTTGGGATCCAGATGGAAAAAAAGTTGATTTTTCAATTGAAACAATTGATAAAATTTTAAAATCAATAATTGGTGTTATGTCTGAAAAAGATCCTAATTATCTAAAAAAATATCAAGAAGAAATAATAAAAAGTTCTCAAGAGCATGAAATAGATACAAATAATTTTTCATTAAGTAATTCAGCTTCTAAAAAAATACAATCATTAGATAGTTTTCAAGAAAAAATAGAATATTTCCAAAAAATGGTAAATTATTATAGAAATGAAAATAATTTAGAAAAAGCTAATTATTATGAAGAACTTATTGATCATTGCAAAAGACAAACAATGAACAATGAACAAATGTTAGAATATTTAGAAAAAAAAGTCCAAGAACACCTAAAACTTAACGATCAAGATAGAGCTAATTACTATCAAAATCGCGCTAATAATATGCGTTCACACATTATAGATAATCTACAAAAAACTGCTGATTATTATGCAAACGAAAATAACATAATAAAAGCCATGTATTATGAACAACTTATTGATTACAACAAAGAACAAGTAATGAGTGATGAGGAAAAACTAGAATATTTAGAAAGTAGACTTCAACAATATGAAAATCTTAACGACAAAGAAAGAATTGACTATTATCAAGAACGAATTAATAATATTAAATTAAAGATTAATTCATCAAATAACATCCAAACAGTATCACAAAATCACGAAATGCAGCAACAATTAGCAAACTCTTTCAAAACGGTACAAATACAAAAAGAACAAAAAGACAAAAATAATCATACTAAAATAGATAGTGATTTAGATGATTTTGCTAATCAAGAAAGGCAAATTTTAAGCGCAAAAAGATTTACCGATGAACAAAAGAAAAAGTTAATAGAAGAATTATATGCAGAATTTGATAATTATGTAGAACAAAACCCAGAAAAAGGAAGAAGTAGATAAATAAAGTGTGTAAATTTATTAAAAATTACACACTTTAGTTTTATATTCCCCTAACAAATACCATATAACCAATAAATCCAATAAATATAAGATACATAATAATACCATTAATCATCTCAAACCTACTAGATTTATATTTAACACCTACAGCCATACAAGATAAAATACCACCAACTAAACCTCCAATATGAGCCCAATTATCAATACCAGAGCTAGTAAAACCAATAAGCAAGTTTAAAATAATAAGAGGTATAATTTGTGATTTAACTACACTATCTAAATAAACTCTATAGTGATATCCAAAATATAAAAGTGCCCCCATCAAACCAAATATAGCACCAGAAGCTCCTACACTAAAGTTATTACTAAAGAAAATCGAAAGCATAGAGCCACCTAAGCCAGAAAGTAAATAAACTAATAAATACTTCCACTTACCCAAAAAACTTTCCAACTGCATTCCAATTACATATAAAGCATACATATTAAATACTAAATGAAGTAAATTAGTATGCAGAAATATACCAGTAATAAGTCTATAATACTCATGTAATTCAGTAATATAAATTCTATTAACTGCAAACATAGGTAAAATATTATCATTAAACATACATAAGATAAATATTAAAATATTCAAAGCAAGTAAAACATAAGTTACAATAGGCTTTTTAGGTCTAAATACATCCTCGTTCATTTTCGCATCCCCTTCATTTTTCTTATTAATATCACTAGTAATTTTCATAAAAAGTTCTAATCCTTTTTCTTTAAAATTCATATCTTTAGTAATGTCAGGAAAAGCAGTAGTAACAAATCTATATTTATTCAAATCAGAAGCCTCATGAATATTTGCAAACTTAATATTAGGAGTATCTTCAAATTCCGATATATCCACATTGTCACCTAAATTAACAAATATACTTAAAGCATTAATCTTAAATGATAATGTTTTTTTCTTAATTGTCTTAAGTAAATTTTTAGTTTTAAATATATCAAATTTAAATTGCTCATTATTATGAATATAACCAGAAACTATACGGACAATTTTATAATCATCCTCTAAATTTTCAAGCCATATTTCATCTTTAACACCCCTTATTATTACTGGATTATAACCTCTTTCAGTAATAAAATAGTGAAGTAACTTCATAACTAATTCTTCTTTTTTATCAATAATAATCTCATTCATAATATCACCTACTCAAATTTCTTTAAAATATTAACAAAACATTCTGGAAGCTCACTATCAAAATGCATATACTTACCCGTTCTAGGATGAGTAAAACCAAGCTCTTTAGCGTGCAGACACTGACCAGTATTATCCAATAACTTTCTATTACCATAAACAGGATCATTAACTAAAGGGTGACCAATATAATCCATATGTACTCTAATTTGATGAGTTCTACCAGTTTCTAACTGCAACTCTATTAGTGTAGCATTATCAAATCTTTTTAAAACCTTAAAATGAGTAATCGCATTTTTTCCATCTGCTCTTACAGCCATTTTCTTACGGTCATTTTTACTTCTTCCAATAGGAGCGTCTATCTCGCCAGAATCACTTTCAATAACACCCCAAACTAAAGCAACATATTTTCTATAAGTTTTTTTCAAAGCAAGTTCACTTGCTAAAACCTCATGTGCTTTATTGTTTTTCGCAACCATAAGTAAACCCGTTGTATAAGCATCAATTCTATGAACAATGCCAGGTCTTTCACTATCTTTATCACTTAATTCAGTATGATATAAAAGACCATTAACCAAAGTCGATTTATGATTACCCGCTCCAGGATGAACCACCACACCATTTGCTTTATTAATAACTAATACATCATCATCTTCATAGACAATATCTAAATCCATCTTTTCAGGTTTTAAATCATCTACTTCCTCATGGTCAACACTTATTATATCACTTTCTTTTAAAATAAATCCAGGTTTCACTTTTTTACCATTAACTAAAATCTCATCATTTTTAATCATCTTGGTTACCTGGCTTCGACTAACTTCTAAAATATTAGTCAAATAATTATCTAATCTTACATCATTTTCTTTTACTTGATATTCCATTTATCTCACCTTTTATAATCTGATAAATAATTAAAATCATCGATACAACTATAACTATATCAGCCAAATTAAATACCGGAAAGTTATAACCAAATATATTAAAATCTAAATAATCTATCACCTTCATATGAATAACCCTATCAATTAAATTACCCATAATACCACCAATTAATAATCCATAAGATATTTGTTCTAAATCATTTAAATTTTTTCCTTTAATAAAACAAAAATAAAGTAAATTCAAAACTACAATAGAAATTAAAATAAGTAAAATAGTATTTGAACTTAAAATACTGAAAGCGGCTCCAGTATTACCAACTAAAGTAATATTAAAAAAACCATCAATAACACTAATACTCTGTCCATAAGTCATAAAAAAGGTAAACAAATTTTTAATAACTTGATCTAAAATAACTGTTATAAGTGAAATAACATATAGTTTTTTCATCAATATCACCCACTAAACATTATATCAAAAATTTAACATTATTCAAAATGCGAAAAATATGATAAAATTAAATAAAGGATGTGAAAAAATGGAAAGTAAAAAAAGAAAAGATTACCTATCATGGGACGAATATTTTATGGCTATAACTGAACTTAGTGCGATGAGAAGTAAAGATCCCTCAACTAGAGTTGGGGCCTGCATAGTAAGTAACGATAATAGAATTTTATCGATAGGTTATAATGGCGCACCTAATGGATTTGATGATGATGAATTTCCATGGGATAGAGATGGAGAAAATTTAAATACAAAATATCCTTATGTTTGCCATGCCGAACTAAATGCTATTTTAAATTATAGAGGAAATAAAAAAGATTTAGAAAATGCAAAAATATATGTCGACTTATTTCCATGTAATGAATGCGCTAAAATGATCATCCAGTCTGGAATTAAAGAAGTTATCTACTTAAACGACAAATATAAAGATAGTGAAAATAACATAGCCTCTAGAACCTTATTTAATAAATGTCATGTAAGTTATCATAAAATTAACATGAATAAAGAGATAAATCTAAAAATGAAAAACAATTAAAAACTATTAGAGTCAAAATTTCTAATAGTTTTATTTACCTATAAATTTTAAAATTTCATCACTAGTCATATAACCAACATTCATAATTGATGTACCATCATTTTTAAAATATATTAAAGTAGGCACACTCATCACACCAAATCTTTTACAAAGTTCTAAATTCTCATCGATATCTACTTTTACTATTTGAACCTTATCTTTAATTTCTTCAAGTTCAGGTGCAAGCATTTTACATGGACCACACCAAGTCGCAAAGAAATCAACTAAAACATCACCTTTTTTAGTAACATCATCAAAATTATCTAAATTTCCTTTAATTATTTCCATAAACTATTCCTCCTCATATTTACTAATTACCCTATCCATTCCTTTGATATCTATTTTACCATTATTTTCAAGTTTTTTCACTGTATCTACAGTAACAACTTTATATTTCAAAAATAAATCTAAAGTTTCTAAATTAAATTCATTGCTATTTTCAGTATCAGTATATTTATCAGATAAGCCTTTAAATTCATCTAATACTTTTAAAGTAGATTCAGCAACATTTGAAAGAAGTGGTGTATTTCTAAGAATAGGTTCACGGTAATTCGAATTTTTAATAAATTCAACATCTACAAAATTAGGCATTGAAAGAAAATATAAAACAAAGAAAATTATGACATAATGTTTTATAATTCCAACAATAGAACCTAATATTTTAGAAGGTATTCCTAAAATAATAGTAAATTTTAAAATTGTCTCTAATATACCCGTTGCTAAAAGTAATACTTTTAAAGCAATCATTAAAATACTAAAAACTAATATAAAAGCAATAATTTCATAAACTGCAATATTTAAAACAGTAACTCCTTTAATAATCCCACCAAAGTTAAAAAATGGACAAAAACTCATCAAAAATTCACTGACAGGATTTTTTAAAAAATAAGCAATAATAGCAACAAACAAAATTCCTAAAAAACTAACCAAACTTTTGGTAAAACCTTGTTTAAAGCCTATATAAGCTCCTAAAATTAAAAACAAAATTATAATAATATCTATAATGTTCATATTCACTCTCCTCTACATTAATTATATTACACAAATAATTAAAAAGTAAAGCACTTGTTGTTATGAAAATATAAATGTGCTAAAATATTGACAGGTGAATGATTATGAAAAAAGAAAAAACTAAAACAATTACTTTAAAAGTAAGTAAAAATACAATGGAACAAATGCAAGAATATTTTGAAGACAAAAGAAGAATAAAAACACCACCTTATGCTATTTTCCAAGCCGACGAAGCAGATACAGTGGTTACTTTATATGAATCAGGAAAAGCTGTATTCCAAGGAATAAGTGCAGATATAGACGCTAATTTATGGTCACAGATGGAAAAAAATTTAAATCCAGATAAAAAAATAGATATGAAAGTTGCTGGTGAAAAAAAAGAAAATAAAAAAAATTCAAAAGTATATTATGCTAATACTATAGGTTCTGACGAAGTTGGTACAGGTGATTATTTTGGCCCTATAGTAGTAACTGCATCATATGTAACAAAAGAAGATATTCCATTTTTAGAAAGCTTAAAAATAAAAGATTCTAAAAAATTAACAGATGAACAAATATTAAAAATAACACCACAAATTATAAAAAAAATACCATATTATACTATGACACTTTCTAATACAGAATATAATAAAAGAATAAAAACATACAACATGAATGCTCTTAAAGCTATATTACATAATAAAGCATTACTTGAAATGACTAAAAAATATCCTAATAGCGATTATATTGTTGTCGATCAATTTGCTGAAAAATATGTATATTATAATTATTTAAAAGAATCAAACAATGTTCAAAGAAATATCACTTTTATAACAAAAGCAGAAGATCAATGTTTATCAGTTGCTTGCTCTGCTATTATAAGTAGATATATATTTATTAAAGAAATGGACAAATTATCTAAAAAATATAATCAAATATTACCAAAAGGAGCCGGATCCATCGTAGATGAGGTGGGAGTAAAATTAGTAAAAGAATATGGAAAAGAAATATTAAACGAAATAGCTAAAACTAACTTTAAAAATACAAACAAAATAAAAGAATTAGCGCAAAACTAATTCTTTTTATTTATAAAACTTTTCCAACAATAATAAGTCTTTCATCATTTGAATCATTAGAGCAAGTACATAAAGAAATTATTTTATCAATTCCTTTAACATTAAAATTAATATCTAGTAAATTATTTTCTAAAATCATATTTAAATAAGACTTAAATTCTTTTTCGTTGAATTTTATAGGAAGAACACTTTTTGTCGCATCGGCTATATACCCTCCTATAATCTCAACTTTTATAACTTCATTTTCAGTATATATTTGATAATTTTTAGTTTTATTATAATCCAATTTTAGCAAATCACTAAACATTGTACCATCATTGAAATTATGTCCATATATAACTGTATTTTGATCATCAAAACCATCATTACGGTAGTCTAAATAAATAGAACCCATTTTATTATTTTCACCATTTGGCAAATGGTTTAAATAATATGAATTATCATTACCTTGCATTATTGGATAACTAATATTTGTATTAGGAAATTCGATATACCCTTTCATATTCTTATACTGTTTTTTAAACTTATTTATATCTATTTCATTATTAGAAGGAAAAACATTTTGATAAAATGATTCCCCTTCTTTTTTTTCTAAAATTTCAGTCACAAACAAAAACGTACAAAATAGACAAATAACTATACATAAAACAATTGTTATTTTTCTAAACATTTTCTTTTAATCAAATAAACCCCTAATACACCTGAAATTAAAGCTCCTAAACCATAATAAACATAATTATTTTTGCCACCAGTTTGTGGAATATATATTTTTTTATCTGGATTTTTTTCTTCTTTAGGCTTTTCTATTTTTTCTTTAGTATTTATAAATGTAACTATATTTCCTGTTAAAACTATTTCTCCAACATTATTTTGAGAAGATGTTTTATAACCATCTTGGTTAGCTTCTAACTCTATAACTTCATATTTTGTATTAAGCGGTAAAGAAACAATAGTAATGCTCTCACCATGTTTTAAACTAATAGTTTCTCCCGATTTAATAGTTCCTGTTTTACTTCCAGAATAGTTAAATGTACCTTCCAATTCATTACCATTTTCGTCTTTTAATATGATTTTAAATGTAAATAATCTATTAAATTCAGCGCCGCTACCACTAACATTTTTATTAATAGTTAAAAATCCATATAATACCGGTATTTTTTCTCTATGGTTTTCAAACTTACTAGTTGTATTACCTTCACTAATTACACCTTGACTATTTGTACTTTCAGTAACATATCTATCAGTATTTGCCTCTAACTCTATAACTTCATATTTTGTATCTAAAGGTAAACCATTAATTGTAATGCTCTCACCATGTTTTAAACTAATAGTTTCTCCTGATTTAATAGTTCCCTTTTTACTTCCAGTATATTCATATTCACCCGTTAAAGGTTTTCCTTTTTCATCAGTTAATGTAACTTTAAAAGTAAAATCTCTTAAAGTCTCACCATCATTTCCAGTTACAATTTTACTTATAGAAAGACTTCCTTTCGGCTCTTCATTTCTAATATTTGTAAAACTTACTAAAGCATTAGTTTCACTAATTACACCTTGACTATTTGTACTTTCAGTAACATATCTATCAGT
>CALVRL010000028.1 GCA_944358625.1 uncultured Bacilli bacterium | reverse complement strand
ATCCAGCATTTTTGGCATCACTATACCACTCTTTCGCATTACCCCATCCTGGCAAGGTTACACCGGCTTTTTCATAGGCCATTTTCCAAGCATACCACGTACAATTTGTTCCATAAGGTCCAGCTTGTTTATAAGGATTACTGGCAGCCTGAACATTATTCATAAATAAGAAAGGTATTAAAAATAATATTAATTTTTTCATAATTTTACTCCTTTTGAAAAAATAAATGCCTATTTAGCATTTATTAATTCTAATGTATCTCTAGCTATCATTAACTCTTCATCAGTTGGAATAACATATACTTTAATTTTTGAATCATCAGAACTAATTAAAGTAAATTTTCCTCTTACATTATTTTTTTCTTCATCTAATTTAACACCTAAACAAGCTAAATTATCACATACTAATTTACGAACTACTGGTCCATTTTCCCCTACTCCAGCAGTAAAAGCAATAACATCAGCGCCCCCTAATAATACATAATATTGGGCAATATAATCTGTTATTCTTCTTACATATTTATTCATAGTTAAAATTGCTCTTTCATCACCTTTAAAATAAGCATCTTCTAAATCTCTCATATCACTACTTATACCACTTAAACCTAAAACACCACTATTTTTATTTAAATCGTTAATGATATCATCGATATTTTTATTTTCAGCTTCCATAACTGGAGGTATAATTGATGGATCAATATCTCCTGAGCGTGTTCCCATCATAACTCCAGCAAGTGGAGTAAATCCCATTGATGTATCAACACATTTTCCGTCTTTTATAGCTGTAATTGATGCGCCATTTCCAATGTGACAACTAATTAATTTAAATTTATCTGTTTTTAATGTCTCTTCTACTACTTCAGTAATATATCTATGACTTGTTCCATGTGCGCCATATTTTCTAATACCATATTTAGTATACCATTCATATGGAACTGCATATAGATATGTTTCTGGACTCATTGTTTGATGAAATGCTGTATCAAAAACTACCGTATTTACAGCATTTGGCAAAGCTTTTTGAAAAGCCTCTATTCCAAGCATATTGGCCGGATTATGAAGTGGTGCGAAATGTTTAATTGAATCTAATTTTTTCATCACTTCGTCATCTACAATAACTGATTTATCAAAAACATCTTTACCTTGTACTACTCTATGACCTACTCCTTCTATTTCATCTAATGAAGATACGATGTTTAAACTTATTAATTTTTCAAGTAATATATTAACTGCATCAGCATGAGTATCTAACTTTGCATCTTCTTTTATTTTTTCTCCATTAAATTTAATAGTATAACTACCATCAATTCCAATTCTTTCAAATACACCACTGGCAATTACACTTTCGTCTTCCATATTGATTAAACTAAATTTTAAAGAACTACTTCCCGCATTAATTGATAATATTTTCATATTTTCCTCCTTCTGATAAATTGATTATACCACATTTTTAATAAATTCAAAAGTAATTATGGTTTCTAGAAGGAGAATCGAACTCCTATCTTTCCCTTCGGAGGAAAATACTTTATCCATTAAGATATCTAAACAATAATATTAAAACTCAGGATAAAACCTGAGTTTGGACATTTATTTCAATTTTTTTAGTATCTTTTAAATCTTTATTTGTCTTAACTATAATAGTTTTTTCTTCTTCACTTTCTAAAACATCTCCTATATAGCTGGTCATTTTTGTTTGATTATTTTTATCATCTATTAATGTTATTTCGATAGGAGTTATAGACAATGTATTTGAAGTCATGTTCGTAGCATCCGCTTTAAAATAATATTCATCATCTTTAATTATTTTGATATTGCTAAAAAGAATATTATTTTTTATATTATCATCAAAAGTTAAATGAATTAGCTCTTGAACAGTTTCTTTTTTACCATCTTTTTTAGGGTAAAATGTATAGATTAATCCTATAATAATTATAAGTGTTAAAACTATAACTATTATTTTTATAATGTTTTTTTTCATTAATTAGCTTTCCAAGTTTCAAATACATTACAGCTACTTGATGATGGAGCTGGATCTGGCATTTTCATTCTAACTATAGTTGGTATTTTAAATGCACCACCAAAAGCCATACATGTTCCTGGCTGAAGTGTCTTTTGTTTTTCTATTATATCAGCTGATATATTTGGAAGCATTTTAGTTATATAATCTAAATCTCTTGGGTGAGTTATTTTAAAGATTAAAAAGTTCGCACACTGTGAAATAACTGTATCTGATATTTCAACAGGTCTTTGTGAAATTAAATTAAATATTAAACCATACTTACGTCCTTCTTTAGCTGCCCTTTCAAATATGTTATATCCTATTAATTCTACATCCCCATCATTTTGAACATATCTATGTGCTTCTTCTACAAATATGTGGAATGGAATCGAAGCTCTATTTTTTAATTTTTTAGTGAAATTAAATAACATTTTTGTATATATTTTAACTACTACTTTAGCAAACCAATCTTCTACATCCTCTAAATTAAAATTGATTATTTGAGCTTTTTTATTATTTTTAGCAACCAATGTAGCTATATAATTTTCCATAGTTATAAATGTATTATAACGTAAATATCTTGAATTTTCAGATATAGTTAATGAGTGCAGTCTTACTTTTAATTCTATCGCATCTGCATATGTATCTGTATTATTTAAAAGTCCTTCACTAATTAGTGTAAATTCTAAAGCTTTTTCTAAATCTTCTAAAGTATAATATTTTATTTCTTTAGGCTCATATTTATCTAAAGATTCATCTATAAAACTCGTTACATATTCTGTCATTAAAATACTTTCTGGGAACTGACCTTGAGTATCAATAGTGAAACATTCTCTAAATTTTCTCGTATAACCTATACCTCTCACTGGAGCTTCTAGGTTAAATTCATTTGTCGAACAAGTTGCAAGTATAGCAAAAACATCATTTCTTTTACTACTTGCAGTTTGATTTGTATATAAAATTGTCATTATTGCTTTAGCAATTAAATGGTTTTTATATTTTGTACTCATCTCATCTTCTGAAGCAAATATATTAACTAATTTTAACATTCTTTCTATTATTGTTAACTGTGAATGTTTATCTGCTCTTAATAATAAAGCCATATCATCGATATCCAAAAGCCATATTGGAATAGATAACACTTCTCCATCAGTTTGATTTACATTTGTCGTATAAAATTTAAAATTTAAATTTGGGTTAATTTGATTAATATTTTGTAAAGCATTATGATATTCCCCATAAGCATCAAATATAAAGAAATTAGATCTAAATGGTAATAATTTTGGATTTTGAAATACATTTTGTAAAAGTCTAGCTACTCCGCATGATTTACCAGAACCACTATTACCAAATATAGCCATATGACTACTAAACAAATCATTTATATCAACACTTATTGGGTGACTATCATATAATGGACTTTCACCTATTATAAATGAAGATGTAGTGTCATCACCTAATATGAGAGCAACTTCTTCTTGATTTATTAATCTTAAACTTGAATTAAAGGTTGGCTTTCTAATTACTCCACCGACAAATTTATTATTTACTATTTCACCTAAAAATCTTATTTTAATAATTTCTGAACTGATGTCTTCTACTTCTCCTAAAATCTTTTTCTTTTCATCTTCGAATATGACATGCATATTCATAATATTTGTAGAAAGTGATCCATCTTTTGGAATTTCTACATGAGCTTCAGTATCACTTATATAAAGTATTTTCCCAAACATATTATTTCCTCCCCTTTTATATATACTTTTCTATTTCGCCTTTAGTTTTTGAATCTAAATTTTGAATTATTTTTCTTATTTTTAAACTATTTTGATATTGTTTTAAAACTTTTTCATAATGAATAAGCTGTTTTTCGGCTTCTTTTATTTGTTTATATATGGCATTTCTCGAAACTTTTTCGTTTTCTGATATTTCTGATAAACTCAAGTTTTTAAAATAGTAATCTTTAAAATAATTTTGTTTTTTTTCTGAAAGTAATTTACCATAATAATCGAACAAATTAGATAAATAAATCACTTTATCCATTGTCATCAATTCCTTTAAATAAACCATATATATATTTTTCAATATCGAACACTCTTAAATCTTCTTTTTTTTCACCTAAACCGACATACTTCACTGGAATTTTTGTCTCTTCTTTGATAGCTAAAACTATGCCTCCTTTAGCTGTTCCATCTAATTTAGTTAAAACTATACCAGTTATATTAGTTATTTCTTTAAAGTTTTTAGCTTGACTGATACCATTTTGTCCGGTAGTGGCATCTATTACAAGTAATGTTTCATGTGGCGCATTTTCTATGAGTTTTCCTATTACTTTATTTACTTTTTCTAACTCTTTCATTAAACCTATTTTGTTTTGCAGTCTCCCAGCTGTATCTATTAAAATAACATCATAATTTTCTTCTTTGGCTTTTAAAATGCCATCATACATAACACTTACTGGATCAGCATTTTCTTTAGATACTATATCAACTCCTATCTTTTTTGCCCATTCATCTAATTGCTCTATAGCACCTGCTCTAAAAGTATCACCAGCTACCATTAAAACTTTTTTACCTTCTTCTTTTAATTTATGTGCTATTTTACCAATAGTTGTTGTTTTCCCTGCACCATTTACTCCAACAAATAGTATTACTGTTGGTCCATTATCCGCATAATTTATCTTATTTGTAATAATATCTCCATCAACATATATAATAAACATTTCATCTACTATAATATCTTTTAATTCATCAGATGTTTTGATATTTTCTTTTTTTACTCTTTTTTTTAGTCTATCTATTATTTCCATAACAGTATTTACACCAATATCAGACATAATCAATATTTCTTCTAAATTTTCAAAATATTCATCATCTACTATTTTGTGATTTTTATTTAAGTTAAGTAAAGCATTTAGAAAATTATCTCTTGTCTTTTCTAATCCTTTATCATATAGTTTTACTTCCTCTTTTTCTTCTTTTTTGAATATGTTTTTAAATTTGTCAAATAATCCCATCTGTTATCACCTTTTACTATAACAATTTTACACTATTTTTATTAAAAAAACAATAAAGGTGTGAAATTATTCACACCTTTATTGTTAAATACTTATTCTTATGTTATCTAAACCTTTTACACGAATTACCTCTTTTTTTGTAGTTTTTTCTGTTTAGGGTTTTCATAATTTTTATTTTTGTTCAAACAATTTATGATAGCTCTTGCTAATAAATTAGTGTTATATTCATTTTTAAAATTAGCAATTTGTTCTATGTTGAGTGGACAAATTAAGTTTTCAATTCCTTCGTCTTTTAGAAGAACTATTGAGGTTAATATACGATTACTATTAAATTCTTTTATATGATGTGCTCTTATTTCACTGTGCTTAATTAATGTTTGACCATCAGCCCATATATTTGTTAGGTCATATTCAAATGATAATTGTAGGTTGTAAGAGTTTGAGTTATATTTACCTTCGATTGATATACAAAGTGTGACCGGATCTGCATTTTCAGTAATAAATTTTATAAGTTCTTCTATTGTGTTATAATGTACAGGTAATGGATAACAAATAGGTGTATGATAGCCACTGACACAAATATTTTCAGGCTTATCTTTAGTTATATTGGCAATTTCATCTATAATATCGCCAAGTTTTATCAATACTTTATGGTCTAAAACAAATTCATTTAGATCTTGCTTAAAGACATCAATTTGATTATTAATTAGTTCTATTTCTCTAATAGTTTGATCTTCTAAAACCTGAATTTGTCTTTCTAATTTTAGTTTTAAATCGTTGATTTGTTTTTCATAGACAGCTATTTGTCTTTTTTTTCTTTCATATTCACAAATATTGTTTTCAATTTCTGTATTCATATAATCTCCCACTTTCTTAAAAAATATTATACAAATTTATTATTTTATATATCAATTTTTTTGTTTAAAAATTTGTATTTTTCTATTACGTATGAACTTGTTAGAAAATTTAAAAAATATAATGTTATAGTCAGTTTTAACTTTCCCAGACGAAGAACTTATGGAAATTGATCTGATAAAACACCTTTTAAAATACTATCGATGAAATATACTTAAAAATTTTTTCTTGTTTTTATTTTCTTTTTGCCTACCAACTATATTCAAAACAGCTTCAAGTAATAATCTTTTTGGATGACATCTATCCCAATCCTTAAAATGAGCTAAATCAAATAAACTAAAATTACATATAATATCACACATATCATCTTCTTTAATAGCAAGTTTTGTAAATTTCCTTTTCCATGGCATATCCTCTATATGCGCACTCCATGTACAAGTATGATCAAATAATGATTTTCCATCAGCTTGAAGAGTAGTTAATAAACTATAAAAACTAATATCATAACAAAAATCCAACTTTTCAAAGGCTTTATAAGTAGGACAAGAAAGATCTAACTTCTTACTACCTCTTATTTTTAAATCTAATTTTACTGGTTTATCTTTTAAAAATTCATTTTTAGATTTAGTTAATCCATGAGAAGATTTATGAACAATAATTTCATCTATAATATCTACTTTATAATCTATATTTTTAATAGATATTCCTGTTAATTCCGATAATTCTTCTACTAAATCCCCTAATCTTACAGATGCTACAATTTGTTTACCAAAACAATCTTGCTCTTGTTCTGCATTGCTTAAAGCTATTTCATAAGGTTCCATTTTCTTTTCAAATTCTAAACGTAATTCTTCCATTTGATTTCTAATATTTTGAACATTTACTTGTTTTTCATTATATTCTTCTACTAATCTTTCTAATTCTTTTTTCATAATTTTCTTCCTTTCAAAATTAATGCAAGTATTATATAACAAATAAAATATAATGTAAAGTTTTCCTATTACACATTAACTTGTCAAAATATTAAAAAAAAGATATAATGTTATAGTCAGTTTTAACTTTTTAAAAGAAAGGAGTTTTTAATGAAGTTTAATAAAGATGAAACTTACATTTTCGCCTTAGGCGGACTTGGTGAAGTTGGTAAAAATATGTACTGCATAATGCGTAATAATGAAATTATTATTACTGATGCGGGCGTTATTTTCCCTGGTGGAGAACTTATGGGAATCGATTATGTTATTCCAGATTTTACATTTTTAAAATTAAATGAAAGTAAAATTAAAGGTTTATTTATTACTCATGGTCACGAAGACCATATAGGGGCTATTCCATTTTTACTTTCTGAAATTAATATACCTGCTATATACGCACCTAATCAAGCTGCTGGTTTGATTAGAAAAAAATTAGAAGATAAAAAAATAAAATATAATAATTTATTTATATATAATGATGACAGTGTTTATAGATTTAAAGAAATGTGGGTAGAATTTTATAGAACCACTCACTCTATTCCTGATTCACATGGTATCATTGTTCATACACCTGATGGTGTTATTATGACAACTGGTGATTTTAAATTCGACTTAACCCCTATTGGACCAATGGCTGATATTTGGAAAATTGCGAAATTAGGTTCTGAAGGCGTAACTTTACTTTTAGCTGATAGTACAAACGCAATGAATAGTGGTATAAGTACCAGTGAATCTAAAGTTGATGATGCTTTAGAAGAATTATTTAGTAAACATGATAGTAGAATTATTATTGCAACATTTGCTTCTAATATATATAGATTAAAACATATAGTAGATACTTGTAAAAGACATGGAAGAAAAATAGCAGTCTTTGGAAGAAGTATGGAAAACAATATAGAAATTTCTATTGAAGGTGGATATATTAAACATAAAGAAATATTTATTACACCTGATGAAGCTACACATTTACCTAGTAATAAAGTATGTTTACTTTGTACAGGTACACAAGGTGAACCTTTAGCTGCTTTAAGTAGACTTGCGAACGGTACATTTAGACATATTACTTTACGCGGTGATGATGTTGTCGTATTTTCATCATCTGCTATCCCTGGTAATGCTTTAAGTATTTCAAGAACTATTAATAAATTATATTTAAAAGGAATTACCGTTTATACTAATACTTCTTTGAGTGATATTCATGCTTCTGGTCATGCGAACGAAGAAGAATTAAAATGGATGCTTCGACTTGCAAAACCTAAATATTTTATGCCTTTTCATGGTGAATATAGAATGCTTAAAAAACATGCGGATATTGCTGTAGAATGTGATATTCCTAAAGAAAACACTTTTGTTTTAAGTAATGGTGATGTACTTGCTATGAAAAAAGGTGTTGTTACTAAAGCTGGTCACATTCCTGCCGGAGATACATATGTAGATGGTAACCGTATCGGTGATGTTAGTACAGCTGTTATGAGAGACCGTAAAATAATGGCTAATGATGGAATTGTAATTGCTATTATAAATTTAGATACTGAACAAAAAGTCCAATTATCTAATCCTAATATTATTGCAAGAGGATTTGTATTAGTTAATGATAATTTAGATTTACTTAAAAAACTAGAACTTATTGCTAGAGACGCAATTAATGATAAAATTAAAACTGGCATAAATTATGCGGATATAAAAGCAGAAGTTATAAATAGTTTAAGTAATTATATAAATTTTCATACTGGAAGAAAGCCTATTATTTTACCAATTATTATGAGTACGAAAAAAGACGTTAAAATTTAAAAAACGTCTTTTTATTTGCAATTATCTGGTAAATTTAATTTATAATCATATTTAAGATTAGGCTCTTCACTTTCCTTAATAATGGTAACTGAAGCACCATCTAAACTACAGCCCTTTGATGGTAATTTAACATCTTCATTTATATATCCTTCATCTTGAAGTGTTTTAACTGTAACTGTATATGAAGATGTAACTAATGCTCTATTATCACTAAGCCAGTTTCTAGCAGATAAAATTATACTATTTTTTGTATTTTCATCAGCTTCTTTTTGTCCATTTTGGATAGATTTTGTCACACTTGGAACTATAATTAACGCAAGTAAAGACAAAACCACAATAACACCCAATAATTCAATTAGTGTAAAACCTTTACTTTTCATATAAAGCCTCCTCTATTCTTAATAATTCATTATATTTACATATTCTATCTGTTCTAGAAAGTGATCCTGTTTTAATATATCCTAAATTTAAACCTACTGCTAAAGAGGCTATAGATGTATCTTCTGTTTCACCGCTTCTATGGGATATTATTGTTTTATACCCATTTTCTTTAGCTAAATTAATAGTTTCCAATGTCTCTGTTATAGTTCCTATTTGATTTATTTTAATCAATATAGCATTAGCCACTTTCATATCAATACCTTTTTGTAAATATTTTTTATTTGTAACAAATAAATCATCACCTACTATACTTATTTTATCACCATATATTTTAGTCATTTTTTGAAATCCTTGCCAGTCATTTTCATCTAATGGATCTTCTATAGATATAATAGGATATTTATCTAATAGTGTTTGATAATAATCAATTAACTCGTCAGTAGTTAATTTTAAACCAGCACCTTTTAAATAATATATACCATCTTTATAAAATTCACTAGCTGCTACATCTAAAGCAATATTTACATCTTTAGATGGTTCATACCCAGCTTCTTTTATAGCTTTTATTATAAAATCTAAAGCTTCTTCATTTGTTTTAATATTAGGAGCAAATCCTCCCTCATCACCAACAGCCGTTTGATAACCTTCTTTTTCTAAAACTTTTTTCAAAGTATGAAATACTTCACTACCTATTTGAAGTCTTTTACTAAATGTTTCAGCATTTGGAACTATCATAAATTCTTGAAAATCCAAATCATTATCAGCATGTGCTCCACCATTTAAAATATTCATCATAGCCTTTGGCATCGAATAATTACTTCCAACATATTTATAAAGTGGTATATTTTTATCTAAACTAGACGCTTTCAGATAAGCTAACGATATACCTAGTATAGCATTCGCACCATATTTTGATTTACTATCTGTACCGTCTAACTTTATCAATTTGTTATCTAATTCCTTTTGATTACCAGTTTCCATTCCAATTAAATATTCTTTTAAAATATTTACATTTTTTACAGCTTTTAATACACCTTTACCCATATATCTAGATAAATCATTATCTCTTAATTCTAAAGCTTCTTTAGAGCCAGTAGAAGCACCAGACGGAACAGAAGCTCTAGCTAGTTTACCATTATCCAAAATAATATCAACTTCAATAGTTGGATTTCCTCTAGAATCTAAAATTTCTCTAGCCTTAATATCTTTAATTTTTGACATTTTTCCCTCCTAAAGATTCTTCTTTTAAATAATTTTGTAAAGTGCGGTATTTTATTAACCAATATCTATAATCTTTTAAATCTTCTATATAATTAGTAGAATGATTTTTTTCAAATTCTTTAATATAATTTTTTATCTCTTCTTTAAATTTTAACCAATAGTCTAAACTATATTCTAATTTATAATTAATATGCGGTCCTCTTAAATTAGGATCTCCTTTTGGTGGGATAAAAAACATATCATCATTAGTAATAATTTCAGCCACTTTATAATTGATAGGAATTTCATTATTTGTAATTTTACTTATAAAACTAAAACCGTTTTCTTTTTTAAAATCAAAATCATATAAATATAAAACATCCCCACATGCTTTTCTTTCTAATTTCAATATCTCATCTTTTCCATTATTGTTTAATGGCTTTTTATGGGTAATAAAATCTATTAATTCATCTATAACATTATTTAAAAAATTTTGATAATAGTTATATATAAATATTTCTGAAAAATCTTCTTTAAATTCATTTTCATATTCTTCTATAATAAATAATAAAATACTATTTACCTCTTCTAAAGATAAATCTTCATATATATTTAATTCATTTTTTAAATCATCTAAAAACTGAATTTTAAAATTTTCATACATTTCCAACTCTTCTCGCATAGTCTCACCATAACAATTATATCATTTTTTTCTTTAGTTGTAATTAAATTTTAAATCAATTATAATATAAAAAGCAATTTGAAAAAAATTAAGAAATGTGCTAGTATGTATACTTAAAAGGAGGAATAATAATGTTCAAAGTAAAAATAAATGAAAAAGAATATGTTGTTTGTAGTGAAGGTGAATTTAACTTTCTTGGGAATATGACATCCCCTGTTTTTACTATCCCAAATTATTTAGATTTAGATTACAAAGTAGGAACGCAAACAGTAATAAAAATTACTAATAATGTACCTATTATTATAGATGAAAGTAATTTAACAAACCAAGACGAATTTAACCGTTCTATTAATGTTAATTTTGAGGCCATCTATCCATTAGAATTAGAAGAAGTAGAAATTTTATACGAATTATCTACAGATACTAATTCTTTCAACACACAAATAAAAAAAGATTTAGAAGAAGCTAAACAATTAATTAAAACTAATAAAGAGTGTAAATAAGCACTCTTTATTTATATACCAAAAATTAAAGCATATATTTTAATATGAAAAAAAATATCTTTTTAAAATCAGTAATTATGCTTTTAATTGGTGGATTTATAACTAAAGTTATAAGTATGTTTATAAAAATAGTTTTAGCAAGATTAATAGGAACAGAAGGAATGGGAATATATATGCTTGTATCCCCTACTTTCGTATTACTTATGGCACTCGCACAACTTGGTTTTCCTGTTGCTATAAGTAAATTAGTAGCTGAAGATAATAAAGATAATAAAAATCTAGTATTTTCGGTAATTCCTATCTCATTAATTTTAAATATTATTATTATCGTTTTTCTTTTTTTAACAGCCGGATATATTTCACATAATTTACTTAACGAAGATAGATGTTATTTAGCAATAATATGTATAGGTTTTGTCTTACCTTTTATAAGTATTTCCAGTATTTTAAGAGGATATTTTTTCGGTAAACAAAAAATGCTTCCTCATGTCATTTCAAATGTCACAGAAGATTTTGTAAGATTAATGGCTTTAATAATAGGTATCCCTATATTTTTAAAAATAGGTTTAGAATATGCTGTTGCCTTCATAGTTTTAACCAATGTTATTAGTGAACTTACCTCTATATTTGTTTTATTTTTCTTTGTCCCTAAAAATTTCAAAATAACTAAAAAAGATTTAAAACCAAACAAAAATAATATTAAAAATGTATTTGCAATCGGTATTCCAACCACTATGAGTAGAATTATAGGATCAGTTGGAGCTTTTCTAGAACCTATTATACTAACCTATGGACTTTTAAAAAGTGGTTATTCTAATAATTATATAATCAATGAATATGGAATTATCAATGGCTATGTAATGCCTTTAATTTTACTCCCCTCTTTTTTTACTGGAGCAATATCACAAGCATTAATTCCAAACATATCTAAAGCGCATAGTAAAAAAAATTACAAATATGTATGGAATAAGATTAAACTAGCTATTTTTATTTCATTATTAATTGGAATTCCAGCCACTATAATATTTGAAATCATTCCTAATATTCCTATGAAATTAATTTATAATACTACCGTTGGTATAGATTATATTAAGGTTTTAGCGCTTATAGCCCTATTTCACTATATCCAAGCACCACTTACCGCATCACTCCAAGCTATGGGAAAAGCTAAAGAAGCAATGAGAGGAACTTTAATTGGTACAGTTATTAGAACTTTAACTTTATTTATTTTATGTTTTTCTAAAATAGGTTTATGGGCCTTAATATGGGCTACTGGTATTAATATGATAATAGTTACTATTCATCAATATAAACATGTTAAAAAAGCATTGGAAATTTAAATTTTTTAAAACTTAAAAAGATTAAGGTAAAATTACCCTAATCTTTATAATAAGTTTGATTTTTACTTGTTAACTTATCCGGAAAAGACATTTTAATTAAACCATTATCCAAAGCAGGAGATAAATAATTTTTCCTAAAAGAATCTCTCGATTTCATGTTTAATAAATCCATAAGTTCTAAAGCAGTATAATTAACTCCAACTTCCATAACATCAAGTAACTTTTTTACATATATACTAACATGGTTAGATTCTATATTAACACTTCTAACAATATTATTTAATACCTCATCAATCATTTTTAACATAAATTCGATAAATTCCGTAGATTCACCTTTATTATTGCATTTTTGAATTACATTATAATATTCATCTTGATATTTTTTTATTTCAGATTCTATTGGTACATATTCAAATAACGGTTCCCAATTTGAAAGTATAACATTTTGCCATAATCTTGCAGTTCTACCATTCCCATCACTAAATGGATGAATAAACACAAATTCATAATGAAATATAGAAGATAATACTAACAGATGAATTTTATTTTTGTTTAATTTCATCCATTCAAATAATCGATTTATTAAACTTTCTACTTGTTTAGCTGGGGGACATACAAAAATACAGTTACCTTTTTCATCAAAAACTACCTCTGCTCCTTTTCTAAAATTACCTGAATCTTTAACAGTTAAATAAGTTAAGATTCCATGCATTTTTTTTAAATCATCAACTGAATAAGGATCAACCTCTTTAATTTTTAAATATGCGTCATAAGCGTTTTGAACCTCTTGTATTTCGTTTTTAGGACCAATAACTGTCTTACCTTCAATAATAGCTTCAACTTGCTCAAACGATAAAGAATTAGCCTCTATAGCTAGTGATGAATGAATAGATTTAATTCTATTATTTCTTCTTAAAATGGGCATTTTGTTTAAATCTTTATAATTATCTAATTTACCTATTTTTTTCATAATAGAAGATATCCTATCTAACATTATATTAGTAATA
>CALVRL010000027.1 GCA_944358625.1 uncultured Bacilli bacterium | reverse complement strand
TAAAATTAAGATAAATAAAATATTTTTCGTAGCGATTTGTGTCGGAGCGACATAGTCGCGAACGAAATGGAGGTTAACATGGATTTTGAAAAAGAAATAATAGAATATGAAAACACAAATTATGATAGACCATATATAGTAAAAATAGGTTTAATACCAGTAATAATAACCGCACCTCATGGAATAAAGCAAACAAAAAGTGATGGTAAAATAAAATTATCAGAACCATTTACTAAAGCCATTACACAGTATATCGCAAACCAAACAAATGCCTCATTTTTAATTAAAACAAAAGATACAAAAGTGGATGCTAATTCAGAAGAAAAAGAAAACTTTAAAGATACACTTTTATATCTTATAAAAAAGCATAATATAAAACTATTAATTGATATTCATGGCGCAAAAAAAGAAAGAGATTTTGATATTGAATTTGGAACTTTAAATAATTTATCCATAGATTATACTGTAATAAAAGAATTAGAAGATGCCTTTAAAGAAGAAGGAATAAAAAATATAGTATATAATAACCCATTTAAAGGAGGAGGCATAACTAGATATATATATGCAAATACAAATATCGATATTATTCAAATAGAAATAAATCAAAAATATAGAGATTATAACAATATAGAAAATATTCAAAAAGTATGTAACGCTTTAAACAAGTTCATAAATCAATATATAAGCTATTTAAAATAAAGGAGGAAATATGTATCAAACATCATTATTTGAAAATATAGAGCCACTCGCATCTAGAATGAGACCTAAAGATTTAAGTGAATTTGTTGGACAAAAACATTTAATTGGTGAAGATAAATTACTTAAAAAAATGATAGAAAAAGATAATCTATCATCTATGATTTTTTGGGGTCCACCAGGAACAGGAAAAACAACATTAGCTAGAATAATAGCCCATGAGACAAAATCAAATTTTATAACCTTTTCAGCCGTAACCTCAGGTATAAAAGAAATAAAAAAAGTAATGGAAGAAGCCGAAAATAATAAAAGATTAGGCGTTAAAACAATTTTATTCATAGATGAAATTCATAGATTTAATAAAGCCCAGCAAGATGCTTTTTTACCATATGTAGAAAAAGGCTCTATAATTTTAATAGGAGCAACTACTGAAAATCCTTCATTTGAAATTAATAACGCCTTATTATCTAGATGTAGAGTATTTGTATTAAAAGAATTATCATTAGAAGATATAATGCAAGTTCTAAAAAGAGCCATCAAAGATGAAAGAGGGTTTGGAAACGAAAAAATAGAAATATCTGAAGAAAATTTAAAAATAATAGCAAACCTAGCCGCTGGAGATGCAAGAAACGCTTTGACAACATTAGAAGTAATAGTTACAAATGCAAAAAAAGAAAATGGCATAATCAAAATAACCAAAACCGTAATAGAAGAGTCATTAAATAAAAAAACACTACTATATGATAAAAATGGAGAAGAGCACTATAACATAATATCAGCCTTACATAAATCAATGAGAAACTCTGATCCAGATGCAGCCGTGTACTGGTTAGCTAGAATGTTAGAAGCCGGAGAAAACCCACTTTATATAGCCAGAAGAATAATTCGTTTTGCATCAGAAGATATAGGCCTAGCCGATACAAATGCTTTAAATGTCGCTATAAATGTATATCAAGCCTGTCATTATATTGGAATGCCAGAGTGTAATGTACATTTAACAGAAGCCGTAATTTATATGTCACTCGCCCCAAAATCAAACGCTTGTGATGTAGCCTATATGTTAGCAAAAAAAGATGCACAAAACACAGTAGCCGAACCAGTACCACTTATAATTAGAAATGCACCAACCAAATTAATGAAAGATTTAAACTATGGTAAAGGTTATCAGTTTGCTCATGATACCAAAGAAAAATTAACAACTATGGAGTGTTTGCCACCATCTTTAAAAGGTAAAGAATATTATAAACCAGGCAATAAAGGAAACGAAATTAAATTTAAAGAAAGATTAGAAAAAATAAAAGCATGGAAAATAGCACACAAAAGTTGAACCGCAAAAAAACATTTTTTCAAAAGTTTTGCGGTTATAACCGTAAAACCTGACAATAATTATACAATGTATTATAATTAAATCACGAGATGGAAAGTATGCTAATAAGAGAAAATTATTTAAACAAATTAATCCAAAGTAAAGATTTAAATTTAATAAAAGTTATTACTGGAGTTAGAAGAAGTGGCAAAAGTACTTTACTTTTAGAATATAAAAATTATTTATTAAGCCAAAATATTAAAGAAGAAGATATTATTATGAAAACTTAATATATATTGAATTACTTAAAAGAGGTTATGAAGTATATATTGGTCAGTATAATGATAAAAAAATAGACTTTATTGCCATAAAACCAAATGAAAAGATATATTATCAAGTATCACGCAGTATTTTAGATGAAAAAGTAGAAGAAAGAGAAAAAAGGTCACTACTTGCTATTAATGATAATTATAAGAAAGTTATATTGACCATGGACCATGTAAAAAATAAAGAAATTGAGGGAATAGAAGTAATTAATATTATAGATTTCTTATTAGAAACCACCACGTAAAGGTGGTTTTTAGTATAAAAAATGTCAACATTTGTCATAACTTACCATATAAAAGCAGAAATATGATATAATTTGTTATAGAAAAAAAGATAGAAATTTCTATCTTGATTCAACAATTAATTTAATAGCAGTGCGTTCCTCACCATCGATAACAATATCAGTAAAAGCAGGAATGCAAATTAAATTTTTACCGCTAGGAGCAACAAACCCTCTAGCAATAGCAATAGCTTTAATAGCTTGATTTAAAGCTCCCGCACCTATTGCTTGAATTTCAACAGTTCCTTTCTCACGAAATACATTAGCTAAAGCTCCAGCTACTGAATTAGGATTACTTTTAGCTCTTACTTTAAGTGTTTCCATATTTATTTCCTCCTTTAATTAATAATATGAAATAAATAGGGAAAAATTCCAAAAAGGAGGTCAGTTATGATAAAAACAGTTAATTTAGAAGATGTAAACGAAAGATCAATTTATTTTAAAAAAATGTCCGAAGATTCAAGATCATTAGAATTATTATTACACACTTGCTATAATAACGGCATAACACCTTATCTAGCAAGTAAAGGACATAATAAAGTAGCATACATCGTTTTAAATGTAGATTATGAACATTTAAATACTATAGGTAGATTAATAGATTTAACTTTAGAAATACCAAATAGTGAATTTAATATAAAATCAAAAGAAGGAAAATTATATGCTGAAATGTCATGTGATTTTAAAGATGATGACCAGCTATTTACAAGAATAAAAGAAATAGTCGAAGAACAGTCATTTGAAAATCAAAATCATAATCTAACATTAATGAATACAATTTATAATATAGCAAAAATAATAAATAATGTAATCGAAGCTGATATTATATTTGCAACCAACGAAACACTATATAGCCAAGGTAAATGCTGCGTATCTATATATAAAGATAGACAATATCACAAATTAAATAGCAAAAAAACAGATGATATCATAGAAGTAATTAAAACATTAAAAGAAAAAGCAACATTAAATTTACCAGCAATTTTCTTTTGCTCATTTGAAGAACTTAGAACATTTTATTTTGAATTAGACGAAACAGTATATGGAGAAAACGAAGGTGAAGTATAATGGATAGTAATTTAAAAAGAGAAATAATATTAGAAAATTACCAAAATCCAAAAAACAAAGGTTTATTAAATGATGAAACATATATGAAAGTAAACATGAATAACGAAAGTTGTATAGATGAAGTAAACCTAGAAGTTAAAATAGAAAATGATATTATTAAAGATATTCGCTTTGATGGTGAAGCGTGTGCTATAAGTACATCATCAACATCGATAATGATATCAGTATTAATAGGCAAAACATTAACAGAAGCCGAAACCATTTTACAAAATTTTGTTAATATGATAGACGAAAAACCATATGATAAAAGTGTTTTAGAAGAAGCCATTGTCTATGATGATATATATAAAAATCCAAATAGAAAAAAATGCGCTTTACTTTCATGGTGGGGAATAGAAAAAATATTAAACCAAATAAAAAATGCTAAATAAAATGATATGAGCTCATAGATATAGACACAATTAGAAGAAATTAAAATATTATTAATTGACAGTAAATTTTGTAAATTTAAAAATTTGTCATATTTAAATAATAAGATATTAAATATGAGATTAATAAAACATTTAAAGATATAATAGAAAAGAGATTATGATGGAAAATTTTTATATTACTGATGTTTTAGATATGTTTGATATTGATAAAATAAATGAATATAATCAAGAATTTTTGAATGCTTATCCTGATTCCTGGAAGCCTTTTGTAACAAAAGAAAATTTTAGTGAATATTTATCAGAAATGAAAAAAGCCAGAAGTGGAGAAGCTGAAGATAAAGTCAAAGAAATATTTTATTGGTTTATAGAAGATGATAAGATAATAGGTTCTGGAAGTATTCGATTAAACCCAGAAATAGATGAGTATTGTAGAATTTATTCTGGGCACGTTTTTTATCAAATAGTTCCATCAAAAAGAGGCAAAGGTTATGGTACTCTGCTTTGCCATTTATTACTTGAGAAAATGAATGAAATGGGTTATGAAGAAGCTATAATTTCGTGTTATGATACTAATAAAAGTTCAATTCAAATTATTACGGCAAATGGTGGGAAATTATTGGAAATAGTTAATGGTGATGGTACGAAAGAAGGAAAAGAAAAGAAAACATTAAGATATAAAATAAATATCAAAGAATCATTGATAAACTTTGATAATTTAAATAATCAAAATATTATAAGAAATGAAAAAAATGATAATATGGGCTGAAGTATAAAACGCGACTATTTTATTAGACACTCATAGTGATAAAATATCTATTTATTCTGATAATGTGGTTGCTCCCCGCCTAGTAGTCTTTTTGAAAGCTGAAACTACTTTGACTGGAGAGGAAACACAAAGTAATCCATATAAAATAATGTAATAACTACACGAAAGCTATATCAAAAATAGCTTTTTATTTTAACCAAAAAATAGTATAATGTTTATAGGTGAAAACAATGGCTAAAGAACTTGGACTAGACGAAAACAAAATAAAAGAAATATCAAAATTAAAAAACGAACCAAAATGGATGACAGAATTTAGATTAAAATCATATAGAACATTTAAAGAAATACCAAACCCAAATTTTGGTCCAGAATTAAAGATAGATTTTGATAAGATAAATTATTATAAAAAAGTAACAGACAAAGTAGAAAATAACTGGGATAATGTATCATGTCCAATAAAAGATACCTTTCAAGAAATAGGATTAATAGATGCCGAAAAGAAATACTTAAACGGTGTAGGAGCGCAGTACGAAAGTGAAGTAGTATATCACAGTATGATAAAGGAACTAGAAGATAAAGGCGTTATTTTCTCAAGTACTGATGATGCTTTAAAAAATCATCCAGATATATTTAAAAAATACTTTAATAAATTAGTTAAATATGATGAGAATAAATATACAGCATTAAATGGAGCAGTATGGAGTGGAGGAACATTTATATATGTTCCAAAAGGAGTAACCATAGATAGACCACTTCAAAGTTATTTTAGATTAAACACTAAACACATGGGACAGTTTGAAAGAACATTAATAATAGTTGATGAAGATAGTCACATACATTACATGGAAGGATGTACAGCAACTTACCACACAGATAGTTCACTGCACGCCGCCGTAGTTGAAATATTCGTAGGAAAAAATGCCAGTTGCAGATATACGACAATTCAAAACTGGGCTAACAATATATATAATCTAGTAACAAAAAGAGCCATAGTAGAAGAAAATGGAAAAATGGAATGGATAGATGGAAATATAGGATCTAAAACAAACATGAAATATCCATCATGTATTTTAAAAGGAAAAAATGCTATAGGTAACTGTATATCAGTAGCCGTTGCATCAAAAGGACAAATTCAAGATGCAGGAGCAAAAATGATTCATCTAGCGCCCAACACTACAAGCAACATAATAAGTAAATCGATAGCTGCAAACGGAGGAATAAGTAACTATAGAGGAACAGTAAGAATAAATAAAGATGCAAAAAATTCCAAAAGTACTGTAAAATGTGATACAATAATATTAGATGGTAAATCAAAAAGTGATACCATACCAAAGAATATTGTAGAAAATTCATCATCTTATCTTGAACACGAAGCCACAGTATCAAAATTAGATGAAGAAAAACTATTTTATTTAATGAGTAGAGGATTAGACGAAGAAAAAGCCAAAGAATTATTAATAATTGGATTTATCGATGAATTTAAAGAAAATTTACCAATGGAATATGCCGTCGAATTAAATGCTTTACTCAAAAATTATTTTTAAAAGAGGGGATAGTATGAAAAAGAAAATTTTAATTATCATAGTATTAGTAGCTTTAATATTAGCCGGAGTATTTACATTTATGTTTTTGATGAATAATGAAAATAAAAAACATGAATTAAAAGAAAAAATGGAAGTAGCTAGTAAAGATTATTTTGAAAAATACATCAGTGCAAATGACAGCGTCAACATTTACAAAGTAACCTTAAAAGATTTAGAAGACGCCAATAAAAACGGCGAAGAATATGATCTAAAAGGTCTAGAAAAATGTGATAAAGAAAAAACATTTGCCAATATAACAATAAATTATCAAAACGGAACAGCAAAAAAAGCACAAGTTGAATTAAAATGTTAAAAAACTTGTGTTTTTTTATTTCGATCAATATTAGCTATTTGAAAACGTCAAATTCCCATAGAGGAAAATAGTAAATTAGGTATAAAAAAGTATAAGAAAATGCCAAATTCCTCTTTTGCACTCCTTTCAAAGATAGTGTATAGTACCACCTCGAAAGGAGGAAAACGTGTTGAATCACATCGTTTTAGTAGGTCGCTTAACAAGTGACCCAGAAGTATATGAGACAGAAAATGGTAAAACAGTAGTTAGATTTGTTCTAGCAGTCCCAAGATCATACAAAAATTCAGAAGGAGAATATGAAACAGATTTCATATATTGTAAACTATGGCAAGGACTTGCCAAAAATGTCAGCGAATATTGCAAAAAAGGCGATTTAATAGGTGTCAAAGGACGCGTAGAAACATATAACTATGATACAGAAAACGGTCGCAGATACATAACAGAAGTAGTGGCCGACAAAGTTACATTTCTGTCTAGCAAAAAACAAGGTTAATCCTTGTTTTTAAAATCCTTATAAAAGATATCATCAGGTTTTAAACCAAAAACTTTCGCAATTTTAACAGCCATCTTATAAGAAAGCCTTCTTTTGCCATTTTCAATTTGCCAGTAAAAAGGTTTACTGATTTTTAAATGATTAGCCATATACTCACAAGTAAATTTGTTTTCTTTTCTAATCCTCTTTAATTCGTCCATATTCGACCTCCCATATTTGTTAGTATAATTATACATTACACCTATATTATATATTAACTTAAGGTTAATTACAAGAACATTTTAACACAAAGTTATAAATAATGTAATGTTTGCTAAATGTTGATATAATTCAGTTAACGAAAGGATAACGGTGATTATGGTAACAGGTCAAAGAATTAGAGAAGCTAGAAAGAAAGCTAACTTAACGCAAACAGAACTTGCAGACATCATTGGTGTTAAAGCTGCTGAAATTTCACAATATGAATCAGGAAAAAGAACGCCAAGATGGCCAAAATTAAATAAATTATTAGATACTTTAAATATAAGTGCAGACGAGATTTTAGGTAGAGATATTACCGTACGCAATAATGAAGATTACGAAGTAAAACTAGCAAAAGAAGATTTACAAATATTATCACAAATTAAAGCAAGTCCTAAACTTTATAAAGCTTTACTAGCAAATCCAGAAAGAAACGTTCAAGTAATCAACAATAATTTAAAACATATCTTTCCAGAAATGTAAAAATAGTTTTGAAATATTTTGAAACTATTTTTATTTTTCTAAAAATCTAGTAAAATAATAATAGGAGGATAAATATGGATATATTAGATATAATTGATAAAAAAGAAAAAGTAGAAATACTTTCTAAAGAAGAATTAAACTATGTAGTAAAAGGATATTTAGATGGAACTATTAAAGATTATCAAATGTCCGCACTACTTACAGAAATAGATTTATTAGGTCTAACCGATGAAGAAACAATAAATCTAACAGATATCATGCTTCATAGTGGAGAAGTATTAGATTTAGGATTTGAAAATATTGCTGATAAACATTCAACAGGTGGAGTAGGAGATAAAACCACCATTGTACTAGCGCCCCTAGTTGCCTCATTAGGAGTTAAAGTAGCCAAAATGAGTGGTAGAGGTTTAGGTCATACTGGAGGAACTATCGATAAATTAGAATCAATAGAAGGATTTAAAACATCGATGAGTCTAGATGAATTTAAAAAACAAGTAGAAGATATAAATATAGCTTTAGTAGGCCAAATGGGAAATTTAGTTCCTGCCGATAAAAAAATATATGCCCTAAGAGATGTGACAGG
The DNA here is from genome assembly GCA_944358625.1 of uncultured Bacilli bacterium. Taxonomy (GTDB): domain Bacteria; phylum Bacillota_I; class Bacilli_A; order RF39; family UBA660; genus Coprosoma. The sequence goes on along the minus strand of CALVRL010000027.1, from coordinate 5,531 downwards.
AACAGTAGATTCCATTCCATTAATAGCATCAAGCATCATGAGTAAGAAACTAGCAAGTGGAGCGCAAAATATAGTTATAGACTTAAAAGTAGGCAGTGGAGCTTTAGTAGATAATCTAGAAGAAGCAAGAAAGTTAGCTGATTTAATGGTTAAAATAGGCAAAAAATATAATAGAAAAGTAGCCTGTGTTTTGACAAATATGGATGAACCACTAGGACTATCTATAGGTAATTCATTAGAAGTATTAGAAGCAATTGATACTTTAAATGGTAAAGGGCCAAAAGATTTAGAAAAACTTGTCATTAAGTTAGGGGCCCTTATGGTTTCAATGACATTAAATATTGATGAAAAAGAAGCCGAAAATAAAGTCATAGAAAATTTATATAACCATAAAGGATATGAAAAAATGTTAAATTGGGTAAAAGCCCAAGGTGGAGACATAAAAAACATAAAAATAGCTAAAAATACCAAAGTAATAAAATCAAAAGAAGAAGGATACATAAAATCAATAAATGCTCTAGAAATAGGTAAATTATCGAGAAAATTAGGAGCCGGAAGATTAACCAAAGATGATGAAATAGATTTAACAGTAGGTATAGTTTTAAATCATAAAGTAGGAGATTATGTTTCAAAAGATGAACCACTCGCAGCCATTATATATAATGAAAAAGAGATAACTGAAGAAGAATTTTTATCATGTTATAGTTTCAGCAAAGAAAAGATAGAAAAGCCAAAATTAATTATAGATATAATAAGATAATTTTTAAGAGTTGTTTAATTAATTTACATTTATTTAAAAAAAAGGTATAATTTTAAAAGAATAGGGGTATGAGAAATGGATGAAACTACAAAAAAAATAGAAATTATAGATAAGTACTTTAGAGCAGCCAATTACTTATCAGCTTGTCAGTTATATTTATTAGATAATCCACTTTTAAAAAGAGAACTAAAAAAAGAAGATATAAAAAAGAAAATAGTTGGACACTGGGGAACAGTACCATCACAAAATTTCATATATGCTCATTTAAATAGATTAATTAAAGATAATAACTTAAATATGATCTATGTATCTGGTCCAGGTCATGGAGGAAACAGTCCTCTTTCTAATGTTTATTTAGAAGGAACATATAGTGAAATATATCCAGAAATTACTCAAGATGAAGAAGGATTAAAAAAATTCTTTAGACAGTTTTCTTTTCCAGGAGGTGTACCTAGTCATGCCGCACCAGAAACACCAGGATCTATTAACGAAGGAGGAGAGTTAGGATATTCTTTAGCTCATTCCTTTGGAGCAGTTTTAGATAATCCAAGTTTGTTAGTAGCGTGTGTTATAGGAGATGGTGAAGCTGAAACAGGCCCACTAGCTACTTCTTGGCATGGAAACAAATTCATTAATCCTAAATCTGATGGAATAGTTTTGCCAATATTAAATTTAAACGGTTATAAAATAAGTAACCCAACAGTATTTGGTAGAATGAGTGAAAAAGAATTAGGTAGCTTCTTTTATGGGTTAGGATGGCATCCATATTTAGTTGAAGCTGAAGATATAAATTTATTACATAAGAAAATGTATTATACCTTAAATAAAGTATATGAAGAAATCAAAAATATAAAAAGTGGCAAATATGATAAAGTATCTTATCCAATGATTATTTTAAGAACACCTAAAGGTTTTACAGGCCCAGAAATAGTTGATGGAAAACAAATAGCAGGTACATTTAGAGCTCATCAAGTACCAATAACTCCAGATAGCCCTGATCACATCAAACAACTAGAGTCATGGCTTAAAAGTTATAAACCAGAAAAGTTATTTGATGAAAACGGTAAGTTAAATAAAGAAATTTACGAAATAATACCAGAAGGAAAGTACAGAATGGGATCAAACCCAAATGCAAATGGAGGACTTTTAAGAAGAATTATAAAACTGCCAGATACCAAAGAATTAGAAGTTAAGTTTGAAAAAAGAGGAAGTTTTAAAACACAAGATATGTTTGAGTTAAGCAAATATATCAAAGATATATATAAATTAAATGATAATTTTAGATTATTTTCGCCAGATGAGGCTATGAGTAATAGATTATACGCTATGTTTGAAAGCGCTAGTAGAGACTGGCAAGAAGAAATAAAAAAAGAAGATGAATATCTAAGTAAAGACGGTAAAATAATGGATAGTTTTTTATCAGAGCATTTCTGCGAAGGCTTATTAGAAGGCTATTTACTAACTGGTCGTCATGGAGTTTTTGTAAGTTATGAATCTTTTATTAGAGTAATAGATTCTATGGCCGGCGAGCACGCCAAATGGCTCAAAGTATGTCAAGATTTAAAATGGAGAAGAGATATTTCATCTTTAAATTATATCTTAACATCTAATGTTTGGCAGCAAGACCATAATGGTTATACTCATCAAGAACCAGGATTTTTAAATAGTTTAGCCACTAAAAAAGATAGTATAGTAAGAATGTATTTACCAGCAGATTCTAATAGTTTAATAACTTGTTTTGATGAATGTATGAAAAGTAAAAATCAAGTTAACATTATAACAGCATCCAAACATCCTAGTTTGCAGTGGATTAATATGGAAGAAGCCAAAGAAGAATTTAATAAAGGCCTAGCAGTTTGGAAATGGGTAAGTGACGATAAAAATCCAGATATAATAATGGTTTCGATAGGTGATACTCCAACTTTAGAAGCTATTGCGGCCACTAAAATATTAAAAGAAAAATTTCCTAAATTAAAAATTAGATTTGTAAATGTACTAGATTTAATGTGTCTTAAGAAAACTAATGAATATAATAAGTCATTATCAGATGAAGAATATAATAAAATCTTTACTAAAGATAAACCTATCATTATTAATTTCCATGGTTACCCTTCTTTAATTTATGAATTTACACATTTTAGAGAAAATAGAAATATGATAGTTCACGGATATGAAGAAGAAGGAACTATCACAACCCCTTTTGATATGAGAGTTTTAAACAAAATAGATAGGTATCATTTAGTAATAGATGCTATTAAAAAATTAAAATTAGGTAAAGATGGCGAAAAAGTTATTATAGAAATGGAAGATAAATTAAAAAAACATCATGATTATATTAGAAAATATGGTATAGATATGGATGAGATTACAAAGTGGGAATGGTAATTTGCTTATTTCCACTTTTTTTGATATATTAGTCTTGGTGATAATCATGTCAGAAACCAAAGGAATATATAGACTTTTATATAGGTATTATAATGGTAAGACAAAAGATATAGTTGTAGGTGATAAAAAACTAGAAAACCTTCCTCTTACCAATATCGATTTGCTCACTTCTCAAACATCTAATGATGAAGAACTAATAGATTTATTAAATTTAGATGCAACCGAATACCAAAATGGTAGGTTTGTAGTCGCATACACTTATAAAAAAGAAGAAAGATATTTAGATATAGTTTATAAAGATATGGAATCTATTATAGATTTAGCTAAAAAAAATAAAGGTGAAGCTATTGTATCTAAAAGAAGTGCACAAAATTATATTAAAGAAGTGATTAACAATTTTAGTCATACGCCAGAACTTTTATCATTTCTTAGTAAAGATGAATATAATCATAGCAAAAGAAGATATATGAATAAAGAAGTTAGTGGCGCTATACAGAAGTATTTAAATCTTCTTAATTCACCAGAGCCAGATGCAGTAGAAGAATTATTTAATGCGAAAATAGATTTGCAAATACAGCTAAGAAAATATAAAAATATTAGAGGTGTTTCACTAGGTATATATCATTATATTTTAACAAAGCAAGGTAGAAAGATTCCTATGAACCCATCACATATTTCTGAATATGAAAGGGCTAAAAGAGAATATGAGTTAAATAATCCTAAAAGAGATAAAGTAGTAGAAAAACCAGCACTTCAAGAAGATAATCAGTTAAGACTTTTTGACCCAAATGATTTTGGAAATAATGGAAGAACTAGAAAATAGTTCTTTTTGAGTAATTTAATTATAAAGTGAGTATTTTTAGAAAATGCAAAAAATAATATTATATGATAGAATGTTTAAGAGGTGATTTAATTGGAAATATTTAAAGGCGTTGGAACAGCAATGGTTACTCCATTTAAAGATGGAAAAGTAAATTTTGAAGAATTTGGTAAATTATTAGAAGACCAAATAAAAGCTAAAGTGAGTGCAGTTATTGTATGCGGTACTACAGGTGAGTCAGCAACAATGAGTGAAGAAGAGAAGAAAGACTTAATTAAATATGCAGTAGATAAATCTAGTAATAGAATTAAAGTTATAGCAGGAACTGGTTCAAATAATACTATGAATGCGATTAAAATGAGTAAATATGCCGAAGAAATAGGAGTAGATGGATTACTTGTAGTAACTCCATATTATAATAAAACTACTCAAGAAGGTTTATATGCTCATTATAAAGCCATAGCAGATAGTGTTGAACTTCCTATCATTTTATATAATGTACCATCTAGAACAGGAGTTAACATTACACCAGAAACATGTTTAAGATTATCTAAAATAGAAAACATCGTAGGTATAAAAGAAGCAAGTGGTAATATATCACAGGTAAATAAGATAGCGCATTTATGTGAAGATTTTGCTATTTATTCTGGAAATGATGATATGATAATTCCTATTTTATCCATAGGTGGTAAAGGAGTTATATCAGTTTTATCAAACGTTATGCCAAAATATACTACAGATATGATCGATGAATATTTTTATGGCGATAATGTTAAAGCTGGAAAGATGCAGACAAATATTATGGATATGGTAGATGCTTTATTTTGTGAAGTAAACCCTATACCAGTAAAATATATTTTAAATGAAATGGGTTATGATTATGGAGACCCAAGATTACCACTAGTGCCTTTATCAGATAAAAACAAAGAAAAAGTAGATAAAGTATTAGTAAAATATAATTTAAAAAAATAAACATTAAATTAAACGTTTATTTTTTCTTTTTCAAATAAATATTTTATATCGATATTTAAAGCATCCACAATTCTTCCAATAATTATAAGTGTAAAGTATTTGTATGGTTTCGCACTTTCTATTTGTGAAATATAGTGCATAGAAGCTCCAATTAAATCTGCAAGTTGTTGCTGGGTTAAACCAGCTTTTTTTCTATATTTTTTAATATTTTTTCTTACTATATTGTAATAATAGTAATCATCATGAAATTTAATTTTATTATCCATTTGCTATCACCCATATATATTATTTCAAACTGTGAGTGATAATTATATGCACTGATAGTTCGAATTTTATGTTATAATTGTTTTGTAAATAGAATTATGAATATAAAATAATATATTATTCATAATAAAGAAAAGGAGTGAATGATAAATGAGAGGAAGATTTAATAGAACGCAGAGGAATTATATTATTATAGGATTATGTGCGATATTAGTAATAATGGGTGTTGGGTATGCAGCATTTTCAAGTCAGCTAAAAATAACAGGAACAAGTAATATCGATAGTACATGGGATGTACAAATAACAGATATACAAAGTAGTGTAGTTGTA
>CALVRL010000026.1 GCA_944358625.1 uncultured Bacilli bacterium | reverse complement strand
TTTCAAAATATATTTTCAAATTTTGAACTCTTCTAAAATCTATATTTTTATCTATTGTATCAATATTATAATTATTTTTATTATTTTTAATATCTTCATTTACTAACTCCATTAAATCATATCCAGCACCTTTTAATCCAAAAGCAACTACATCAGTGCAAACACCATATCCATCATCTGGATAACCACTTGCATAATATTTACTTTTATATTTTGGATTTGTTTTGATATATTCATAAACATTATTTAATATATCCGTTTGATCATCAATACCATCATTGTCTTTATCTATAAGGCTTGTATAAGTTTTTATATTAAAATATTCATTACTATACTTCTTGTGTGGTATATAATTAAATTTATAAAGTAAATAAATAATTATAAAAATTAATAAAATAATAAATGTAAATACTATTATTTTCTTTTTCATTAAAATCACGCTTTCAATTTACTATTTATTTTGCTATTTTTTAAATTTTTCATAAACCGCTAATTGAGAAAATATAGCACAAAATAAACTTGGAATTACAGCAAAACCAGCACTCACTTGCCCTTTATTAAATAATACATAAAAGGCCCCTATAAATGTTAGAATCATAAATACAAAAGTTAAAACTTTAAACATTTTCTCTTTAAACATAATACATTTACCTTTACTTAATTATTTTAAATATTTTCACCTTTTGAAATTAAATCGCTTAATAGTTTAAATTCCTGTGAATTATCAATTTTCACAGTCACATATTTTTCATTTTCCCAATAAGATTTTAATCCATAAGCTTCAATGCCATGATAAGACGCATCACTTACAATTAATCGATACTTATCATCAATAATTTCAAGAGCTGCACAATTAGATATAGAAATTCCAACCAATTCACTATCTTTAAGTATTTCTTCAGCACTTTCCAGTCTTCCAGCTTCATCACAGTGAGGTATAAATAAACAATTTATAAAACCCAAACAATCCATACCAACTAAAGGTTGATTAGAGCCATATTTTATTCTTAATGAATCAGTAGAACACCCTTTAAACCAACAATTAGCTCCTGCCGAAACACCACACATAACTTTACCATTTTCCCAAGCAGTTCTCAAAATATTATCAAAACCAGTTTCTTTCCAAATTTTAATCATATCTAAAGTATTGCCTCCACATTCATAAATTATATCAGCCCAATCTACCAATTTTCTAACATATTCTTGATTATCAAGCTCATTACTTTTTAAATCTTTACAAATACAGTTATATTTTTTTTCATAAATATTTAACATTATTTTAAAATATTCTTCTTGTTTTTCTAAAGGCTGTGAATGAGCAATTAACAAAAAATTTGGATGTTTCTTACCCGTTAATCTAATAATTTCTTTATCTTGATTAGCCAATTCATATGGTATTTTGGAACCATTACCTCCACCGCCGATAGCTACAATTTTTCTTTTCATAATTCACCTCTTATTTTAAAATTTCCATCTTTTACTATTTTTAAAGCAATATCCCCTTTTCTTAAAATAGTAATTTCATCATCTTCTACTTTAATAACCGTAGAAGGAAAACTTTCTATAATACCCGCATCTTCGACATAGGAAACATATTTAAGCAATTTTTTATCTATATTCTTAACATTCGTTACAGTGTTTTCGCCAGATATATTCGCACTAGTAGAAATTATAGGATTACCAACTTTATTTATTATTTTAATTAAATTAAGATCATCAGGAATTCTAATACCAACAAAAAAGCTACCAGCTGTCACCAAATCACTAACTTCTTCATTTTTCAAAAATAGCATAGTTAATCTACCTGGCATATATTTTTTTATAATTTTTTCTTCCAAAGGACTTATTTTTTTAACATATTTTTTTAACATTTCTAAATTACTAACAAGTAAAATCAAAGGTTTATTTTTATCTCTTTTTTTAGCTTCAAACACCTTTTCTATAGCTTTTTCATTATTCATATCAGCCGATATTCCATAGACAGTATCAGTTGGAATAATAACCAAATTACCCTTTTTAATTTCTTTAACTATTTTTTCTACATCCATAAAATCTATCCTTTACTATTTTAAAATAAAAGTAGATAAATTTAATCTATATTTATCTTTGAATTTATCTACTATAACCATTTATTCATTAAAGTTTCCAAATCTATCAAAAGGAAAAATAGCAAAATTAGTTGTCCCCTCTATTTCATAAGCAGGAACCAAACCAATAATCCTACTATCAGTAGAATTATCCCTATTATCCCCCATTACAAAATAATAACCTTTAGGAATTTTATCATATCCAAGTTCTTCTAAATCAAAATCATAAGTTTCCTGACCATTTAAAAAATATTCATCGACATATTTATCATTTATATAAAGTTCATTATCTTTATAACTAACAGTCTCACCAGGTAAACCAATAACCCTTTTAATTAATTTAGTACCATTATAATTAAATACAACAATATCAAATCTATCATAACTTTTATCATATTTTTTAAGCAATAAAATCTCTTTATCATCCAAAGTAGAATACATAGATAATCCTTCAACTTGAACAGGAGTAACAATAAAAGTTCTAATAAGAGCAACCACAATTACAATAATAATATAAGGAATTGTTGCCTTAAAAAACTTATTAATTTTATCTTTTTTACTTTCTTTAGCCTCTTCTAATTCCATAAAAACCTCCTAATTATACAAAAAATAAGGTCTTAAAATGGCCTTATTTTCTTTCTTTAATTTTAGCTTGTCCTTTAAGGTCACGTAAATAATTAAGTTTAGCTCTTCTAACTTTACCTTTTCTAATTACCTCTACGCTATCAACCTTTGGTGAACTATATGTGAAAGTTCTTTCAACACCAATACCACTAGATTTTTTTCTAACAGTATAGTTCTTACTTACTCCACTACCCTTAATAGCAATTACGATACCTTCGAACGCTTGAATTCTTTCACGTTTTCCTTCGATGATACGAACATTTACTTTAATAGTATCACCAACACGAAACTCAGGTAGATCTGTTCTGATTTGTTTTTTAGTAATTTTGTCTACCAAATTCATACTATCACTCCTTTGCACATAAATCTGTGTTCATAGTATAACCCAGCGGAACACGGCATAATAAATTCTACCACATTTTAAATATAAATTCAATAGTTTATCTTGATTTACCAGAAGTTTTAACATTTTGTTTCGATAACTCTTTTAATTTTTCTTTTAATTCAAGTTCAACCATTCCAACCTTTTTAAGTAATCCTTTGATATATTTTTTATCCAAAAACTTAGAATATTTATTCATAATAATACTTTTATATCTCTTAACATCATCTATAACTAATTCCAAATCATCAGGATCTTCGTCATCATCATCGATAACCGTAAAAAGAAATGAAAGATAAACATCCAATTTATGTGTGATTTTTCTCTTTAAAACATTTTTAATTAAATAAGGTTCTACCAAAACTAACCTACTTACCTCTACCCCTTCATAAGGAATATTATTACCAGGTTTAATCTTAAAACCATGAAGTCTATTATAATCTATGTAACCATAAACTATCTCATTATTATCCTTATCACAAATATAATATCTTTCATTCATTCCTACCACCATCTTCTAATAAATCAGGTCTACGTTCTTTAGTTTTCTTATAAGCCTCATCTTCCCTAAACTTCTTAATATTCGCATGATGACCAGAAAGTAAAACATCAGGCACCTTCATCCCCCTAAAATTAACAGGTTTCGTATATACAGGATAATCAAGCAAATTATTATTAAATGAATCATTTATATGAGATTCTTTTTCAATAACCCCATCAATTAGCCTAACAACACTATCAGTAACAACCATACTAGCAAGTTCCCCACCAGTAAGTACATAATCACCAATACTTATTTCAATATCAGCCAAAGATCTAATACGCTCATCAAACCCCTCATAGTGACCACATATTATAATAATATGTTTTTCTAAAGATAAATCATAAGCCATCTTTTGTTTATAAGGAATACCTTGAGGTGTCATTAAAATAACTTTAGTATTTTCTTTTTTTAAATCATCCACCGCATCAAATATAGGCTGTGGCATAAGCACCATACCATGTCCACCACCAAAAGAATAATCATCAACCCTTTTATGCGGATCTTTACTATATTTCCTAATATCATGAATTTCTATATTGACAAATTTTTGTTGAATAGCCCTTTTAATAATAGAAGTATTTAAAAAGCCATCAAACATTTCTGGAAAAATAGTTAAAATATCAATTTTCATCGATAAGTCCCTCAATTAAATTTAAATTAATATCTTCGCCAATATTTAAAATAAATTCATCAACATAAGGAATCAAATATTTTTTAACGCCCCTAACTACTAATAGCTCACCACTACCACCTTTAATAATCTCCTCTAAAACACCAATATATTTTCCATTGTTATAAACCTTTTTACCATACAAATCCTCATTTAATAAACCAGGAAAATCAAAATCAGATTTATCGATATAAACCTTTTTACCTTTAAATTTTAAAACATCATTGATATTATCATAACCCTCAAAGGTAACCATATCAAAATTTTTATGTTTTCTATAAGAAGTAATTTTTAATTTTAAATTATCTATGTAAAGATAATTATTAATCTTAAAAACAATATCTTTATATTTAAAAGAAGAGATGATACGAACCTCGCCTTTAATACCGTGAGTATTAACCAAATCACCAATATAAAGCATGTTCATCACCTCTACTTTGTAAACTCATATAAAATTATACCCGTAGCTACCCCCACATTTAAACTCTCACAAGTCTTATTCATAGGAATATATAAATATTCATCACATAAATCTAATAATTTTTGATTTACCCCATTTCCTTCATTGCCCATTATTATAGCAAACTTAAGATTTTTTTCAATACTTTTTAAATCTTTTCCTAAAGTTACTCTAGTACCATAAATAGGAATATCACCTTTAATCTTATTCAAAAAATCATATAAATCACACTTAATAATATTTACCTTAAAAATCATACCTTGAGAAGATCTAATAACCTTATCACTATAAATATCCGCACATTTATCATTAATAATAATAGTATCAATATTAAAAGCCACACTACTTCTTATAATAGTTCCCATATTACCAGGATCTTGAATACTATCTAAAACAAGCAATTTATTACCAGAAAGATTCATATCCTTATACTCACAAACACCAATAATACCAGAAGGACTTTTAACACTAGTCAAACACTTTAAAACACCATCAGTAATATAATTAGTCTTTATATCAAGTTTAAAATCTAAATTTTCCAAAAGAAGCAATTCCTTTAAATATCCACTATCATAAGCCTCTTTAACCAAATGAGCTCCTTCGACCAAGAACATTTTTTCTTTATCACGGTATTTTTTATCCTTTAATTTAATAAGGTTTTTAATTTTAACATTATTTACTGAACTATATAACATATCTATTCCTCATCTTGACTAGTATCATAATTATAAGAAAATTTCTTACCACTATAAGTAATATCAACCACATTTTCCGTATCAAATTTTTCATCAGTTTTAGGGTTAATAATATCACCAGAAGGTAAATAGCCTTTCTCCTGAAGTTCTTTTAAAGATATAGAGCAAGAAGGTTCACACCTAGTCATATTATAAACATCAGAATTAGTATAATTTCTAGCCGCCCTTTCAAAGCTAAGCACTTGATCATTATAAGCCTCTCCCGTATTTTCCAAAATAGTTCTTTGAACTAAAGGCACAGTAATAACAGCAATAATACTTAAAATAACAATAACCCCCAATAATTCAACCAAAGTAAAACCTCTATTTTTCATTTTCAATATCACCTACTTTAAATTATAGATTAGCCATAAAAATTAGTCAAGAAATAACAAAACATTTTAAACCATTTTTACCAAAGCTAAATGTTTTTTTTCTACTTCCTTTAACCTTTCCATAATTTTACTTTCACACTTACTATAATATTTATCTTTAGCTAAAACATTCAAATATTCATTTATCTTATTTAAATAATAATCAGATTCACTACTCAAATATTTATCTATATATATGTATATAAGTTCCTCATAAGCCGGCATAATTTTCTTATCAGCCGCTATTTTAAAATACTTAATCGCTTTATCTATATTTTTTTCAATTCCGGCTTCATGATTACCATTCAAATAAAAATATTTAGCCAAATTATAAAAAGCCCAATAATCTAAAATATGAAGTGGTACATCTATAGCCAAATTATAATATTTAAAAGCCTTTTCCATATCGGTATCAGAAACAATACCTAATCTATAATATTCAGCTACCTTATTAGAAGACCAGCTTTCCTCTTTAGAAGCCCCAAACAAAAATAATTTAAAAGCCTTTTTATAATCCTTCTTACTTTCATAAATTTTACCCAAATTATTATAAGCATAGACATAATCATATTTCATAGCTTTTTTAAAATATTCTATAGCCTTAGCTTCGTTTTTTTCTTCATTAGGAACTAATCCCTTTAAATAGCAAGTTCCCATAGTATTAATAGCAGCCACACTACCCGCTTTTAATGCCTTATTTAAATATTCAAAAGCTAACTTTAAATCATCTTTAGATAAATCACCAATTTTTCTTTGATAAATCATTTGTGCGATAAGCCAGCACGACCTAGGATGATTTTTAGAAGCCGCTATCTTAAAATATTCATAGCTTTTAACATATCTAGGATACCCAGTCATCTGACCATTATATTCCATCTCACCCATCTCATAACACGCATATGGATTTTTTTCCTTAACCAGATTTTTCAAAGAATGAGTATAATTTATACCATCTTGCATCTGCAATTTCAAAAACTTTTCAAGTTCAGCCACTGAAATATTGGTACTATTTAAAATATTTTCAATAACTTCTTTTTGAGATTCCTCTCTATATATAGGTTGTTTTTTATCCAAAACAATATAAATCAAAAGTTCACAAAGAGCGTCATATAAATTAAAAGAAGAAATCTCATCATATACTTTTTGACTAAATTCATCAGAAACACTTGTATCATTTTTAGATAAATTATATAATTCTAAAACCAACTTTTTAAAAGTTAAATGATTATTAATCTTACTAAGTAACTCATCATGATTCATTTTTGAATAAACCATACCATCCAATATAGAAATTAAACCCAAAATAACATCATCAAATACATTTTCACCATTTAAAAATTGTTTCTTATAAGTAATATACTTTTGTCTAAAATTAATGCCAATCGCACGGTAACCAATACAGTAATTATTAATAGTCGAATCGCTAACATCATCAACATCAAACAAAGTATAAAAAACCTCCGTTTGATTAGCAAACCCTTTATTTTGAGCAAGTTCTTTCACTATTCTGCAAAAATTACCCAAAGAAAGTTCATTTTGATTATTATTCATCTTAATAAAATTTTTTTTCATTTCATATCACCAATATAATTATATCATAATTTGAGTAAATTTTGTGGTTTTTCAAAAAATATGTGGATTACTCATAATAGCCCTTTCAAACTAAATTGCTTATAATGTACTAGGAAGGAGTTTTTGTATGAAAAAGTTTGTTAATTTCTTAAAAAACTATAAGACCATGCTTTTACTTATATTAGCCATGATTATAGGTGCAGTAGGAGGTCTTATATTTAAAGAAGACGCTATGGTAGTAAAACCATTAGGTGATTTATTTTTAAATCTAATGTTTGTTATTATCGTACCCCTTGTCTTCTTAACTATTTCACTAGCCGTAGCTAAAGTTAAACATCCAAAAAGACTTGGAAAAATTATGGTTTCAACCGTTATCATATTTTTAGTAACTTCAGTAATAGCTGTTGGAATAGGTTTTCTATCTACATATTGTGTAGATCTAGTAGATAAAGGAGACACCGCATCTATCAAAGAATTATTCGATGGAGAAGTTGCAAGTGATACTGACTTAAACTTTTTAGAAAGAACAGTACAGTTAATAAGCGTTGATGACTTTACAGGATTACTTTCTAAAGAAAATGTAATTGCCCTATTAGTATGCGCATTAATAGTAGGTTTTTCTATGAGAATGAGTAAAGAAAAAGCCGAACCACTTTTAAAAGTTATGGAAAGTATGCATAGTGTAGTATTTAATTTCATTAAAATTACTATGTACTATGCACCAATAGGTATTGGATGTTACTTTGCCTCTTACGTAGGATCATTTGGAGCAAGTATAGCAACAGGCTTCCTTAAAACATTTATATACTATGCTTTAATAGCCCTTATCTATTATATAGTAATATATACACTATACGCCTTTATATCAGGTGGAACAAAAGCCGTTAAAGTTTGGTGGAAAAATATTTTACCTTCGACATTTACCGCTTTAGCAACATGTTCATCAGCTGCATGTATTCCAATAAATATCGATTCAGCTAAAAAAATGAACGTATCAGAAGATGTTGCCGATACTACAATATCTCTAGCCACTAACTTACACCAAGACGGTTCAATGATAGGTAGCGTATTTAAAATTATGTTCCTAGCTTGTCTATTTGGTTTAAATACATCAGATCCAGGAACTATCGGTCAAATACTAGTAACTGCTTTAGTAGCTTCAGTTTTAATAAGTGCTGTCCCTATTGGAGGAGGAACTATCAGTGAAATGGTTATAATTTCAATGATGGGATTCCCAGTAGCTTCTTTACCAGTATTAACTATGGTGGCTACTGTAATAGATGCCCCTGCAACTGCCTTAAATGCCGTTGGAGACACAAGCTGTTCACTACTTGTATCTAGAGTAGTTGATGGTAAAAATTGGGTAACAAATAATAAAACAAATATAGAAAAAAAGCCTAAAAAAACAGAAAAAAATAACATTTGAGTTTTAAAATTCAAATGTTTTTTAATAGTCAATTTTAAATTTATCACCATTACTTACATTAATAACATCTAACTGCATAGGACATAAATGATTTAAAGGGTGTAATATTTTAGGAGCGCATTTTTGAATTTTAGTAATACCGCCCGTTATTAAAATATAATTATTTTTTAACTTTCTAATACCCCTAACATTTTTAGGAAAAAGATTTTTTTTAGGATTTATTATCCCCCATTTAAATTTCCCTATACCAAAAGGTACACATCCATCATGCATATGACCAGATATAATTAAATTATAATCATCAAATAAACTTAAACACTTATCATTAGAACTAAATTCAGGAGAATGAATCAAAGCAATAGTAAATAAAGATTTATTAACATTCTTATAAAGTTTTTCATTTTTAATAAAATCATTATAAAAATCATCATAATCATAATTTTTCGTGCAGTAATATTTTTGGGTTTGTGTATAACCCATCAAATAAATTTTATCATCAAAATACACATCATTATTTAATAAATGAACATTCTTAATACTATTAATGAAGCTGACAATTTTATAACTAGTATTTTTAGAAACTCTATATATAAAATCATGATTACCTAAAATAACAAAGGTTTTAGAATATAAAGTAGAAAATTCTAATAAATCTCTTAATTTTAATGAAGAATCATTATCTAACTCTTCTATTCTATCGATTAAATCACCAACATAAAATATATAATCAGGTTTTTCTTTAACGATTTTTTCCTTAATAGTCTTTATTTTACTTAAACTAACCATAGAACTCATATGTATATCACCAATAACCATCATTTTAAAATCATTAAAAACCTTATCACTTTTAATATTAACATATCTAGTTTGTAAATAATCATCAGTAAATCTCATGTTTCACCCCATTTACATTTTATTCAAATTAATAGGTTTATTTTCCAAATCTTTATCAACTAAAGTTTCATGAATTTTTTCTTCTAAAGTATCCAAAAATACCTCTTCTATTCTATCAACCCTGCACCTTTCAGCTAAAATAATAGATTCTAACTTTTTGGCCGCATCTTTAACATTATCGTTTACAATAACATAATTATATTTAGAAAGCTCGTTAATCTCTTTATAAGCCCTCTCAAATCTTTCCATAACTTTTGAAGAAGATTCAGTATTTCTATCAATTAACCTTCTTTTAAGTTCCTTCATACTAGGAGGAAGTAAAAACACAAATAAAGCATGAGATATTTTTTGTTTAATTTGTAAAGCTCCTTGAATTTCAATTACTAAAATAACATCCTCACCATTATCTAAATGTTTTTGAATATTTTTCTTTGGCGTGCCATAATAATTACCCGCGAATTTAGCATACTCAAGCATATTATCATCTTCAATATTCTTTTTAAATTCTTCTTCAGTTACAAAATAATAAGATTTGCCATCTATCTCACCTTTTCTAGGCTTTCTACTAGTCATTGAAATAGATTCCCAAATGTTTTTATTATTTTTTTTAACCTCATCACAAACAGTATTTTTACCACTACCACTAGGACCAGATAAAACAATTAATAAACCTTGTTTTTTAGTTTTAATCATAATTTCCTCCTTATATAAAAGAACTGTTTAAACAGTTCGGTTATCTAATAAATCTTTTAACTTTTCTGGATGTTCAATATATTCTTTGGCTTCGGGAACTAGTATAGGTAATATTTTTTTAAGTTCTTCCCCATTAACTACATCCATATATTCATCAGAGCCATCAAAATAACTTTTCATAACTTGATACTCATCTAAAAAATCATTTTCATCATTCGTAACTTTAATTAAATAACTATATTTAGTTCCATCTATAGACTTTTCAGCCATCACAAACCACTTATCATTTTCGTCAAATTCCACTACTGTATGTAAACCATTTTCCATTATTTCACCCCTTTATTTTACTTTATGAATAGTACTGGCCACTTCATCCAAAGGAATAAATCCAGAAGGATCAGATACGCTATTACCAAATAACATCGCATTATCAGGATTTTTAGCAAGTTCAGCCATTAAATTAGGATCATTAAGTTGTTCAGGAGATAATCCCATATAGCTATTTGTAGCTGTATTAAAAACATCAACTGGATTATCACTAAACCACTGATTAGATACCAAACCATTCGCACCACTCACTGCATCATGAGCATTTGTAAAAACTTGATGTCCTTCACCGCCAATAGCCGAATAATCTAAAGAAGAAACTCCTTGTTGCGCTTGATCAATAAGCGATGTAGGTTCTAGTGTCCCACTTGCCATATTCATAGTCTGAGAAGCTGTATTAACATTATCAGGATTAATCAAATTATTAATAGCTTCCATAATATGCGGTCCAGCTACAAATATTCCTACTCCAGCTGTAGCAAGCCCACCAGCTATAATTAAAGCCTTTTGCCATGTCTTTAAATTTTTAAATTTTTGTAAAAGTGAAGGTTTAGCATGTCTAGCCTTAACTTTTTTACCTTTAGTAGGTTCTACCCCTTCCTTCATATGAGCAGGTTTCTTTTTATCTTTTTCTTCTTTTTTATCTGCAAGACTAGGCTCATCAGGTATAACATCCAAACCACTATAATCCTTATCATCTTTTTCTTCGTTTTCTTTTAAAACTTCATCCTTTTTAACTTCCTTACTATGATACTTAAGGTCATCTACATCACCAATAACTTCTATACCATCTCTAGTAATTTTAACCTTAACATCATTAAGTCCATATAAAGGTGTAGTTCCGTTTTCTAATTTATTAAAACATCTTACTTTTCTAATATTTTTAAGTTCATCTTCACTAAATATTTGATCATAATTTTCTTTAATCCATTCGTCAGTAAAATTACCGATTACATATAAAATGTTGCCATCTCTAAAAGTGACATATTCATCTAATAAATTAGGTGTAAAATGTTGACCACCAATTCCAACTTTGTTCATAACTTTCTCTTTTGAAGTTTCTAATTTAATATCATCATCAGTAAAACCAGTATAATCTTTACTCAAAAAATCTATATCCACACCTAATTTTTTACCAGAATTGATTAAATTATTTTTTAATTCATTATAAACCTTATCATAACGAGCATCTCCATAATGTACATATTCTTGAATACTCTTATCATATAAATCAAAATGTTTACTATAATTAGTTTCCAAATCATATAAAGATTTCATACTCTCATTTAAATCAGTAAATAAATTTTGTTCTTTATTATACCAGTTCATTTTATCTCTCAAATTACCAATATAATAAAAATCTTTATCACTTAGTTTATCAAGTTCTTCTTCACTAGTAGGATATTTTTGAGATTCTTTATTTGAACTTTCAATTCTATTATTTATAAACCCCATAATAGAGTTCAGCATAGTTAATTCTATATCTGAATTTTTACTAGAAATATTCGCAAGATTATCCAAATCAAATCCTAATTTTTTAATCTCTCCAAGCCAAAATTTTTTATTGTTTTCATAAAGTGCATCATAACCCTTATCATTTGGATAAACTTTTTTATCCTTTTCTTTATCATATATAAACTCTTTATTTTTATAATTATGTTCTAGAAATAACAAATAACCTAAATTTTCATCCAATTTTTTAAATAACTCATAATCTTCACCATACCACTCAAGAGAGTCTTGTAAATCAGTAACATAATTATAAGTATCATCTCCTAATTTTTCTAATTCATCTAAATCTTTAGGATATTTTTCTAATTCAGCGCGCATTTCATCATTCTTACTTGAAATCAAGTTCATAATAGCACTTACTGTATTTTTCATTCTTCTTAAAACATATAATTCCATATTATCCCTCACTTTAACTTAATATATAAACCTATTATATAAATTATATCACACATAAATAATAAAATCCCCCACAAAACTTTAAATTTACTTAATATTTACACCCAATAAACCAATAATATTTACACACTGAAATTCATTAATATATATACCCTTCACACTAAATTTATCAATATTAATACCATCAATATTAGAATTAGAAAAATCCGCATTTTCTAATTTAGAATTTAAAATTTCCGAATTTTTAAAATTTACACTATCTAAATATAATTTTTTAGCCTTTAAATCTATTAAAGAACTATCCGAAAAATCACAATTAATTATTTTTAAATTATTCACTTTAGCCCCAGACAAATTAATATACCTAGCCAAAGAATCATTAATCACTACATTTTTAATATAAGCATCTATAAAAGAAGTTCCAAAAAGCTTACAATTATTAAAAACAGTATCTCTAACTAACCTTTCATCAAAATTTTTATTAGATAAATCAACATTTTCAAATTTCACATTAATAAAATCCACACCATCAATATCAACTTCATTAAAATTAACATTTTTAAAAATGCAATTTTCAAATGTAACATCTTTTAGTTTAATACCATTTTTAATATCATTAAAAACTTTATCACTAATAGTTTCATCTTCTATATTATCATTTAAAATATCCAAATAAATCACCTTCATATATTAAAAGCCCAAACAAATGGGCATAATTACTAAATAGCGGCCGACCCCACACTTAGGAAAGAATGGGTATAAATTTCAAAAATAATTTTTTTAAACAATAGATTTTGAAATTTTATCCAAATTTTTCCTTTACTTAAGCACAAAATAATCTTCCATTTAACTCCTGTAGCTCATTTCGTATAAATAATTTTTTAATCATTTAATTTATTTAAATATTCTGCTTAAATTTTTTAGAAAATTCTAATATGTTTAGCATTTCTTTAGCTATACCTCTAGTATCACCAAATTTCTCGGCATTTTTTTTAATTTCAGATTTAACATCTTTTACATTTATATATTTATGACAAAAATTACCATCTTTTTCATTATCAGTTAAATGTAACATTTCTTCATGCGGCTTTTCCTCTAGCATTAGTTCATAATAATTAATTTCTATCTTTTTATTTCTTCCTTTTTTAGGCCAGTCTTTATAATATCCTATTGCTTGAGCAAAAGGCTCTAATGAAACTACATTTAATTTTATTCCAAGTTCTTCTTCTATTTCACGGTTAATTGTATCAACCAAATTTTCTTTAGGTTCTACTGTTCCACCAGGAAATTCAAAATCATTATGTGCATACACTAAAAGCATTTGGTTTTCTTTATTAAAAATTAATAGTTTTACTTTTTGTACATAATCTGTAACATCTTTGTCCGATAAATTATTCTCATTATAAATTATTTTCTCCACATTACCAC
>CALVRL010000025.1 GCA_944358625.1 uncultured Bacilli bacterium | reverse complement strand
CACCTGTTCCCATCCCGAACACAGAAGTTAAGCACTTCTACGCCGACGATAGTGTATGCGAAAATAGGACGTTGCAAATCTTTTTTTATACTAAAAAAGTATTAGTTTTTTTGACTAATACTTTTTTTCTTCTGTTTTTTCTTCGATGCATAATTTGTACATATCTACACCTAATATTAAGGATAATCTCCATAATGTTCCAATTGAAAATGTTTGATGGACGTTATTTTCAATATTAGATATAAATTGTTTTGAATAATTAGCTTCTTCAGCTAATTTAGCTTGGGTTAAACCTTTGGCTTTACGATACTTTCTAACATTTTTGCCAATAAACCCATAAACATAATTTTCATCATTTCTGTTAAACTGCATAATATCACCAACAATTATATTTTCCCATATTTTGGTAATTTTTAGGTGTTATCGTTCGTTATATAAAGTGATTTTTTTGTTATATGTTTATGTTATATATTGTGTTAAAAATATGATAAAACTATTGTTTTATTTCTTTGTTTTTTGATATACTATTAATGGTGATTATTTATGGAATATAAATTAACTATGCGTAGTGATATGGATACTATTGCTTTAGCGCAAAATTTAGAATCTGAAAAGTTTCCTAATATGGTTATTTGTTTAAATGGGGAACTTGGTAGTGGTAAAACTGTTTTTACAAAAGGATTTGCAAATGCTCTTGGTATTACTGATACTGTAACTTCACCAACTTTTAATATTATTAAAGAGTATGATGGGGAACTTCCTTTATATCATATGGATGTATATAGATTAGATGGTAAAACTGATGGTGTTGGTATAGAAGAGTATTTTACTAAAGGTGGAGTCGTTATTATTGAGTGGGCTAATACTATTAAAGATATTTTACCTTCAGAAAGATTAGATATTAAGTTTAAAATTGCGGGGGAAAATTCTAGAGTTTTAATTATTACTCCTCATGGCAATAAATATGAAGAATTATGTGAGGCCGTACTTTGAAATATTTATTTATAAATTCAGCGACTGCTAATTTGGTAGTCGCTATTATTAATAATGGTAAAATAGCTTATATTTATGATAATAATGATGGTAATGATACTTCTAGTAAAATGATGCCTGTTTTAGATGAAGCTTTTAAAAAATCTGAATTGAAGCCTAAAGATATTGATAAAATATTTGTAGTTACTGGACCTGGTTCTTTTACTGGTATTAGGGTTGGACTTACGGTTGCTAAAGTTATGGCTTATTCTTTAAATATTCCTATTATTCCTATTTCTTCTTTGGAAGTTATGGTAAGTGGCAATGGTGGAACGGCTTTAATTAATGCGAGAAGGGGTTATGTATTTGCTGGTAGTTATGATGGCAATTTAAATAGTCTTTATCCTGATAGTTATGTTTTAATGAATGATCATTTATTAAAACCTTATGTTAGTTATGATAGTTTTGATTTTGAAACTATTAAACCTAATATCGATATTTTAAAAGTAGTAAAAAAACATGAAAATGATAAAGATGTTAATCCGCATTTGATTAAGCCTAATTATTTGAAATTAACAGAAGCTGAGGAAAAATTAAATAATGATAGAGTTAGTTGATGATATTTCTTTAATTTTACCTTTTATTAAAAAGTTTTTTCCACAGTATAGTTTGGATAATAATCCTTATGAAAAAGTAATTGTTTATAAGATAAATAATGATATTATTGGTTTTGTTTCTTTTAGTTTAATTTACGAAAGAATGGAAATTAATTATATTGCTGTTGATGTTTCTTATAGAAGATGTGGGTGTGCTCAAAAGATGTTTGATTTTATTTTGAAAAATTATATGGTGGAAAACATCAGTTTAGAGGTTAATCAAAATAATAAAGAAGCTATTAATTTTTATTTGAAAAATGGTTTTGAAATAAAAGCTAATAGAAAAAATTATTATGGTGATAATGATGCTTATTTAATGGTTTTGGAGGTGAAATAAATGTATATTTTGGCAATTGAATCTAGCTGTGATGAGACAAGTGTTAGTATAATTAAAGACGGTATGAAAGAAGTTAGTACTGTGGTTTTATCGCAGATGGATACGCATGCGAATTATGGTGGAGTAGTACCTGAGATTGCAAGTAGAATGCATGTTGAAAACATTACTATTGTTATAGATGAAGCTTTAAAAAAAGCTAATATGAAAATGGAAGATATAGATGCTATTGCAGTTACTTATGGTCCTGGACTTATCGGATCTTTGCTTGTGGGTTTGATGGCTGCTAAAACTTTGGCTTTTATATATAATAAACCTTTGATACCTGTTCATCATATTGCTGGTCATATATATGCGAATAATTTAGTTAAAAGATTAGAATTTCCTTTAATAGCTTTGGTTGTAAGTGGTGGACATACTGAACTTATTTATATGAAAGAAGACTATAGTTTTGAAAAACTTGGCTCTACTTTAGATGATGCGGTAGGCGAGGCTTATGATAAAGTTGCAAGAGTAATTGATGTACCTTATCCTGGGGGACCTTTAGTTGATAAATTGGCTTTTGAGGGTGAAGATACTTATGATTTACCTTTACCTTTAAATGATGATAGTTATAATTTTAGCTTTAGTGGTTTAAAAAGTGCGGTTATTAATCTAGCGCATAATGAAAAACAAAGGGGTAATGAGATTATTAAAGAAAATATGGCTACTTCTTTTCAAAATAGAGTGGTAGAAATTTTGGTTAAGAAAACTATGAAGGCTTTAAAAGATAATAATGTTCATAATTTGATAGTAGCTGGTGGTGTGGCTGCTAATAAAGGTTTAAGGGAAGGCTTAAAAAAAGCGTGTGCTGAAGAAAGTATTAATTTAATTATTCCTGAAATGAAATACTGCACTGATAATGCAGCTATGATAGGTGCTGCTGCTTATTATGCTTATCAAAGAGGAGATAGAGCGGGTTTAGGTTTGAATGCGAAAGCAGTTTGTGAATTAAAGTAAAAAGGCTATTTGTTTAGCCTTTTTTCTATAAAAACAATTAAATAATACATTAAACTAGCCATGATGGCAAGTATTATGATACCTGTCATTACTAAATTTAAATTAAATACTTGTGAACCATACATAATTAGATAGCCTACACCTGCTTTGGATACTAAAAATTCCCCCATAATGACACCTATAAATATTAATCCTATGTTGACTTTGCACACATTTATTAAATTATTATAATTGCTTGGTAATATCAATTTAAAATATATTTGATATGGTTTTGCTTTAAAGCTTTGTAAAAGTCTTATTTTATTTTTATCGGTATTTATAAATGCTTGATGCACATTAATTATAGTAATTATTATAGATATAAATAATGCCATTATTACTATTGATTTAGTTCCAGCACCTGCTATTATGATTATAATTGGACCTAATGATACTTTAGGAAGGCTATTTAGTATTGTTAAATATGGATCTATTACTTTTGATATAAATTTATATCTCCACAGGAAGGTTGCTATAACTATTCCTCCTACTGTAGCTATTAAAAAACTTATTAGTACTTCATAAAAGGTGATCCAAATATGATGAAATAGTGAACCATCTTTATATAGGTTTATAATAGTGTTTATAATTGATTTTGGACTTGATGATATAAATGTATTGATTAGATTATTATCGGCTAAAAATTGCCATAAAAATACGAATATTAAAATAATAGATATTTGAGTAAATCTGATTAAAAAATTTGTTAGTTTTATTTTTTTTAAATATTTTTTATGTTCTAAACTATACATGATAATCAATATCCTTCCATATTTTATCATAGTAGTAGGCAAATTCTTTGGCTTTTCTATTTTGAATTGGTGAACTTTTATTTGTTAATTTGATTTCATATATGTTTTTAATTTTGCTTGGTCTATTAGTTAAAACTATTACTCTATCTGCCATGCTGATAGCTTCTGATAGATCATGAGTTACGATAATTGCACTTTTGTTTTCTTTTTTTATAATTTTATATACATCATCTGACACAGCTAATCTTGTTTGATAATCTAATGCTGAAAAAGGTTCATCTAAAAATAGTATATCTGGTTTGGTGGCTAACGTTCTTATTAATGATGCTCTTTGTCTCATTCCACCTGATAAATTGCTAGGATAGGATTTTTTAAATTCTTTTAAACCGTATGTGTCTAATAGTTTGTTTACGTATTTTATGTTTTCTTTTGTTAATTTATTTTCTAATTCTAAGCCTAATAGACAGTTTTTATAAATGGTTCTCCATTCGAATAGATTATCACTTTGAAGCATATATCCATATTTTAAATTTTTATCTATTTCTATTTTTCCTTCTGATGCTTTATCTAATCCACATAATATTGAAAGAATTGTACTTTTTCCACAACCACTTGGTCCGACGATGGCGACAAATTCACCTTGTTTTAAATTTAAAGAAAAATTATCAACAGCTAAAATTTCATTTTTTTTAGTGTGATAAATTTTTTTTAAGTTTTTAACTTTTAAAATGTCCATTATTTTTTAGAAAATGTGTTATCTACTAATTTTTTATAAGGTGCTTCTTTGTCTAATTCTTTTGCATTTTTAACTATTTTTTGTATATGTTTAAAATCTTTTTCTTCTATGTATGTTGTTTTATACCATGAATCTATATCTTTATATCTTTGGACTATATCTATTAAATCTTTTTCTTTGGTGTCTGGGAAATAATCTTTTATGTTTTCAGCTATTTCTTTACTTGTGTGAGAATGAACGTAATCTAATCCTTTTTGTATGGCTTTGGTGAATCCTTTTATTATTTTTGGATTTTTTTCAATATAACTTTTTTTAGCATTATATGTAGTATATGGCACATTACCTCCTAGTTCTCCTATGGATGCGACTATGTATCCATAACCTTCTTTTTCAAGTTCAGAAGCTGTTGGTTCAAATAAGGCTACATAATCACCTGTACCTCCTATAAATGCGCCTGACATCGATGCGAAATCTATGCTTGTATCAATATTTGTTTCACTACTTTTTATACCATTGATATTTAAGGCATATTCTAGGGTCATGGCAGGCATACCGCCTTTTCTTCCGCCTATTATGTGTTTACTTTTTAAATCTTCTAATTTAAAGTTATCTGTTTTTTCTCTGGCTACTAAAAAACTACCATCTTTTTTAGTTAATCCAGCAAAGTTAATTAAGTAATCTTTATTTCCTTGATTATAGTTATATATTGTGGATTCACTACCACAAAATCCTATTTGTACATCTCCTGATAAGACTGCTGCTGTTACTTTGTCGGCTCCTGAAGTTAAGATTATTTCAACATCTAATCCTTCTTCTTCAAAATATCCTAATGAATGTGCGATGTACTGCGGTGCATAAAAAATACTATGTGTTACTTCGGCTAATTTTATTTTTGTTAATTTGCTTTCTTTTTTAGGTGTGAAAACCCATATTCCTGTTATTAATAATCCTATAAGTAATAAAATAATGATAAATTTTTTCATAATTTTAATCTCCTTTCCAAATTCCATAGTATTATATTCTAATTTTTATAAAAGGTTTTAGGCGTTTTATGGTAAAATAGTTAATGAGGGTGATATTTGATGAATCAAAGTGAAGAGTTAAAATGCAAAGCAATAGTAATTGATAGAAATGGTAAAGCTTATTATATGCAGTCTATGGATGAAGGTTTATATCATGGTGAGGCTTTACTTGCTTATATTAAAGAAAAATATCCAGAGGCACATGAGTTTGATGATTTAGAGGTTGATTCTAATAGAACTATTTTTGCTTATAGACTTGGTTTATATGGTGATGCAGTTTATTATAATGTGGGAAGTAGTGGTGTTATTTATTTACCTAATGATGTTACTGATGAACAAATAGATACAATTTATAATTTTGATTTGGGTAATCAAATTATTGAGTTAGGTTATAACCCTGAATATTATGGTTTTCCTTGCTATAAAACAATAGGTATGGGTGGCAGTCTTACTTTGAAAGAAGTAATGGATAGATATATACTTGTAAAAAAGGAAGAGGTTAATTTACGAAATGAACATACGAGATAGTAAAGTTTCTATTATAGATAGTGATGGTAATATTCATTTGATGGGTAAGGCTTATGAAAGAAAAACGCATATTACGCATTTGCTTAAATTTTTAAATGAAAATTATGGTGAAATTAAAGGTTTAAAAATAGGTAGTTCTAGGAATATATATGGTTATGTTTTTGGAAAACTTGGTTATATCGTTTATTTTAATGATAGCTTTAGTGGTACTGGTATGTTTTATTTTCCAGATGAAATTACTCAAAAACAAATAGATGTTTTAAATGATTTAGATTTGGGTAATATAAAGGTGGCTATTTGTTATAATCCTTATAAAGTGAATAATGATATAGAATATAGAATGATAGGGTTGGATGGTGAACATACTTTGAAAGATGCGCTTGGTGAATATTTGAATAAAAAAACTACAACTAGAAGGAGATAAGTTAATGGAAAATATAGATGATTATTGGATAGCTGTTATTAGTGATAAGATTAGGTTTTTTGGAAAAAAAGATGAAGATTATAGATATCATTTAGAAGTTTTAAAAGATTATTTATATACTTATTATGATGATTTGGCTAAACAAGTAGATGCGGATAAATTTAAAACTAATGAAGAGATTATCGTTTATTTAAATGTTTTAAATAATATTGTTTATTTACATTCTTTTGGTTATGGCTTACTTTTTATTCCTAAAAATGTAAGTGAAGATCAAATAAAATTATTATATGATTTATTTGACTCTATGGATAAAATACCTATTCATATAGATTATAATTTAACTAGGAAACATAATGGAATTAAACCTGATGAAATTATGGATTCAAATAACGATTTAGATAATACTGAATTTTTAGATAATTTTTTTAGTGTTAAACCTTATATTAAGAGAAGAGTGAGATAGTGGATGATTATATGGTAGCCATTATAAATGGTGGTAAAGATGATGGTAATATAGAATATTTGGGTTTTAATTTTAATTTTAAATTTCATGCTTTGTGTTTAATTGACTATGCTTTAAAAAAATATCCTCAGATAACTGGTTTTCAAAATATAAATTATATGGAAGAGCCAAATCTTCCTGTATATTATTTATCTCTTTTAAATAATATTATATTTACTAATATCTCTGTTGATGGTTTTAAAAGAGGTATGTTATATTTGCCTAAAAATATTTCTGACGTGCAAAAAGAAGTATTATATGAATTTATAAAGAAAATTGTTGATTATGATGTTTGGATTATTTATAATATGTCATTAGCTGATGGTATGGTCGTTGGTGAAACTTTGGATTTTAATGATAATATAGTATTAGAAGAAAAATTAAATAATTATTTTAAAAAAAGAAGAGGAGTATGTAAAAATGGATGATTATATGGTAGCTATTATAAATGGACAATATGAAGGAGATATCGATGGTAATATCGATTATGTGGGTAGATTATATTTAAAAAATGATACTGGTATTTTAGATTCTAATGAGGTTGATTTGGATAAATACCGAAATCATGTTGATCATTTGCTTAAATATGGAAGGGGAAAATATCCTAATGAAGTTATTTTTAATAAAATGCCTGATAATGTAGAATTTAGAGTTCCAATATTTTTCTTAAGTATTTTAGATAATATTGTTTATTTGAATGTTTCTACAGAAAAATATGGTAGACATGGCTGGATTTTTATGCCAGATGAAGTGAGTGATAAACAAAAAGAGACTTTGTATGAATTTGCTAGAAAACTTTCTAATGTTGGTATTAATTTATTTTATGATTTAAATTATAACGAAGAAGGTTATGTTGAATTTCAGGAATATGATTGTAAAAATGGTCTTTCTTTCGAAGAAATTTTAGATGATTATTTTGAGATGACTAAAAGATATGAAAAAAAACCTAAATCTTAGGCTTTTTTTAGTTTTCCTTCTTTTAATAAATTTAGCATGTAGACGTTTTGTGAGTATGAACCATGGTAATTTAGAATGTTGTTTTTTTGAGCTAATTTTTTTCTATAGCTATATGAACTATTAATTCCAATTGATTTTAATGCATCAACGATAGATCCATGTTTATAATTTTTCGCACTTAGATATTCTTGGGTTATTTTTGCCGAGTTATTATATGAAGTGGTAGGATTTGTATGATTTTCTATAGTTTTGTTTTCTTTTTGAACATTAGTATTTTTAGTAGTGGATGTATTATTTAAATATACAATTGGGTTTTCCTTGACATTATTTTCGTTTTGTATTTCTAAGTGCAGGTGCTTACCATAAGCATTTCCAGTTTCACCTATTGTTCCGATTACAGTACCTTTTTCTATATATTCTCCTTCCTTTACTTTTACGGAACCATATTTCATGTGGGCATATAGTGCTGTTTTTCCGTTATCTTGTTTTACTTTGACATAGTTTCCATATGTAGCTAAACCTTGACTTTGATGGTTTGTTCCTTTAACATGATTAACTACTTTATTTACTTTACCTCCATCTAGTGCAATGATATTTGTTTCTTTTTTATCACTGGCTACTATGTCAATTGCTTTATGGTCTGAATCATAATTGTTTGTTATTACTTCGTTCATACTTTCTAATACGTGCGCTGTCATTTAAATTGCTATCACCTCCTTTCATATATTAATATACGACGTCAAGAGGCCATTTTCCTCTTTTTTTCTTAAAAAAATTTAAAAAAATGTGATAAAATGTTTATGGAAGGTGATAGTAATGGACTTAAGCACATTAAATGACAAACAATTAGAAGCAGTAAAATGGACAGACGGTCCATTACTTGTTTTAGCTGGTGCGGGTAGTGGTAAGACGAGAGTTTTGACTACTAAACTTGCTTATTTGGTTCAAAATATGAATGTTAATCCTTATAATATTTTAGCTATTACTTTTACTAATAAGGCAGCTAAAGAGATGAAGGAAAGGGCTTTTAAAATGCTTGGATCTGATGCTTATGGTATGCAGATATCGACGTTTCATTCTTTTGGATTACTTATTGTTAGAGAAAATTATGAAAAATTAGGGTTTGATAAAAATTTTACTATTTTAGATAGTGATGATAGTTTAACTATTATTAAAAAAATAATTAAAGATATGAATTTAGATCCTAAATTTTATAATCCTAGAGCTATTAGGAATAAAATAAGTAGTGCGAAAAATGAACTTATGGATTCTAATTATTATAGTAGGTTTGCTAATTCGGAATATGAGGAAATCGTTTTAGAGGTTTTTAGAAAGTATGAACAAAAGGTTTTGAAAAATAATTCTATGGATTTTGATGATTTGCTTTTGCTTCCTATTAAACTTTTTAAAAAATATCCTGATATTTTAGAAAAATATCAAGATAGATTTAAATACATATTAGTAGATGAGTATCAGGATACTAATGAGGCTCAATATATTTTGATTAAAATGCTTAGCCAAAAATATAAAAATATTTGTGTGGTTGGTGATTTGGATCAGTCTATTTATGGTTTTAGAGGGGCTAACTATAGAAATATACTTAATTTTGAAAAGGATTATCCTAATGCGAAAGTTGTTCCTTTGGAGGAAAATTATAGGTCTACTGGTAATATTTTGAATGTAGCTAATGACATTATTAAACATAATAAGCAAAGGAAAGAAAAAAATTTATGGACTAAAAATGATGATGGTCCAAAGATAAGATATCATAGGGCTTTGGATGAAAAGGACGAGGCTAGTTATGTAATGGAAGAGATTAAAAAACTTATAATTAGTGGTGAGTCTAAATCTAATATTGCTGTTTTATATAGAACTAATGCGCAGTCTAGAAATATGGAGGAAGCTTTACTTAAAGAAAATATTCCTTATAAAGTTGTTGGTAGTTTTTATTTCTATAATAGAAAAGAAATTAAAGATTTGATTAGTTATTTGAAGTTAATTTATAATTCTAATGATGATGTTAGTCTAATGAGGGTTATAAATGTTCCTAAAAGACAAATAGGGCCTAAAACTATAGAAAATTTGGCTAGTAAGGCTTTATCTAAAGGTGTATCTTTATATGAGGCTATTGATAGTGGTAAAGAATTAGAATTTAAAAAGTTAATTGAAAGGTTAAAAAAAGAAAGTGAAAATATTTCACTTACAGAACTTACGGAACTTATTTTAACTGAATCTGGTATGCGCATGGAACTTGAAAATTCTAAAACTATTGATGCGGAAATTAGATTAGAAAATTTGGAAGAATTTAAATCTATTACGAAGAATTTTGAGGAGAATAATGGTGTTATTTCTTTAGAAGAATTTTTGCTTGAGATTAGTTTAGTTTCTGATATGGAAGAGCATAAAAATAATAATGATGTGGTTACGTTAATGACGGTGCATTCGGCTAAAGGACTGGAATTTGATCATGTATTTATTATTGGTTTAGAGGAAGGTTTATTTCCGCATTCTAATTCTTTGGATAATGCTGATGAGGTTGAGGAAGAAAGAAGACTTTGCTATGTGGCGGTTACACGAGCTAAAAAAACTTTGACTTTGGTTAATGCGAAAAGAAGAATGCTTTATGGTATGGCTAGTAGTAATTCTCCTAGTAGGTTTATTGGTGAGATTAGTGATGAATATTTAGATAAAGATGTAAAGAGTGATAATTTTAATAAGGAAGATTTGATAGATAAGAATATAGAATATAGTGTTGGGGATCATGTTATTCACAGTATTTATGGTGAAGGTGTGGTTGTAGCTATAGGTGGGACTGTTCTTTCTATCGCATTTAGTCATCCTTATGGAATTAAGAAGATAATGAAAGGTCATAAAAGTATTAGAAAGGTATAGGTGATTTTATGAGAATGTTATCAATTATTGATTCAATTAATGAGTTTATTGAGCCTTTTAAGGGATGGATCGAGGATAATCATAATAATCCTTTTATGTGGCTTGCTTTTGTATTAATTGGTATTGCTGTTTTCGCACTTACTTATGGTGCACTTAATAAGAATAATCAATAGGGAGGGTTATTTTGTATACTTTGGTTATAATGGCTGCTGGTCTTGGCAGTAGATTTGGTTCTTTGAAACAAATGGAACCTTTTGGACCTAATGGTGAGTTTATAATAGATTATTCTATTTATGATGCTATTAGGGCTGGATTTGATAGGGTAGTATTTATTATTAGAAAAGATTTTTATGATGATTTTAAAAATACTATTGGTAAAAGATTAGAAGGTAAAATTAAAGTGGAGTATGCTTTTCAAGAACTTGATGATTTACCTAATAGTTATACTTTTCCTTTAGAAAGAGTAAAACCTTGGGGTACTGGAGCTGCTATTTATAGTGCGAGAAATATTATTAATGGTTCTTTTGCACTTATAAATGCGGATGATTTTTATGGGGTTGAAGCTTTTAAAGAACTGTTTGATGGTGTTAAAAATAACGAAAATATGGTTCTTGGTTATAAGGCTTATAATACTATGAGTAAAAATGGTTCTGTTAAAAGGGGTATGCTTTTGGGTGATAATAAATTAAAAGGTATTAAAGAGTGTAAGATGGAAGTTTGCGGTGATATGATATTGTCTTCCCCTTTGGATGGAAGTGATTCTTTTAAAACTTCTTTTGATACTTTAGTTTCTATGAATGCTTTTGCCCTTACTAAAGAGGTTCTGGATATTATTGTAAATAATTTTTCTATATTTTTAAAAGATAATATAGATAATTTGAATAGTGAATATTTAGTCCCAGATGTTATTAATCATGAAGTTTCATTGGGTAATTTGTCTTTTAATATTAGAAAGACTAATTCTAAATGGCATGGTGTTACTTATAAGGAAGATAAAGAAGAAGTTATTAAAGCTATTGATAATTATATTAAAGAGGGAATATATCCTAATAAGCTATTTTAAAAGTACGTTTTAAGGCGTACTTTTTATTTTATGCAGAATGTTGCATATAAAGGAACTGATTTTATGTTGTTTTCAAATCCGAAGTTTTTATTTGAAATTCTGATACTATAAACTGGTTTATATTTTTGTATATATTCATTTAAACTTCTACTTTTATTTCTTTTACCTGCTTTTACTTCAACTGGGATAATATCACCATTTAATTTGATTAAGAAATCTATTTCAAAATTTTTAAATGTATAATAGAATAGTTCTTTAAATGTTTGATAAAATTCTGATGCTATATAGTTTTCTGCTAAAACGCCTTTATACATTTCGTTTTTATCTAAAATTATTTCTTCATAACTGATGTTAGAAAGAGTTCTTAAAAGCCCACAGTCACTTAAATATATTTTGAATTTATCATTATTTATGAAGGCTTTTAATGGCGATTCTGGTTTTTCTGCTTTATTACATTTTAAAAGCATATTGCTGGAAAGAAGCCAGTCTAAACTAGATTCATATCTTATTTTTCTAGCATTTTTATCTACAATACTATATTTGAAAGTATTATTTTCTCTGGCTAATTCTTTAGGTATAGCATTATATATTTTGGCGTTTTTAATGCTTTCTGTGTTTTCTGTATATTTATTCATGTCAGCTAGATAAGATGTTATTATTTGATTAGATATTTCAAAGTTTACTTTAGTGATATCTTTATTATTTTCTAAATAATTATTTACTAAAGCTGGCATACCGCCTATAGTTAAATATATTTTATATAAATTTAAGGCTTTTTCATGAAGTGGGGAAAGCATTTTTTTGTTTGTTTGATAGTGAGTTTTAATTTCTTCTATTAGTTTTTCTTCATTATTTGCTATTAAAAATTCTTCAAAGTTCATTGGAAATAAATATTTGATAGTCACTTTTCCTACTGGGAATGATGATTTAAATCTATTTATTTTTACTCCAAGTAATGAGCCTGCACAGACTATTTTGTAGTTTTTTTCACTTTCACAAAAATATTTTAATGAAGTTATGGCTTTTTCATTTGTTTGTATTTCGTCTAAAAAAATTAATGTGTTTTCTTCTTCAAAGTTTATATTTTTTAAAATTTCGATTTTTTGAATGATATTTTCTGGGTCAATGCTTTCGTTAAAAATTTGAGATATCTTTTCTTCTTTTTCTAGGTTGATGTAGATATAGTTTTTAAAATTTTCTTTAGCAAATTTTTCTAGTATATAGGTTTTTCCTGTTTGTCTTGCACCTATTAGCATCAATGGCATTTTTGAATTTTCTTTCCATACTTTTAAATCTTCTTCAATTTTTCTATACATTTTTTCACCTCTTTTCAACATTATATCATTTTTTCGTACATTTCGCACGAAAAAAATAATAAAAAACGTACATTTTGTACGAAAATTTAAATTTTTAAAAAATTATTGAAGTTTAATTCATATTTCTTTATAATTATTATTAGGTGAAAATTATGATAGAAAAAAGAATACAAGAGTTAACAGATATTATTAATAAAGCTAATAAAGATTATTATATTAATGATAATCCTACTATTACTGACCAAGAATATGATAGATATATGGAAGAGCTTATGAGACTTGAGGAAGCTCATCCTGAATTTAAAAAAATAGATTCACCAACGCAAAGAGTTGGTAGTGAGGTTATTTCTTCTTTTAAAAAAGTTACGCATGAAATTCCTATGCTTTCACTTGGTGATATTTTTAATGAGGAAGAAATTATTCTTTTTGATGAGAGAGTTAAAAAAGTAGTTCCTAATCCTAAATATGTGGCTGAACTTAAGATGGATGGTCTTTCTGTTTCTCTTTTATATAAAAATGGGGAGCTTGTTCGTGCGGCTACTCGTGGGGATGGGGTGACTGGTGAGGATATTACACATAATGCGAAGACTATTAAGGATATTCCTTTAAAGATAAATAAACCTATTGATATCGAGGTTAGAGGCGAAATTTATATGAGTAAAGCTTCTTTTAAAAAGTTAAATGAGGAAGGGGCTAATTTTGCGAATCCTCGTAATGCGGCGGCTGGTAGTGTTAGACAGTTAGATTCTAAAGTGGCGGCTAGTAGGAATTTATCTTGCTTTATTTATCATTTGCCTGATCCAGAGGATTATAATATTTATACACACTATGACGCACTTAATTTTATGAAGGAACTAGGTTTTAAGGTTAATCCTAATAATAAGAAAATTAATGATATTAAAGAGCTTATGGAATATGTGGATTATTATACTAAAGAAAGACCTAATTTACCTTATGAAATTGATGGTATTGTAATTAAGGTCGATGATTTAAATGATCAAAAGAGATTAGGTTATACAGCTAGAAGTCCTAAATGGGCTATTGCATATAAGTTCCCGGCTGAAGAGGTTTTAACTAAAGTTAAAGATATTATTTGTACTGTTGGTAGAACTGGACAGGTTACTCCTAGTGCGATATTAGAACCTGTGCGTGTTATGGGGTCGCTTATTTCTAAAGCAACTTTACATAACGAGGATTATAT
>CALVRL010000024.1 GCA_944358625.1 uncultured Bacilli bacterium | reverse complement strand
AATTCTATTCCATATCAAGCAGAAAGCGAGTATGCACATGCAGCTTTATTTAGAATGTTGGAAGTCGTACCAGAAAGCAAAACCTATTTAGATAGTTTAAATATTAAAACTGTCAGTGATTTATATCGCGAAAGTACTGTAAATGAAAATTTTCCACTTTATATTGACATGCATTTAGTATGGCCAAATATTGAAGAAGTTCGTGATATTATTCACCAAAACGGTGGTAAAATCTTTTTAGCGCACCCATTTAATTATGGCAAAGATACTAATCCAATTGAAATTTTAAATTCTTGTTTACCTTATATTGATGGTGTTGAAGTTTGTAACGGAAACACTGAAGAACAAGTAAAATTTTTATATAACTATGCTAAAAAACATAATTTATTAATGTCAGCTGGTAATGATTTTCATGGTAGTGAAAAACATTCTGAATTAGGCGTTATCAATATTACCAAAGAAATAGAAGATGAAATATATTCTTGGGTTAATCAAGCTAAACATAAAATGTTAGTAAAAGGCAAATAATTTGGCATTTCCTTTTTTGACAATTTATTTACAAAGTATATTTTAAAATATACTTGGTGATAAAATGAATTACAAATTTCATATTTATGATGAAGTAATATCTATTTATTAGTATATTTAGACAAAATCATCCATAAAATTATATGGGTGATTTTTCATGCTTGATGAGTTACGTTCTTATATTTTAGAAGATAAATTTAAAATAACTATACTAATAGACAAAGTAGATATAGTAAATTATTCAGAAATAGACCACTTTGATGATAGAGAAATTATAGTTAGATATAGCAAAGGAGTAGTAATTATTAAAGGTGAAAATTTATCAATAGCTAAATTATTAAACGAAGAAATTTTAATAATAGGAAAAATAAAAAAGGTAGAATTTGATGTATAAATTAGTAAGTAAAATTTCTTTAAATATCAAAGGAAAAAACATCAATAGATTTATAAAAAAATTAAATAATAACAAAATAGAAATTTTATCTTTAAAATATAAAAGTAAAGATGAAGCTGATATCATCATCTATAAAAAAGACTATTCAAAATTATTGAAAATTAAAAGTATATATGAAATCACCGAATTAGAAATTTTTGGTTTAATAAAAATTAAAAAAAACCTTAAATTATCAAAACATATAATTATAATTACATTTATTAGTTTTCTTATATTTTTAATGTTTACAAACGTAATTTTTAAAGTAGAGGTTATTCATTCAAACAAAGATATCAGAAATTTATTATTAAAAGAATTAGATAGGGAAGGAATAAAAAAATACACCTTTAAAAAGACATATAAAGAGATAGAAAATATAAAAGAAAAAATATTAAATAAATATCCCAATGATATAGAATGGTTAGAAATAGAAGAAAATGGAACGAAATATACAGTTAGAGTAGAAGATAGAGAAATTATAAAAAAAGAAGAAGATAATAACCCAAGAAATATTGTTGCCGCAAAAGATGGAGTATTAAAAAAAGTCATAGCCGAAAATGGGGACATTGTTAAAGATATGAATGATTACGTAAAAAAAGGAGATTTGATTATAAATGGTGATTTAATTTTTAATGAAAAAGTAAAGGGAAGGGTAAAAGCCAAAGGAAAAGTATATGCTGAAGTTTGGTATGTCACCAAAACAGAATATCCATTTATCAAAAAAGAAGAAAAAGAAACTGGTAAAGTAAAAGAAGTATATGCCATTAAATTTTTAAATCATACTTTGGAGTTAGCACTAAATAAATTTAAAAATAAAAATATTAAAGAAAAAGAAATAATTAAACATGTTTTAATACCTATAAAATTAGTAAAACAAAATCAAAAAGAAAAAATGGTTAACGATATATTTTTAACCCCAGAACAAGCCATTATAGAAGCTAAGAAAAAGGCAGAAGAAGATATAGAAAAAACATTATCTAAAGATGAATACATTATAAAAAGTAAATATTTGAAAAGTAATGTAAAAGAGAGTATAGTAGAAGTAGAAATGTTTTTCGCAGTATATGAAGACATTACTGATTATAGTTAGGTGATTTAATATGATTAGGCAAAGTATACTTGAAATACTTGGAGAAGTTTGGCCAACAATTTTAATAAGCAGCGTTATTATTATAAGTATGAGAGTTGTTTATTTAATAAAAAACAAACAAAAAATTATTTTATATAAAGAATTATTATCTTTAATTTTTATAATTTATGTTTTGTGTTTATTCTATGTAGTTACATTTGGAGATGTAGGATGGTCAAGTTCAAATTTTATACCATTTAAAGAAATGTTTAGATATTCGTTTGGTAGTAATTTATTTATTAAAAATGTATTAGGAAATATTATAATGTTTATTCCATATGGATTTTTTGTATCTTATTATTTAGATTTAAAAAAACCTTTATCTGCTTTTTTAATGGTATTACTAGTATCAGTATCGATAGAAACTACACAGTTATTAATAGGTAGAGTTTTTGATGTAGATGATATTATATTAAATTTAATAGGAGGAATGATAGGATTTATAATATATAAATTAATATATATTATAAATAGCCATTTGCCAGAACTATTGAAAAATCAAATAGTTTATAATATAATTATTGTGATATGTACAGTTATAATGTTTATGTATATGTTTAATTTAATAAATTTAGGAGTATGATATGAATAACTATGAAATATTTAATGAAACAAATGAAAAAATAGATATAGAAGAAGAAAAAAAACTAATAGATTTTGCTTTAAAACACGAAAATTTAACAAATGTAAACTTTAATGTTATTTTTGTAGATAGCGAAAAAATAAAAGATTTAAACAAAAACTATAGAGGTATAGATAGAGAAACAGATGTTATAAGTTTTGCTTTAGAAGATGGGGATGCTAATATACCATTTGAATTTGGTAGACTTTTAGGAGATATATACATATGTGTTTCTAAAATGAAAGATCAAGCTAAAGAATATGGCCATAGTGAACAAAGAGAGATGGGATTTTTAACAGTTCATGGTTTGCTACATTTACTAGGTTATGATCATATGACTAAAGAAGAAGAAAAAATAATGTTTACAAAGCAGGAGGAGATTTTAGATGCCTACGGTCTCAAGAGATGATTTAAAGAAAAAAGGAATAAATAGATTATTTAAAAGTTTTAAATATGCTTATGAAGGATTAAAATATGCTTTTAAATATGAACAAAACATATTAGTTCATTTTTTAGCTACTATATTAGTAATTATAGCTGGTATATTTTTTAAAATATCTATGACAGAGTGGCTAGTACTTACCTTAATAATAGGTTTAGTAATAGCAACAGAACTTATAAATACAAGTATCGAAGCTACTATAGATTTAGTTACTAAAGAAGTTCATCCACTTGCTAAAGTAGCTAAAGATACAGCCGCAGCTGCAGTTTTAATATTTGGTATAACCGCTCTTATAATAGGTCTTATAATATTTGTTCCAAAATTTATAGGATTAATAGGATAATTATGCGTTCAGGATTCGTAAGTTTTATAGGTAGACCAAATGCGGGAAAATCTACTTTATTAAACCAAATATTAAAAACAAAAGTGGCTATTACTTCAGATAAACCAGGAACAACTAGAAATATTATAGAAGGAATTTATAATGATGAAGACTCTCAAATAGTATTTGTCGATACACCTGGTATACATAAACCAGTAAATAAATTAGGTCAAATATTAAATAAAGGAGCTTATTATAGTATAGATGATGTCGATATTATATGTTTAATAATGGATGTAAAAACGAAACTAGGTAAAGGCGATAAATTTGTTATTGATAAATTAAAAGATATTAATAAACCGGTTATTTTAATTTTAAATAAAATAGATGGTTTATCTAAAGATGAAATATTTTTAAAGATAAATGAGTATAAAGATTTATATGATTTTAAAGAAATAGTACCTATATCAGCTTTAAAAAATAAAAATATAGATGAACTAATTAAAGTAATAAAAGAATATTTACCAGATAATATTAAATATTTTGAGAATGATACTATTACAAATAGAAGTGTGGAATTTATGATAGCCGAAATAGTTAGAGAAAAAATACTATGGCTAACTAAAGAAGAAGTCCCACATTCAGTTACATGTGTATTAGAAAAGATAATCAAAGATAAAGATAAGCATATTATAAATGTCGCAATTATTGTCGATAGAGATGCTTTAAAAAGAATAATTATTGGTAAAAATGGAAGTATGATTAAAAAAATAGGTATGTTAGCTAGAGAAGATTTAGAAAAATTATTAAATACTAAAATATATTTAGATTTATATGTAAAAACAATAGAAAAATGGCGTGATAGAGAAAAATATCTATCAGAATTTAATTTTAATGATTTTACCGAATAAAAAATATAAATAATCACCACAATATTAATAGGTGATAGTATGAATAAAGAAGATCTATGGAATTTGTTTAAACTAACAGGGAAAATAGAATATTATTTGAAATATAAAGAAGAGGGTAGAAATGAATTTAGAGGAAGTAACGGGAATAATAGTAAATGAAACAAATTATGGAGAAACAAGTAAAATATTAAATGTTATTACTAAAGAAAAAGGATTAATTTCAATGATAGCCAAAGGGTGCAGGAATTTAAAAAGTCCTTTAAGAAGTGTTTCTTCTAAATTAACCTATGGTAAATTCATAATTTATTATAAAGAAAATAAATTATCAACTATAAAAGAAGTAAGTGTTTTAGATAATTTTAAAAATTTAAAAAAAGATATATCCTCTATTAGTTATGCAGCTTATATATTAGAATTAAGCGAAGGAGTAATCAAACAAAATAATAACCCTCATATATTTGATTTATTAATTCAAAGTTTAAAAAAAATAGATGAAGGATTTGACCCTTTGGTAATTATGAATATTTTAGAGTTAAAATATCTAGAATATTTAGGTGTTATGCCTATAATAGATTCATGTGCTGTATGCGGGAAAAAGACAAATATAGTAACTCTTTCAAGTTATAGAGGTGGGTATGTTTGTAAAGACTGCTATACTAATGAATTTATAGTTTCAGATAAAACAATTAAACTAATAAGAATGTTTTGTTATGTAGATATTAGTAAAATAAGTAAATTAGATATAAGTCAAAAAACAAAAAACGAAATAAATTTATTTTTAGATGATTATTATTCTAGATATACAGGTTTATATTTAAAAAGTAAAAATTTCATAAAAAATTTACAAAAATTAGCAAGTTAAAAATAAATATTTCTTAAGTGAATATTTATTTTTCATTTACATAAAACACAAAAATTAAATTTTAATAAAAAAGGAGAAAATATGCGTTTATCAAAGGATAAAATTATAAAACTAATATTTTTAAAAGATATTAGTGAAATTTATAATATATTAAATAAAAAAGTAAAAAATAAAACTATTATTAAAAATTCTAAAGCACCTTTTTTCATAAAATATATAATAAAAGGCTATGAATTTTATATATTAATAATAAGTAAATACTTAATAGATTTATTTTCAGATAACGATAGTGGGACTGTTAATAAGCTTATTTACAAAGAAAAACCATCTTTAAATATTAGCGAAATCAAAAACTTATTTGGTAAAGTAATTATTATAACTCCAAATATTAGTAAAAAATCTAGGTTAATGATCAATTTAAAAGCAATTAAGAAAAAACCAAAAATAACTTTAAAAATAAAGAAAAAAGATGTTAATAAATTAATAAATAAAAAAAGTGTTGATAAAATACATAAAACCAAAAATAATTTTAATGTTTTCAAAAAAGAAAAACCTAAAGAAAAAAATAAGGTTAAAAATAAATCTTTCGAAAAAGTAAAAATGGCTTATTTAAATAAACCAAAGAAAAAATATAAATTGCAAAAGAAAAAGAAAGCACCTATAGCCATATTTTCTACGTCTATTGCCGCTATTTTTTTCACAATATCTTTAGCTTTAATCAGTTTTAAAAAGTTAATTCATGGTATGTTTGTCATATCACCAGCTGTCTTTTTAAGAAAACAAACATTAAAAAAACAAAGTAAAAGATTAATCAAAAAATAATACCAGTTTTAATCACTGGTATTTTTTAAATATTTATCTAACCCTAAAGCAATTCCTTTTGCATATTTATCTTTGTTATTTAAAATGTTTTTAAGTTCTTTAACATTATCAATATAACCAAGTTCAAGCAAATAGCCTTCAGCTGTATTATTTGAAATATAATAAGGATTTTCATCATATTTAGTATTACTACCATCGACGTAAGCATGAGTTGCTATGCCTCCAACTTCTCTAATCATATAGTAGTATGGAGTTATATCATCATCAGAAAATCTTTGATAAATCCCATCTTGAACTTTAAATTCTTTTTTAGTAGAAACACTAACATTTGCTTTTTCAGTAATATTTTTAACAAAAGATTTAGCTAAATCAAATTTACTATTTCCAGCCACATAAACCTCTAAACCGTAAATAGAGGACATACCGCCAGGTACATTACTCGAATTGTGATGAATAGCTATATTAAATTTTGATTTAGTTGTATTAGCCGTAGTACCGCTACCCATTTTACCATAAGTTGGAATAGTATCAGTAGTACTATTTCTAGTAAGTTTAACCTTATAGCCTAATTTTTCAAGTTCTTTTTTTAATTCTTCTGCTTGATAAAAGTTAATATCAGATTCTTTATAGGTATCACCAGTCATACATTTACTCGAAATATCAGGTGCTGAACCATCTGAACATACTATTACACCTGCATCATTTCCATCGTGGCCAGGATCTATAGTAATATCGTAAACATCATCAGGTAAAGTAGTATTTTTAATATTAAAAGTAAGTATTTCATTATCTTTATATTTATCCCAAGTAATATCAATTTTTTTATTTGAATTATTTTTAGTTAAAGTATAATACTCTAAATTTTTATATTCAGTAGTGTTAATTAAAGGAAAATAAATATCACTATCATTACTTTTAGCTTTAATAAGTAAATAATATGTTCCTAATTTTAGATTTTCTAAATTAATTCCATCATTTATATAATCGCTAGTTTTAAAAGAATAATTATTATCTTTGTTTTTTAAATTCCACTTAATTTCTTTTTCATAACTAGAATTAGCTAAAACTAATTTAGGATTAGAAAGATTATCATCAAGTTCAAATTCTCCATTAAAATTCATGTGAATACCATATATATCATAGTAATTGATAGTACCACTATATTCATAATTTATTTCGTTTAAAAAACTATTTTTCTTAAAATTAAAATATATAAAAGTAGCGCTGATAATAAAAATTAAAAATAAAATATATTTAAAATTTTTCTTTTTTTTCTTTCTTTTAGCCATAAATCATACATCCTTCAAAACTATTATATCAAAATATATAAGAATTTGAATAAATATGTAGTATTATATGTCTTACTTTACACAAAATAAAAAAAGAAAAACAAAAAAACGTTTTCTTTTTATTAAATCTATGATAAAATTAAGTATAGCAAAGTGAATATATTCACAATAAGGAGGATAAATATGGGTTTGATAAAGAAAATCATGGGTGAGGAAGAAGATGTTTTCGCTGCACCATCAAACGATCAATATTATGATTTAAAAGCAGAGGAGGCATTAACTGAAGAAGGCGGCGCTAAAATGATATTGTTAGAGCCAAGAGCTTTTTCAGAGTCTCAGCAAATAGCTGACCATTTAAAAAAGAGAAATACAGTAGTTGTTAATTTAAAAAGGGTTACTCCAGAACAAGCTAAAAGAATAGTTGATTTCTTAAGTGGAACTATTTATGCGATAGGAGGAGACTTACAAAAAATAGGTGGTGGCATATTTTTATGTACACCAAATAATGTAAGTGTACAAGGTAAAATCACAAATGATACTGAAGGAAAAGGTATTCACGATAACGATAGTATAGATATAGAGTGGTAAAAGAATATAGGGCATTGTCGCCAAGGTGAGGTCGAGTTTATGGAAAAATTTACAAGGGTTATGAGAGGGTATGATCCAGACGAAGTAAACAACTTTTTAGATCAAGTTATCAAAAGAGTTGAAAAAATGATATCTGATATAGATAATAAAAATAAGTTAATAGTTGATAAAAATGATGAAATTAGACGTTTGAGATCTAAATTAGAAGAAACTAATGCTTTAAAAGAAAAGTTAGAACAATATGAACGTATGGAGTCAACTTTAAACAGAGCAATATTAATGGCCCAAAAGACCTCAGACCAATTAAAAGTAGCTGCTCACCGTGAAAGCGAAATAATATTAGATGATGCTAAAAAGAATGCTAGTAGAATAGTAAACGAAGCTTTAATTAGAGCTGAAAAAATAGAAAATGATGCAGATATGATGAAAAGAAATATTAATGTTTTAAAAAGAAGACTTAAAAACATTATCGAATCACAGTTAGAAATAATCGAAGATATAGATAAATTAGATATTTAAAACATAAGATAGAGACGGTATATTTAAATTAATTTAAAGAGAGTTAGTAGATGGTGTGAACTAACAATTAATTAATATATGGATCACTCTTGATGTTTCTTTTTGAACAAAAGTAAAAAAGAACGGTAACGCGTTATAGTTATTGAGTGTATTTTTTAAAATAAAATAAGGTGGTACCGCGGGAAAACTCGTCCTTAAAAGGGCGCTTTTTTATTGTTATAAAATGTGGTTTATGCTATAATAATTAGAAGGTGAAAGAAGATGTTTAGATATAAAAATATAAATATAAATTATATAAGATATGGCAATAAAGAAGGAAATAAAGTTGTATTACTGCATGGCTGGGGACAAAATATTCAAATGATGAAACCAATAGGGGATGCTATTCAAGATAATGACATTATTATAATAGACTTACCAGGACATGGAAAGAGTGAAGAACCTAAAGAAGTGTGGTCTTTATATGATTTTGCAAACATGCTTCACGAACTATTAAAATCATTAAATATTGAAAACCCTATTTTAATAGGTCATTCATTTGGAGGAAAAATCAGTTTGTTATATGCAAGTATGTATAATGTAAAAAAACTAATTTTACTTTCTAGTCCGTTTAAAGTAAAGAAAAATCCAAATAGTTTAAAAGTAAAAGCATTAAAAAAACTGAAAACACTTCCAGGTTTAAAAAGCATAGCTGAAACTATGAAAAAACATATGGGATCGACAGATTATAGAAATGCTTCACCAATGATGAGAGATATATTAGTAAAACACGTAAATACAGATTTAACAGAAAATGCTAAAAAAATAAAATGTCCAACCATCATTATTTGGGGAACTAATGATCAAGCTGTACCGA
This sequence comes from uncultured Bacilli bacterium, assembly GCA_944358625.1. Classification (GTDB taxonomy): domain Bacteria; phylum Bacillota_I; class Bacilli_A; order RF39; family UBA660; genus Coprosoma. Next base: position 5,139 of record CALVRL010000024.1, on the reverse strand, counting down.
TAGAAGATGCTTATGAATTAGAAAAATTAATTCAAGATTCTGCTGTTATTCAGTACGATGGTTGTACTCATTACGCTTATTTGGAAAGATTAGGTCAAACAGTTGCCATAATTAAAAACTTTATAAAGGAGAATTAATATGACCAAGTTATTTTTAATATCATGTATAATATATTTCATATATACATTTTTAAAAAGTCAAGATTCTATGCATATGCTTCAGCAAAATAAATACAATAGAAAAAAAACATATTTAAAATGGCTTAATAAAAATAAAGCAAAAGCCTTTAAAGATTATAGTATATTTTTTATCATATTAGTTGTATTTGTTTTTGTAAAAAATATTAATTTACTAATATTTAGTTTTAATATTTTATATTTAATTTTAATTATAAATTTACTATTGGAAAGAAAAAAATCACAAAATAAATTACCACTTAAATATACAGCTAGAGTTAAAAGACTTACTGTGACAAATATAATAACACATGTACTTCCAATAATACTTATGAGTATATGGGTAACAGACTTAAATATTGTATATTTTTATTTAATTTTAGGTTTAATAGCATACTTAAATAGTTTATATATATTAATAGCTTTATTAATAAATACACCAGTAGAAAGTTTAGTTGGGTATTATTTTAAAAGAAAAGCGGTTAATAAAATAAAAAGTATGAATACCTTAAAAGTGATAGGTATTACAGGTAGTTATGGTAAAACAAGTAGTAAAAATATATTAAATGATATATTAAATATCAAATATAATGCTATGCCAACACCTAAAAACTTCAATACACCATTCGGATTAATGATAACGATAAATAATTATTTAGATAAATTTACAGATGTATTTATAGCTGAAATGGGCGCTTGTCAAGAAGGAGATATTAAAGAGTTATGTGATTTAGTTCATCCAAAATATGGAATAATAACAAAAATAGGTGTTGCTCATCTTGCAACATTTAAAACGAGAGAAAATATTCAAAAGACAAAATTTGAACTTATAGAATCACTACCAAGTGATGGAATTGGAATATTAAATGCGGATGATGAATGGCAAAGAAATTATAAAATTAAAAACAACTGTAAAATAAAATGGATAGGAATAGATAGTTTAGATGCCGATGTCAGAGCTACAAATATAAATATAAACTCAAAAGGAATGAGCTTTGACTGTTATTTTAAAGATGATCCAAATCCATATAGATTTGAAACAAAATTATTAGGTTATGCTAACATATATAATATTTTAGCTGGTATTGCTTTAGGAAAAGAATTTGGTATGACAGTAGAGCAATTAAAAGCCGGAGTGGCTAAAGTAAAACCTGTTGAACACAGATTAGAACTTAAGAAAAATGGTGATATAACTATTATAGATGATGCTTATAATTCAAATCCAACAGGGGCTAAAATGGCTTTAGATGTTTTAAAACTAATGCCAGGAAAACATATAGTAGTTACACCAGGAATGATAGAATTAGGTAATGAAGAATACGAAAAAAACAAAGAATTTGGAAAACAAATTGCTGAAAGTAGCGATGAAGTAATATTAGTGGGCGCTGAAAAAACAAAACCAATTTACGAAGGATTAAAAGAAAAAAATTATGACGAAAACAAAATACATGTAATTAATGATGTCTTAAAAGCATTTCCACTAATTCAAACATTAAAAGAAAAAGAGACCTATGTACTTTTAGAAAATGATTTACCAGATATATTTAATGAAAAGGAGTGATAGTATGATTAAAGTAGGAGTTATTTTTGGTGGAGATTCAGTAGAACACGAAGTAAGTATAATTTCAGCTTTACAAGCAATGGAAAATATCGATGAAGAAAAATATGAAGTAATACCTATTTATATAAGTAAAGATAGACATTTTTATACAGGTATAGCTTTAAAAGATATGGATACATTTAAATATTTTGACAGTATGAAAAAATATGTTAAAGAAATAACTATGTGCCGTAAAGGTGATGAGGTTGTTTTACAAAAAGTCAAAGGATTTTTTGGAAGAAATGTCAATACTATAGATGTTGCTTTTCCAATAGTTCATGGTAAAGGAGTTGAAGATGGGTCTTTAGCTGGTTATCTAGAAACTCTAGGACTTCCAGTAGTTGGACCATCAGTATTAGGAGCTTCTTTAGGACAAGATAAGGTAGTATTAAAAGAAGTTTTAAGAGCAAATAATATTAATACTCCAAATTATGTGTGGTTCTATGATTATGAATATAATATGAACAAAGACGAGATAATAGAGAATATAGAAAAATTAAACTATCCTGTAATTGTAAAACCAGCTAACTTAGGTAGTACAATAGGAATAGGAGTAGCGCATAATAAAGAAGAGTTAACAAAAGCTATAGAAGAAGCTATAGAATATGAAAAGAAAATAATAGTAGAACAGATGATTCCAAACTTGCAAGAGTTAAACTGTGCAGTTTGCGGTAACTATGAATATAATGAGACAAGTTTTATAGCTGAAATGAAAATGAAACATGAACTTTTAACGTTTGAAGATAAATATTTAGGTGGTTCAAAAGGTAAAGGTATGAAATCAAAAATGCCTTCTTCAATGTCTACAAGTGAATTTGAAATTCCAGCTAAAATATCAGAAGAAATGACAAATAAAATATATGAAATATCTAAAAAAGTGTTTAGAGTTTTAAATTTAAAAGGTGTATGTAGGATAGATTATTTAGTTAATAAAGAAACAAATGAAATATATGTTAATGAACCAAATACTATTCCAGGATCACTTGCCTTTTATCTATATAAACCAAAAGGTAAAGATTATAAAACATTAACTGATGAATTAATTAAATCCGCAATTAAAGATTATAAAAATGAAATGCGTAAAACTTCAAGTTTTACATCAAATATTTTAAGTGAATATAATGGTAGTAAAGGATTAAAAAAATAAAGGAGATGTACTATGGATTACAAAGACACGTTATTAATGCCACAAACAGAATTTAAAATGAGGGGTAATTTAGCAGAAAACGAAGTTAAACAACGCAAAGAATGGGAAGATATGGATTTATATAATTTAATTAAAAATAAAAACAAAAATAATAAACCATTTATCTTGCACGATGGACCACCATACGCTAACGGAAATATCCATTTAGGTCATTCGTTAAATAAGATTTTAAAAGATTTTGTAAACCGTTCTAAAATGATGGAAGGATATTTTGTAGAATATATCCCAGGATGGGACACACATGGTTTACCTATCGAACAAGCTATTACCAATAGTGGAGTAGATAGAAAAAGTATGACTACAGCTGAATTTAGAAAATACTGTTATGATTATGCTTTAAAACAAGTAGAAACTCAAAAAGAGGATTTCAAAAAATTAAATGTAATAGGTGACTGGGATAACCCTTATATTACTTTAAATCCAGAATATGAAGCAAGACAAATAGAAGTATTTGCTAAAATGACTCAAAAAGGATTAATATTTAAAGGTTTAAAACCAGTTTATTGGTCACCAAGTAGTGAAAGTGCTTTAGCCGAAGCTGAAATAGAATATAAAGATAAGACAGATCCATCAATATTTGTAGCTTTTACTGTTTCAAAAGGTAATGAATATGTAAATGAAAATGACAAATTAGTAATATGGACAACTACGCCATGGACTTTACCTGGAAATACAGCAGTTTGTGTAGGAGCTGATTTCGATTATTCTAAAGTAAAAGTGGGTAATGATAATTATATAGTTGCGAGTGAATTATTAGAAAGTCTAATGCAAGAATTTGGCTTTGACAATTACGAAATTTTATCTACATTTAAAGGAAAAGATTTAGAAAACGTAATTTATTCTCATCCATTTATGGATAGAACATCACCAGTAGTTACCGGTCAACATGTAACACTAGATGCTGGAACAGGTCTAGTACATACAGCTCCTGCTTACGGTGTTGATGACTTTAATGTAGGTCAAAAATATCATTTAGAGATGGTCAATGGAGTTAATGACCAAGGGGTATTAACAAAAGAATCAGGAATGTTTGAAGGATTATCAGTAGAAGATGCTAATAAAGAAATTCCAAATTGGTTAAAAGAAAATGGATATTTATTAAAATTAAAGAAAATAACTCACTCATATCCACATGACTGGAGAACTAAAAAACCAATTATCTTTAGAGCAACAAAACAATGGTTCTGTAGTGTAGATAAAATAAGAGATGAAATTTTAAAAGAATTAGATACAAATGTAAAATTCCATACAGACTGGGGAAAAACAAGAATCTATAATATGATTAAAGATAGAGGAGACTGGTGCATTTCAAGACAAAGAGCTTGGGGAGTACCTTTACCAATATTCTATAATGAAGATGGTTCAGAAATATTAGACTATGATGTTATGATGCACGTAGCTTCATTATTTAGAAAATATGGTTCTAATATTTGGTTTGAAAAAGACGCTAAAGAATTACTTCCAAAAGGATATACTAATCCCGCAAGTCCAAATGGCAACTTTACAAAAGAAACCGATATCATGGATGTATGGTTTGATTCTGGTACATCTTGGGCTGGAACTTTATTGGAAAGAAAATTACCATACCCAGCAGATGTATATTTAGAAGGTTCAGATCAATACCGTGGTTGGTTTAATTCATCATTAATCTGTAGTGTTGCCTATAGTGGACACTCACCATATAAAGAATTAGTGTCAGCAGGATTTGTTTTAGATGGAAAAGGCTTTAAGATGAGTAAAAGTTTAGGTAACGTTATTAAACCAATGGATATTGTTAATAAACAAGGTGCGGATATTTTAAGATTATGGGTTGCTAGTGTTGATTATACAGAGGATGTTAAATTCAGTGATGAATTATTAGCTGGAGTTAAAGAATCGTATAGAAAAATAAGAAATACATATAGATTTATGTTAGGAAATTTATTTGATTTTGATCCGGAAAATAAAATAGCATACGATAAAATGCCCGAAGCAGATAGATATATGTTAGTAGAATTAAATGATATAGTTAAAAAAGTAATCAAAGAATACGATGACTATAATTATGATGAGATATATAAAATAATCAATAATTATGTCAATTCATTATCTAATTTCTATTTAGATTTTACTAAAGATATTTTATATATCGAAAAAGCTGATAGTGATGTAAGAAG
>CALVRL010000023.1 GCA_944358625.1 uncultured Bacilli bacterium | reverse complement strand
AGTCAAGCGCCAAATGGATATGAGCCACCAGTAACAGGACCAACAGTAGGAGGAATAACTCTACCACTTGCATCAGAAGGTGACGGATTATATGCTGATGAATACGAAGAAGGAAAATATACATATAAAGGGGCAAATCCAAATAACTATATAACCTTTAATAATGAAACATGGAGAATATTATCTATAGATGGGGATGGAAGAATAAAGATAGTAAGAGATGAGTTACTTTCAAATAGAGCATTTGATTCTACCAATTCAAATAACTGGGATAGACCATCAGATATAAAGACATATTTAAATGGAGAATATTTAGATAGTATAACAGTAAATAAAGAAAAAATAGTACCAAGTACATGGAGTATAGGAAAAGTAACAAGTGGTAATGATGATTTGGCTGGACAAATAGCAAGTGAAAATGAAACACAGTCACAAGAAGCAAGTGTAGGCTTAATTACAGTTAGTGAATATTTGAGAGCAAATACAAATACAGAATTATGTGGTAATTTAAGTTTAAATAATAGTAACTTTAGTACATGTAAAACAACGAATTGGCTATTTATAAAAGCAACTTATTGGACTATATCGCCTCGTTCCAGTTTTTCTGACCGTGTCTTCGGCGTCAGCATCGATGGCTATGTTAGCTACAGCTTTGCGAATATTACTCGTTCGGTTCTTCCCGCCATTACTCTAAGCTCTGATATCAGTTTGAGTGGAAGTGGAACAGCTGGTGACCCATATAAAATTAATTAAGGTGGTAAACGAAAGTTTTTCACATAAGCAAAACTCCTTTGGAGTTTTGGAAAGCGGGGTGAGCGGAGCGATACCTCGCAAAGGCCTTCGAATTCTATGTTATTAAGAATTTGAAAGGATAATTTAGGGATAATGCTAGTAATGTGGGACTGTTTTTGTTAGTTTTATTCGCCTAATTCCAGTAATTCTAACAATGTCTTCAACGTCAACAACAATGGCAATGTTAACAACAACAATGCGAATAATACTAATACGGTTCTTCCCGCCAACTCTCTAAAACACTATGGGTTATGAACTAATATGGTCATAAAGAAAAGATTAGAGAATAAGTGTTATTCCTTGTTAGTAATTAGGGTTTCATATACCGTTAATAAAATTACTGACAGAAAACTAAATATAGTCAGAGATAACTTTAGTAGGAAAGAGTTATAATTATGATAGAATATGTAAATTATGGCTTTAGAAATTTCGAAAAAGATATGATATGTTAAAAACTATATTTTTATATTTAAAATTTAAGCAATACCTTTTATTTGATTTTTATCGAGTATTTGGTATTGCTTTTTTGTGAGGAGGAATGTTTTATGAAAATTTATGATATTTATAGTGATAAGAAAAAAGATTATTCAAAGTATGTAATTTTAATTAGGGTTGGTAATTTTTATGAGACTTATGGTGAAGATACTTTTTTAATGAATAATTTATTTGATTATAAGATTAAAGTGGTTGGTGGTGTTAATAGGGTAGGTTTTCCTATTATCGCTTATAATAAGGTTACTGATAAATTTAAGCACTTTAAGATTAATTATTTAGTTATTGAGAGGGTTAATATTATTAAAAAGAAATTTAATGATAATAATTATGATAAATATGTTAAGTGTGATGATAGTATTAGTGTTAGGCTTAATAGAATATGTGAAAAATTAAAGGTTTTAAAGGATACTTCTAAAATAAATATTATTTTGGATGCTATTGAGGAAATTATATGAAGGATAATTTAAATATAATTATTAATTTAAAGAAAACTATTTTATATTTGGATAAAATAGTTGTTAATTTTCCTGGTAACGAAAGAGAATTAAAGGATAAGATTAGAGGTACTCTTTATGATTTATTAGAAATTATATATATGGCTAATGAGTTTAAAGATAAAAGAAGAAAATATCAGTTTAAGGCTATTGTTAAAATTAAAATGGTTGATTTTTATTTAAAGATATCTTGTGATAAAAAATATATTTCTTATAAAAAATATCAAAAGGTTAGTGTTCATTTACTTGATATTTTAAAGCAGTTATATGGATGGATTAAATATGAAGAGAAAGAAAAAGTTATATGATACTATTACATTTGAAGATATTAAGAGAGTTTATTTAAGACAAATAAGAGTAAATACTAAAAATAAAGTTAAAATAAGAAAGTTTGAGGACTTTTATTCTATTAATTTATCTAGGGCAAAAAAGATAATTAATGATAAAAATTATATACCTGGGAAGTATAATATATTTTTAATTAAAGAACCTAAATATAGAATTATAATGAGTCAAAATATTATTGATAAATTAATTAATCATGTTATAGCTGATAAGATTTTACTTCCTACGCTAGATAATAGTTTAATTGATATGAATGTGGCTACTAGGATAGGTAAAGGTACGCATTATGGTATTAGATATTTAAAAAAATATTTAAATGAATTAAAAGGTGAAACTATCTATGCTTTAAAGTTTGATATTAGTAAGTATTTTTATAGTATTGACCATGATATTTTATTTGATTTATTAAAAAAGAAAATAAAAGATAAGGATGCTTTAGATATACTTTTTAAAATTATTGAATCGACTGATAGTGAATATGTTAATAAGAAAATAGAGTTTTTAAAGAAAAAGGAATTAAGTAAAATTAAAAATATGAATATTCCTTATAATCATTATAAAAAAATTATAAAAGAGATAGAAAATATTCCAATATATGAAAAAGGTAAGGGGCTACCTATAGGTTATAGCAACTAAAATATTATAGAAAGTAATATGTGAGAAAGCTTATATTTACAAGAATTTATTTTATTAATTTTTGCATAATATTATTGCATTTTTTTAATAATTTTGAAAATACTAGTTTTAGGTGAATTTTATGGAACGATTAAATTTGAAAGATTTATTGAACCGAGCTGAAAAAATTTTAAGAGAAAAAAAATATAGTGAGAGTACAATTCAAGATTATAAGTATGTTTGGAAAAAATTTTATAATATATGTGAATTATGTAATATAAAATATTTCGATTTAGAATTGGCAAAAAAATTTTTAAAAATATATTATAATATTGATTTAAAAAATGGAAAAGGAAGATTATATACAAGAAGAATGCGTAGTATATATGTATTAGATTCTATTGATAGGAATAAACCAATAAAAAATTTTAGACCTAAAGTAGAAAAAAGGTTACCAGAAGAATTTAATGATATTTTTTATGAATATGATGAATATTTAAAATCTAATTATTCTTATAATACTATAATGGCAAGTGAGAAAGTATTAGTTGATTTTTTTAAATATTTAAAACAAAATAATATAAATTCAATAGAAAATATAGCAATTCAAAATATATATAATTTTGTAAATTCTATTAATACTCAAAAATATTCCTTAAATACAATATATGAAATTAAATATAAATTAAAAAATTTTTTTAAATATTTATATAATAATCATAAATATAAATTTGATGGAACTGATATTTTTCCAAAAATTGCAAAATTTGAAAGAAGTAAATTGCCATCTTATTATACAATAGATGAAATAAATCAAATTTTAAAACAAGTAGATAGAAATACAAAAAAAGGAAAACGAGATTTTGCAATTCTTTTATTAGCAATTGTATATGGATTAAGAAATTCAGATATTGTACATTTAAAAAAAGAAAATATTTTATGGAATGAAAATAAAATTGAGTTAGTTCAATATAAAACTAAAAGATTATTAGAATTACCTTTAACTGAAAATGTGAAATATTCATTATTAGATTATTTAAAAAATGCAAGACCAAAAATTAACACACCATATATTTTTTTACCAACAAAACCACCTTATACTTATACTGATATGAAAAATTATTCTTCATTATATAAATCAGCTGAACAATATATAAATAAAGCAGGTATAGATGTAAAGAATAGAAAAAGAGGATTACATTCATTAAGACATAGTCTTGCATCTAATATGTTAAAAAATAACATTGAAATATCAACAATTTCAGGAGTCTTAGGTCATAGTAACATCAATGTTACAAATATATACTTAAACATAAGTGAAAATCAGTTGAGAAAACTTGCATTGGAGGTTCCAAAATATGAATAGTAATAACTTTATAGGACCTTTTAAAAATGTTGCTCCATTATATATTGAATATAAAAAAAGTTTAGGATTTGAGGCTAAGTCAGAATATAATGAATTGAAAAAATTAGATAGATATTTTTATAATAAAGGAATTAATGAAGTAAAACTTACAAAAGATATGACAGAAGAATACGGAATTTTAAGAGAAAATGAATCTCCTAAAACTCAAGCCAAGCGATTATCTATATTAAAGCAATTTGCTGTATATTTGCAAAAAATAGGATATTCAGATGTATATGTACATCACATAAAGCCTAATAAAATTGATTCCAAATTTAAACCATATATCTATTCAGAAAAAGATTTAAATATGATATTTGAATATTTAGACAAGCACCAATATGATACTAATTCAATATTTAATCGCGTTTTACCAATATTAATTAGAATACTATATGGAACTGGGCTTAGAAAAGGTGAAGTTATTAATTTAAAAAATGAAGACGTAGATCTGAATAAAAACATTATAACTATTTATAATGGCAAAGAAAATGTTACAAGAATAGTTCCAATCTCAGAAAGTCTTTCAGAATCAATTAAAATATACAAATCGAAATTTTTATGTAATAATCAATATTTTTTATGTGATTCTAAAGGAAATAAAATCAATTCTCATATTACAGAATATTTTCAAAAAATATTAAAAAAAATAAATATATTGCGACCAGATGGTACTCCTCCAAGATTTCACGATTTTAGATTTACATTTGCAGTAAATGCATTAGAAAAAATGGATAATAGTGGACAAGACTTATATACAACATTGCCTATTTTAAGTAAATATTTGGGACATAAAAATATAGAAGCAACAGAATATTATTTATTGTTAGCTAAAGATTATTTCGTTAATATAACTGATAAAGAGGAAAAATATTATAATGATTTTAAATTTATTAAGGATGATGAAAATGAATAAAAAGGAATTAGATTATTATTTACAAAGGTTTTTAGATATTGAATTAAAAAAAAGTATTAATGTTTCTGAAAATACTATTATTTCGTATAAATTTGCTTTCATATCGCTTTTAGAATTTATTATTAAAAATTATAATAAAAATATTAAAGATATAAAAATTGAAACAATAAATAAAAAAGTTATTATAGAATATTTAAATTATTTAGAATTAGTAAAGAAAAATTCTATTTCAACTAGAAATCAAAGATTAGCGGCAATAAAATCTTTTTATAATTATTTAGCACTTGAAGAAATTGAATATTTGCCACTATGCAATGATATTCTTTCAATAAAAACAAAAAAAAGCGATCACAAAACAGTAAAATATTTATCAAAAGAAGGTGTAAAAGAAATATTATCTTTACCAAACACTTCGACTAAGCAAGGTATTAGAGATTTAGCTATATTAACTTTATTATATGATTCTGGAGCAAGAGTTCAAGAATTAATAACGTTAAACATATGTGATTTAAATTTAAAAAATAAAACATTAAATTTATATGGCAAAGGAAGAAAAAATCGTACAATACCTTTATTAAGACAAACAATAAAAATTTTAGAAAAATATATTAAAATCTATAAGATGAATTTTAATAGCCCTAGTTTGTTATTTTTTAATAGTAAAAAAGAAGCTCTATCAAGAATGGGTGTAACTTATATAATAAATAAATATGTAAAAATAGCTAAAAAAAAGAACCCAATAGAATTTCAAATAAAAGTAACACCACATATTTTTAGACATTCTAAAGCAATGCATCTTTTAGAAAGTGGAGTGAACCTAATATATATTAGAGATTTTTTAGGTCACGAAAGTGTAACAACTACAGAAATTTATGCTAAAGCAAATCCTGAGATAAAAAGAAAAGCAATAGAAACAAATTCAAAAGAACTTTCAAAAACGATTCAATTTTCAGATAAAGAAAAAAAAGATTTATTATGGTGGCTTAAAAATTCTTTAAAAGAAAATTAATATTTTTAATAAATATTATGTAAAAATTAATAAAATAAATTCTTGTAAATATAAGCTTTCTCACATATTACTTTCTATAATATTTTAGTTGCTATAACCTATATTATGTAAATCTTTACATAATATTGGTAATATGACTAGTCAAATTATGGCTATTTATTATTTGAATGAGTTAGATCATTATATTAAAGAAAAATTACATTCTAAATATTATATTAGATATATGGATGATGGTGTGCTTTTATCTCATGATAAAGAATATTTAAAATATTGTTTAAGTAAAATAGAAAGGGCAACTGATAAATATAAATTAAAATTAAATAATAAAACTAAAATAATTAATGTTAATAGGGAAGGTATGGATTTTTTGGGATTTAGATTTAATATTATTAATAATAAAATAGTTATGAAAGTGCGCAGGAATACTAAAAAAAGATTTAAAAGGAAAATGAAAGCTATAAAAAATGGCAAAATCCCAGAAGATAAGGGTGGGCAAATAATAAGTAGTTATAAAGGACATTTTAAATGGGGTAACTGCTATAATTTAATTAATAAAAGTTCTATTTTTTCTAAATTGAGTGGACAAATTTTTAAATTTTGAAAGTTAGTACGGTTTGGAGTACTAACTTTGCTTTGATGAAATATGTTATTTAATTAGATAAAGTAAATTTTTCTAGAGATGGTATTATTCATTTAAATTTACTTGATTTTCTATTAAATGATGATTTTTAATTGTTTTGTATATCGTTTGTAAATCTTTATTTAATTATTGATTTTTCAAAAATATTACTTGCACTTATTTTATAATAATGATATAAATATATTATAGGTGATGGTATGTCAAATGAGGAAATTGAGGCTTATGTTAAACTTATAGAAGATACTCCTATAGATGATATAGAAAAGTTTATGAGTATTTTACCTAGTAGTGGTAGTTATAATGTTGATATTAATATGTCTAGAATATGTGATGCTTTAAAGGAAAATATTAATCTTCTTAGACAATTAAACGAAGAAAATGATAATCATGATTTAGATGATGAGATTTCAACTTTACTTAAGAAATTTTATTTATGTATTCATTATTTGGATGTTAAAAATGAGATAAAAAAAGAAGGTAAAGCTCATAAAATTGTATTTGCTAAAACACCAGCTGGTAATCCTTATTTTTTAAATGATTTAAAAAATATTCCTATGGAGGTTTATGGTGAAGTTAAAAAGGTTTTAGGATATATTACTGATGGTGTTGATATGAGTGATGATACTAAGTGTAAATTTTATTCTGGTACTGATTTACCTCAGAGAATTTTAGAATTTAAGGGTTTTCAAGTTAGAATATATACTACTAAATTAAAAGGAAATATTTTGTGTGTGGTTGGTATAGAACAGAAAAAAGATGACTGGAGTATAAAAATTAATGATAAATTAAAAAAAAGACTTGCTAGTTTAACAGGGCAGCTTAATAGACTTAGAGAAGATATGAATGATGTTACTAAAAGAGATGCTATACTTTTAGGTAGTGAAAATATTTTAAATGGTGTTATGGAAACTTTGGGTGATACAGAAGTTGAATTTTTATTTCCTAGTGATGAAGAGTTGAAATCCTTAGTTCCTTATGATAATGCTCAAGATAATAAAGAAATCTCTAATGAAGTTTTTGGAGATACCGATAGTAAAGATGTTATTTCTATATCTTCTTATGATGGTGTTATAGAAAAAGATACTAAAGAAAATATAGAAAATACTGATAGAATAGTTTCTGATAAAGAAGATAAAAAAATTGTTCCTTCTAGTGCTAAAAAGGTTAAAAAACGTACTAGAGGATTAGGTAAGAAAACTATTTTAAGAAATGAAATAAATACTTCTTTAAAGGGTTTATCGGTTGATGAATTAAAATTAATTCAAGAATTTATTAATAAGATTAAACAAAATAAAGAACTTGAAGATACTGTTTTAGAAATATATGATAATTTTCTTAATATGACTCCTGAGCAGATTAGTGATTTTGAAGAAAATATTAAAAATTTTAAACATGATGATATTGGAAGAAGTAAATAAAAAATTGTTATCTATTTTGATAGCAATTTTATTTTTTGATCTACTTCTTTAGCCCATTTTTCTTGCTCTTGATTATGGCTCTCATGATATTTTTCCATTAATTTTTCATTTTTAATTTCTTCGAACATTTCGTATGGTATATAATTTTCTATTTCATCACCCTATATTAAGTATAAAAATTGTATACAGTTATTGGTATATTTTTCATCTGTTGGCAGTAAGTTTATAGTTTCTATATCTGTTAATAATTTATGCAGTAGTTCTAGTTCACTATCTAAGGAAATATTTGGTTTATTTTTTATGCTTTGTTTATTTTTGTTGTGGAAAATTATTTCTCTATGTTTTAGTGTTTCAAATGTTTGTTTTGAAATATAAGGCTTTATTTTATCACCTAGAATTATATAAAATGTTTCTAAAAAATCAGGGTTTTCTAAATACTGTTTTGGCAATAGTTTAAGGGTTTCTGGTTTATTTATAATTTCTTTAAACCATTTAATATCATTTTCATAATTTTGATTCATAAGAATTTCCTTTCTTTAAGATTATATTAAATTATTTTAGCATATATGTCAATTTAATTATTTAAATTTGTTTACTTTAACTTTTTAATATTATATAATTTATTTAAGGTGGTTTATATGAAGGCATTGATTACGGGAGCTTCTTCTGGTATAGGCGCTGATATGGCAAGAGTATTAGTTAATGAAGGTTATGATGTTATACTTGTAGCTAGAAGAAAAACTAAACTTGAAAAATTAACTAAAGAATTAGGAGATAAAGCTAGTTATATAGTTAAAGATATATCAAGTACTTATAATTGTATGGAACTTTATAATGAGGTTAAAAAAGAAAATATTGATATTTTAATTAATAATGCTGGTTTTGGTGTTTTTGGTGAATTTAGTGATACTAATTTGGATAAAGAACTTGATATGATAGATTTAAATGTTAAGTCTCTGCACGTTTTGACTAAACTTTTTTTGAAGGATTTTAAGAAAAAAGATAGGGGTTATATTTTAAATGTAGCTTCTTCAGCAGGATTTATGGCCGGTCCTTTAATGGCTAGTTATTATGCGACTAAAAATTATGTTCTTAATTTATCTTTGGGTATTTATGAAGAACTTAAAAAAGAGGGTTCTAATGTTTCTATAAGTGTTTTATGTCCTGGACCTGTTGATACGGAATTTAATAAGGTTGCTAGAGTGCATTTTTCTATTAAGGGAATGAATAGTTTAGATGTGGCTAGGTATGGTATTAAGAAAATGTTTGATGAAAAATTAATTATTATACCTGGTTTAAAAATGAAACTTGGAATATTTTTAATTAGATTTATACCTCGAAAATTACTTTTAAAAATCAGTTATAAAATTCAAAATGGTAAACGTAGTTAAGTCTTTATGATTTAGCTTTTTAAAAAATCTCGATTTGGTGTAAAAACTGGTATTCAAAAATCTCGATTTGGTGTGAAAATAGCTATTCAAAAATCTCGATTTGGTGTATAATATAATTAGGAGGCAATATTATGCGTAGAAAAATCTATGATAAATTAGTGGAATGGAAAAATAATTCCAATGGAAAAACAGCTTTACTTATTGATGGGGCTAGACGTACTGGAAAAAGTTATATAGTAGAGGAATTTGCTAAAAAAAATTATAAAAGTTATATTCTTCTTGATTTTAATAGAGTTCCAGAGGATGTAAAGAAATTATTTGATTTGTATTTGGATGATTTGGATAGTTTATTTTTATATTTGACTAATTATTACAATGTTAATTTGTATGAAAGAGAAAGTTTAATAATTTTTGATGAGGTACAATTGTATCCAAGAGCTAGATCGGCTATTAAATATTTGATTTTAGATGGTAGATATGATTATATAGAAACTGGATCACTTGTTTCTATAAAGGAAAATGTTAGTGATATTTTAATTCCTTCAGAAGAGCAACATTTAAAAATGTATCCTATGGATTTTGAAGAATTTCTTTGGGCTATAGGAAATGATAATTTGATGAATTTAATTAGAAAATGTTTTAATGAGGGAAAAGCACTTGGTGAAGTTTTGCATAGAAAGACTATGGATTATTTTAGGCAATATATGATTGTTGGTGGGATGCCTCAAGCTGTAGAGGAATATGTGAATACTAAAGATTTTAATAAGGTGGATCAAATAAAAAGAAATATATTAAATTTGTACCGTGATGATATAGTTAAACATGCTAGTAAGTATAGTTTAAAGGTAAGAAGTATTTTTGATAAAATACCGTCACAGTTACAAAGACATGAAAAAAAATTTAAAATTACTTCTTTGGATAAAAATGCTAAAACGAGAGATTATGAGGATGCTTTTTTATGGCTTGATGATGCTATGATAGTTAATCAGGCTTTTAATACAACTGAACCTAGTTTAGGTCTTTCTTTAAATTTAGATAGTACGTTTTATAAATGTTATATGGCTGATACGGGTCTTTTAATTTCACATTCTTTTAATGAAAAAGAAATTGTTTCTGAAGAAATTTATAAAAAAATATTATTTGATAAGTTAGAATATAATGGCGGAATGATAATGGAAAATATGGTGGCACAGATGTTGGTGTCTAGTGGTCATAAATTATATTTTTATTCTAATAATTCTAAAAATAATAGTGATGATAGAATGGAAATTGATTTTCTTATTTCGAAATCTTTTATTACTAATAAGCATAATATTATACCGATAGAAGTTAAATCTGGTAAAAATTATACTTTAAATTCTTTAAGTAAATTTATAAAAAAATATAATAATTATTTAGCTACGCCTTATATTATTCATACTGGCGATTATAAAGTCCAAAACAACATAGTATATTTACCTGTTTATATGACTATTCTTTTATAATAAACATATAGATATAAAAGAGAGGTGAAATATAAAGTTTAAATACTTTTAAAATTGATATGGGAAAAATATTAGATTATGATGAGATGAATGACTTACTTGGTAAGTTAGAAAATATTAAAAAAGAAAAGCCTATTGGCTATACTTATTTTGGACTTCCTATTGATCATTATGTATATGGCCGGGGAAGATATCATGTTATTATTACTGGTGGTACTCATAGTGCGGAGCTTATTAGTAATGTTTTTGTGATTAGATTTATGGAAAGGCTTTCTAAAAAAGAAATTTTTATAGATGAGAATTTATATACAATTCATTTTATACCTATTTTAAATCCTGAAGGTACTATTATTGTAACTAGTGCGATTAGATCTTTAATTCCAAGGGATATATCTGATGAAGAAGAGCAGACTTATTTAGTAACTTATTATAGAAACTGTTATATTGAGGGTGATTATGCTACTAAATATGGAGATAAAGGTATTAAATTACAAGATTTAATGTTTAGACATGCTACTTTTGATATAATTGACGATAAATATAAAAATTTAAAAGACAATTTAAAAAAACTTTTTGAAGAAAATAATTTACCTATAGGATGTATGATTAACTGGTCTAGTAATGGTAGGGGTGTAGATTTAAATAGTAATATTGAAAAAAGCTCTTTTATTGAAAGGGTTAGTAATGGTGAAGAAATATATGCTCCACTTCATTTAAATAATATTAGAAGAGATATTTTAGGCCCTTTAGGATGTCCTTATTTTAAAAAAGGTGAAATCGAAAAAGAAAATGAGGCTTTATTAAATTTTTATAATGAGATTAAAAATAAATATGATTATATAGGCTCTTTTATTTATCATAGCTGCGGTAATATTGTCTATTATTTAGGTGATGCTTTAGAGGAAAATCCTTGGGTCAATTTAACTAAAGATGAAGTGAATAATAATTATGAGGTGGCTAAAATATATAGTGATAAAACTGGCTATAAGTTAGAAGGTTTAGAGGTTTATACTACAATGGATTCTAAATTAAAAAGTTTATTTCCGATTACTTTATTAATTGAACTTGGTTCTGTTAGAGCCACACCGCTTTCACAATTTATGGATTTTGATATTGGTGGAGATGAGAATTTTAAATTTGTTTATAGTAAAATAATTAATAAAAATACGGAAGCTATTATTAATTGTTTACCTATTTTAAAAGAAATATTTAATCAAAATAATTAGATTTCATTGTAAAATGAAATCTTTTATACTATAATAAATTTCAAAGGTGATTTGTATGCAGGTGGTTCAAATTAAAAATTTAAATTTTAATTATGGTGAAAATGTTATTTTTAATAATTTTAATTTAAATATTTCAGAGGGTAAATTTGTCACTATTTTAGGTAAAAATGGTTCTGGAAAAACGACACTTGCTAAAATCCTTGGTGGTTTTTATAAGAAAAATATATTAATTTATGGTGAGAATGATTATCAAAATATAAAAGTTATTTTTGATGATTTGGATTTTGATGGTATAGTTATGAATATCCTTATTAATTCTTTGAAAGGTTTAGATAAAAAAGAGATAAGTGATAGGGTTATAGAGGTTTCTAAATTATTTGGTTTTGATAAACTTTTAAATAAAGATTATGATACGCTTTGTTTAAAAGATAAAAAGATAGTTAATTTGGGTATTGGTATTTTAAGTAAACCTAAAGTTTTAGTTTTGGATAATATTTTAGAAGGTTTAGATAAGAAAAATAAAAATATTATTTTGAAAAAATTAAAAAAATTAAAGATTACGATGATTAATTTAAGTAATGATGTTAATGATGCTTTAATCAGTGATGAAGTGGTTATTATCGGTGGGGGTAAGGTTTTACTTAAGGGTTCTAAAAAAAGAGTTTTAGAAGATGAAAATTTTTTTGAAACTTATGATATGGAACTTCCTTTTACGGTAAATCTTTCTAATAAATTAAAATTTTATGAATTAATTGATAGAGTTTATTTTGATGATAAAAAATTGGTGGATGATTTATGGAAATAAGATTTGAAAATGTTAGTTATTTTAATTTAAAGGATATTTCATTTAAGATTAAAGAAAATAAAATTACTTTTATTTTGGGTGAAAGTGGAAGTGGTAAGAGTACTTTGCTTTCATTAATTAACTTTGATTATGATGATTATATTGGAAATATTTTTAATGATGTTTCTAATAAAATTGGTTTTTTAAGGCAAAATTTTATGGATTATATCTGTTTTAATACTGTTTATGAAGAGTTTTTGTTTATTTTAAAAAAGAAGAGAGTTAAAACTGATTATGATAAAAAAATATTAAATTCTTTAAAGATGGTTGGTTTAGATAGAAATATTTTGAACAAAAATCCTTTTAAAATTAGTAAGGGTGAACAGAAAAAAATGGCATTGGCTTTTCTTTTGGCTCAAAAATATAAGGTATTTCTTTTAGATGAACCTTTTATGGATTTGGATTTTGAAAGCAAAAAAAGATTTATTAAACTTTTTAGAATGATGAAATTAAAATATGGTAAAACTATTATTATTGCAAGTAGTGATACAGATTTGGCTTTATCTTTGGCTGATGATGTAATTGGTTTGAGTAATGGTAATTTGATTTTTCAAGGTGATAAATTTGATTTATTTATGAATACTAAATTATTAAATGAAAATAATATAGATGAGCCTGATATAATTAAATTTGAAAATTTGGTTAAAAATGATAAGGGTATAGATATTGGTTACCGTGATGATATAAATGATTTAATGAAGGATATATATAGATTTGTTAAATAAAGGGAATGTGTGCTACAATATAATAGGTCTTTTGAAGTAGGAGGAAAGATTATGAGATATTTAATAACATTTGCTTATGATGGTTCTAAATATAAAGGGTATCAAAAACAGCCTAAAGAGAAAACTGTACAAGGTGAACTTGAAAAGGCTTTAAAAACTATTAATGGTCATAAAAAAGTGAGTGTACATGCTTCTGGTAGGACTGATGCTGGTGTACATGCTTATAATCAAAAAGCTCATTTTGATTTGGATATTAAGCATATTACTCCAGAAAAGTTAAAAGATGGTCTTAATAGTTTGCTTCCTGATGATATTTATATTAAAAATGCGGAAATTGTGGCTAATGATTTTCATGCGAGATTTAATGCGAAAGCTAAAGAATATATTTACGTTATTAATATGGGTGAGTATAATCCAATTGAAAAGGATTATATTTATCAGTATAATAAAAAATTAGATGTAGTGGAGATGGAAAGAGCTTTAAAATATTTGGAGGGTACTCATAATTTTAAATCTTTTACTAAAACTGATGAGGAAAAGGAAGATTATGTTAGAACTATTGTTCAAACTAGATTAACTAGAGAACTTAAAAATGTGAATAAGATTACTCTTAGTTTTTTGGGTACTGGTTTTATGAGATATCAGGTTAGAAATATGATAGGTACTTTAATTGAAATTGGCGAGGGTAAAAGAAAGAGCGAGGATATAATAGATATTTTGAATGCTCAAGATAGAAGAAAAGCTGGTAAGACGGCTAATCCTGAAGGTTTATATTTAAAAGATGTACTTTATTGATATAAAGGTAATATATTTGAAAAAGCATCAATTCTTTGTAAATGAATTAAATAATGGTCAATAAAATGTATGAAATACTCTTTAAAATCATATAATTTTATTGACTTTTGCTTTTTTTTTGATATAATTGATACTGGTACATTTATTTATCCCACATGCGTAAGTCCTGGGAAAACTTACGAATGTAAAGGAAAGGAAAATTGAAATGAAAACATACATGCAAAGAAAAGAAGATGTCACTAGAGACTGGTATGTTGTGGACGCTGAAGGTCAAACTTTAGGACGTTTAGCTACTAAAGTTGCAAATGTTTTAAGAGGTAAACATAAACCTACTTATACTCCACATGTTGACGGTGGCGATTATGTTATCGTTGTGAATGCTAATAAGGTAGTACTTACTGGTAACAAATTAAATGATAAAATGTATTATAATCACAGTAGATATACTGGTGGACTACGTACAAGAACAGCTAAAGAAATGATAGAAAATTACCCTGTAGAAATGATTGAAAGAGCTGTTAAAGGTATGCTTCCAAAAGGAAGATTAGGTAGACAAATGTATAAAAAATTAT
>CALVRL010000022.1 GCA_944358625.1 uncultured Bacilli bacterium | reverse complement strand
CACCTCATAATTTTTTGATTTATTAAATAACACTAAGAACAGATTCTATATACTCAAAGTCAACTAATTTTAAATAATCATTATTAATATATAACATTATTAAATTATAAATCATCATTAAATTAAAATAAGTATGTATATAAAAATGGCGTCCCAGAGAGGATTTGAACCTCCGACCCCACGCTTAGGAGGCGTGTGCTCTATCCAACTGAGCTACTGGGACAACACATTAATTATAACAAAAAAAGAGCTTAATATAAAGCCCTAAAATTTAATAATACTAAATGCGAATAACAAAAATAAATTATAAGCATACTTAAGTCTAAATCTAAATTTAATAGCAAACTCATTAGTAGCTACACATTTATCAACCATACTAACTATCCAACTTTCTGCATATTTAGGAACAGATAAGTTAATAGGAAACATGTGTGATCTAATCATATCCTCTTCTTTTTTAGTAAGTTCAAACTCACTTTTAGCCATTAAAACAGCTTGTTTTGGATGAGTAAAAACAGATTTAAGTCTATCCTTTTGAGTTCTATCTTCAGGACTCAAAAAGAAATCATGTAATAAACCACCTCTAGCAGTTTGTTCATAATCTAAATGTAAAATTTTAGCTATTTTATAAGAATAATAAGATACTTTCAAAGAATGATCATATCTACTTATTCCATGGTGTTCTATAGACTTAATCTTTAAAAACTCATCATTATCTAAAATATTATTAACTATACTCATATATTGTAAGTCTTTTTTGTGACTACTCATTATAATTCACCTCAAAGTTACTTAAACAGTATACCACATTTATAAATAAATTACAAATCGGCACCTATTCGTTATTTTCCTCTTGTTTTCCCTCTATTTTAATATCTTCAGATGGTGGTGTAATTTGAATAAAAGTATTTCCATCATTAACTTTTATCTCTTCACCATCCATATTTTTATAAACAGTTTGACTACTTCTACTATCTTTAGACCAAGTTATCGGAATAGCATATCCAAGAGTTATAAAATAACCCTCACCAGAACCAATATTATCAAGTTCTAATCTACCATAAGAATCGTAAGTATGTGTTTCAATAGGCGTAATAATTATATTTTTAAATGTATACTGATCACCCGTAACAGCATCCACATGTGGTGTATCAGACATATATCTTTTATAAACCTTTTTCTCACTATCATATTCATAGCTTGCCGTAGTATAATATGAATATTTCATAAATACCGTATCGGCTTTTATCGCATCTTCCCTTTTACTTAAATCAATTTCATCAACACTATAATTCAAAAGTAAATCTTTATCAGTATCCCTATCATATCCATGTTCTTTAGAATATTCATTAATCTTTTTCATACTAGTAAAAACAGTATGTTCAGTAGCTTTATTTAAAGAAGAATCTCTCCAAAATACTGAACTAGCCGTTAGACCATTAATATTGTCTACCCCAAGAGAACTAATATCACTTTTAGCCTTATCACTCCAACCATAATGCACGTAAATAGCATCATTTTCTAAAGCATAATCCAAATAATAAGGTCTCGCACTTCTAACAGAACCAATTTTTTCAGTATCTTTATCCTTAAATAAAGCCATAATACGCGTAATACCACCTTCAGCCAAAATTTCATAAGCCAAATAAGCATCATTTAATCCAGCATGTGGCCAAGCAACATGATTATTGTTAATCATAACCGCAATAGGTCTCGTTTTAGAATCCTCATCTACAATTTTTAATTTTTTAATAGGCTCTTCAGTAACCTTTTCTTTAACCTCATCAAAATTATTAAATAAATAAAAGCCACCAAAACCAATTAAAACTAATAAAATTAAAATTAGCCATATTCTTTTTTTACTTTTTTTCCTTCTTCTTGCCATTAAAAGCATCTCCTTTATAAAATATACTCCAGTAATAAATATATGTTTATTAAAATTAAATTATTTAGTAACTATCCATCCATTAGGAATAGCCCTCGTACGGTTTTGACCACTACCATTGACAGGTTTATTAGTTAAAACACCATTAATAACTAAACCAGAGCTAGTACCACCATCTAAATTAGCCGCATTATAAGCCCCATATCTCATCATAATTTCCGTAAGTTCAACCATACCAACACCATCAATACCATGAAGATAATCTCTACCATCCATAACCAAGAAAAGTACAATACCATCTTGTCTTTGACCAATCGCACTTCTAGGAGCAGTTCCCCAGCCCCCATTACCTTTAATAAATGAAGGCTCACCATTGACAACTAAAAATGGACCAAACTCAACCGCATCTCTAACACCTTTACTCAAAGCCTCATCCGCACTCATCTTACCCAAAATAAGTTTATTATCATTAGTAAAGCCAATAATACCACCACTTACATTAGGTCTAGATAAATTACTAATTAGTTTACCATCTTTAATAACAATACCATGTGGTTTTCCACCATTGCCCATATAACCAGGATCGATAAAACCACTCGCATTCATAGCAACTACCGCATCATTATTTTCAGCAATTTTAGTAAGCATCTCACCATAACTATTCATATTACTAGAAGTTCCTAATTTAACTTTAGAAGCATCATAAATAGCCACCAAATAACCCCTCATACCATCTTCGTTAATATTTATTAGTTTATAAATATCACCCTCATCATGAGTTAAAATTTCCTTTTCATATTTATTTTTGTACATTATATTAGAATTACTATAATCCACAAAACTAATCGCATTTAAATCAGTTTCTTCACCAGACTCTCTAACATAATTTTCCTGCATAACACCATTAATAGTATCCTCATCATAAAACCAAGTAGCCAAATATTTATGACTCATAGTCGTCATAGCAGTCGTAATAAGCCAGTTTCTAAAATTAGGATAAGGGCCATATAAAAGAAAAGCTAAAAAACTACCTAATATTAAAGCTAAACAAATAAATATTACTAAAATCTTTTGCCATAATTTCATTTTTTTGTGTTTTTCTTCTTTTTTTATAGAAACATCACTAGTTATTTCTTCTTTAATATCTAATGTTTCTTTACTATCATTATCATCTTCATATCTACTTAAAAGATTATCTTTATCAAAATCATCTTTATCAGGAAAAACATTATCTAAAGAAGGATCTTTGACAAACTCATCATCTTCATCAAAAAGAGTTTCTATATCATCATTCTTCATTATAACTTACCTCTTTTCCAAAATATTCACCATCTTTATCATAATCGATATAATCTTTATAAACTATAAATTCACCCTTGTTAATTTTAGGAAAAGTATTACCATTTTCTAAATTATATTTATCATATTCATCTACCATTTCATTATAAAGTTTAATATCAGTAATATAATAATTTTGAGCAGCCTCATAATTTACTTTAAATGAATCACATTTAGTACTTACACCCACATCACCATATTCAATATTACAGTTTTCTTTTAATTTTAAAGCATTATTTTCAACCTTTTGAATAGCATCTTTATAACTATTTATAAAACTATTCCACTCATCCGCATTATCTTTCAAAGTCTCTAAAAATAAATTTTCTTTTTTATTATAAAATTCATTTCTCAAATTAGAAAAATCATTAACCGCTTGATTAAAATTAGGATATACCTCTTTTATTTCATCCATTTTTTCTTGAGTTTCTAATTTATCTTCTTTTAAACCATCAAACCAAATCCAAGCCCCTATAAATAAAATTATAATAATTAAAATAACAATACCTATTATTATCAAAGACTTCTTCATAAGCACACTTCCTTATCTTACATAATGATACCAAAATATAAAAAAAATGTAAAGTTGTGTCGAGTAATTTTAATTTACATTTTGTTAAAAACCATAACTTTTTAATATAATTATAATTTTTAACATATAGTTTATTTTTAAACATAAAGCAACAATAACTTATAAACTTTACGTAAAGAAAAAAGAAAGAATTACTCTTCCTTCATACTTTCCAAAATATCTTTTAATTCCAAAGCAACTTTCTTAGGTAAAATACTAGATAACTCTTCTATAGACTGTTTTCTCATATTCTCAACTGTCTTATATTTTTTAAGCAATTCTTTTTTACGTTCTTTACCAATACCAGGAATATCATCTAATATAGAAGCATATAAACCCTTACTTCTAATTTGTTTATGATAATTAATAGTAAAATTATGTACTTCATCCTGCATTCTTTCTAAATAATGAAATAAATTGCTTCTTTTCTCAATAGGTATTTCACCATCAAAAGTAACCAAAGCATTAGTAGAGTGTTTATCATCTTTTTTAAGGCCCACTAAATTAATATTCATACCTAAACTATCTAATACCTCTTTAGCTACATTCATCTGGCCAATAGAACCATCTACAATAATTAAATCAGGTCTAACTAAATTATCCTTAAGTACTCTAAAATATCTTCTATAAATAACCTCTCTCATAGTACCATAATCATCATTTTTATCCACAGAAATTTTAAACTTACGGTACTCATTTTTAGCTGGGCTTCCATCGATAAAAACAACCATACCAGAAACATTATAAGTTCCAAATAAATGTGCATTATCAAATAACTCTATCCTATCTAATTTATTTAAACCAAGTGTATTTTTAAGTTCCTCATTAGCTTTAATAGTCTTTTCTTCGTTTTTAATAACCAAATCATATTCATCTTCTAACTGCTTTTTCGCATTATCACTAGCCATATCGACTAACTTTTTCTTAACACCTTTAATAGGTACTCTAACACTTACCTTAAAATAATCAGAAAGTAAATTACTATCTACTATATTAGGTACTAATACCTCTTTAGGAATCAAAGCCTTATCATAAAATTTAGCTATATATCTAGTTAACTCTTCCGCTTCACTATCGATTAAAGGAATAATTTGGTGATGATGACCAGCTATTTTACTAGCCCTAACAAAAAACACAAACACACTCAAATAATTACCATCGTTATAATAACCAAATATATCTCTATCGATATTATCATTAACTTCAATTTTCTGTTTAACCAAAATAACATTAATATCATCTAATAAATTTTTAAGTTCTAAAGCCTTTTCATAATGTAATTTTTCGCTTTCTTTATTAATTTCTTCTTTTAATTTATTAGTTACAACCTCATCATTACCCTTTAAAAAACTAACGATATCCTTTTCCATTTTATCTATTTCTTCTTGAGGAATATTATTCGTGCAGTAACCAAGACACTGACCTAAATGATAATATAGACAAGGTCTTTTTTGATAAGTATTACACTTTCTTAAAGGATATAACCTATTAAGTAAATTAACAACCTTCCTAGCCGCATAGACATTAGGATAAGGGCCAAATAATCTAGTCCTTTTCTTTTTCCTATGAACATTTCTAACAATTAATAATCTAGGTACTTTTTCCATAGTAAGTTCGATATAAGGATAACTCTTATCATCCCTAAGTAAAATATTATATTTAGGATCATGTTTTTTAATCAAATTAATTTCTAATATCAAAGACTCAGTTTCCGAAGAAACAACAATATAATCAAAATCCGCAATTTCACTAACAAGTCTAGCCGTCTTACCAGTATGTGAAGAGTGGAAATAAGAATTTAATCTATTTTTTAAATCTTTAGCTTTACCAACATAAATAATAACACCATCAGAATTTTTCATTAAGTAGCACCCAGGTTTATGTGGAACTAACTTTAATTTTTCTAAAACCATGTCCTCTTCACCTCTTTAAGTAATTATAATGAAATATTAAAATTTAATCAAGCTTGTTTTTTTATCATATTTTATCTATAATTTAATTGGTGATACCATGAAAACAGTAAAAGAAAATATCGAAAATGAAATAATTATAAATAAATCTAGATTTATAACTTTATTAATAAAAATAAATAACCTAGATGAAATAGAAAAAAATTTAAAAGAAATAAAAAAGAAATACAAAGATGCGACGCATTACTGCTACGCATATATCATAGGAAATAAAGAAAAATGTTCAGATAATGGAGAGCCTAGTGGTACAGCTGGTATGCCTATTTTAAATGTTTTAAAGCAAAATGATTTAACAAATATATTATGTGTTGTAATCAGATACTTTGGCGGTATCAAATTAGGCGCAGGAGGACTCATTAGAGCTTATAGTACTAGTGCGAGTGAAGCATTAAATAAAACAAATATAGTAAATTTAATAAAAGGCTATAAAATAGTAATTGAATTTAATTATGACAATATAAAACAAATAAATTATTTATTAAAAGATATTCAAATAAAAAAAGAATATGGTAATACTATTACATACACATTTAATATAAAAGAAGATTCACTAAATAAAATAGAAAATGAACTATCCAAAATTTCAAAAATAAAACTTAAGAAGGAAATCACTCTAGCTTCTTAAGTTTTTATTATCCAAAATAACAACACTTCTATTATCCAAGCAAACATCTTTAATATACTCTTTAAAAGTATCAAAATCTAACCCTTTAAGTTTATCATACATATCATAAATAGGCTTATCATAAAATCTAACTTGATTTGCTATCATCGAACAAATACCACTAGGATTTTCAGTTGAAAGAATCACAGAATTTAAAATAGCCTTTTTAATCAAATCAAAATCATCTAAACTAAAATCAAAATCTTTAATAGTTTTATCGATTAAATCAATAATCTCTAAAGGATTATCTTTGACAGTCGCATTAAAAAGCATAATATAAAAATCATCAACTACTTCCAAATAGCAACTAACTGGCGAAATCAAATTCTTATTTTTTACAAAAACATCAGTAATATAAGACATAGCGCCAAATCTCATATCAAGTAAAAATGAAAAATACATTTTATTAAGATAATCATCTTTAATAAAATCAGGTTTTTTAACCTTATAACTTACCATAATTTCTTTAGATAAATTATCCTTATAAATAACATCTTTTTCTTTAACTACAGTTTCAGGTTCAGCTTTATGTTTAACTATAGCTTTACCCCTTTTTTCAAAATGATATTCAGAGTAAAACTTCTTAACAAAATTAACAACCTCCAAAGGATCAACATCCCCACTTATAGTAAGAATCATATTACTAGGATGATAAAAAGTATTATAACACTTGTATAAATCTTCTTTAGTAATAGAATTTATATCATCAAGTGAACCCAAAACCGTATTTTTAAAATCTAAATTATGAAAGACATTAACTAAACTTCTATCATAAACTATAGAAAAAGGATTATCCAAATCTTGTTTTTTCTCCTGTGAAATAATACCCTTTTCTTTTAAAACATTCTCATCAGTAAAATAAGGTTCATGTACACATTTTAAAAGTGTCTTTAAATTTTCATAAAAATGTCCCGCACCAGTAAAGTGATAAGCCGTAATAAACTCATTAGTAAAAGCATTCGCACTAGCGCCATTATTTTCATAAATAGAAAGAGGATCAACCCCATCTTCCTTTTCAAACATCTTATGTTCTAAAAAGTGAGCAATTCCAGCGGGAACTTTAGTAAATTCACTATCCTCTTCATTTTTAAATTCTAAAATAGAACCACCAAAGAAAGTAGTAATTCTTCCATGAATGGTATGTCTTGGTATAGGTGCGATATAAATTTTAAGACCATTATCTAAAACTTCCTCATAAACATCTAAATCTAAACCCTTATAACTTTTCTTTTCCATATTTACACCTCACCTTTTAATAGATAAATAGTATCTACATGGACTTTTTTGGCTAAATTCATAACATCCTCTTTAGTAACCTTACTCATATTTTTTTTCCTATCACTAATACTATCATTATTTATAAAAATCTCTGAAGCATAACTAGCTACCAAATCATCTTGACTATCTTCTATTCTGATTAAAGAATTATAATATATCTCTTTAACACCCTCAAAAAGTTCCAAAGAAAAATTACCATTTTCCATATTTTCTAATTCATCTTGAATTAAATTACATGTTTTTTCAAAATTCACACCATCAATACCCGCATATATTTTCATAGTTTCAAATAAATTTTGTCTCACTGCATAAATATAATAACAAAGAGAATATTTTTCTCTAACCGTTTGAGAAAGTAAAGAACTCATTCCTCCACCTAAAATCCAAGAGTATAAAACAAAGACATAATTTCTCTCAAAATCAGATAAATTATCAAGTTTAAAACCAATAATCAAATTACTTTGAGTATTATTCGTTTTATCTACAACAATATTAGGCATATCTTTAAAATCGTGTTGCTTAACTAAATGATTTATTTTTTTATGTGTTCCTTTAAATTTAATTAATTTAGAAAAAATTTCTTTAACCTCTTTTTCATCGACATCTCCGCATATAAATATATCAAGGCATCCTTTACTCATAATACTTTGATAAAAATTATAAAGTTCTACCTCACTTAAATTACTAATACCACTAATAAGATCGTCTAATTTTAAAACTTTATATTTTTTTATCTGCATCTCTTCAGCTAATCTACTTTTCGCATATTCTTTAGGATTATCTTTCATAGACTTATAATATTCCAAAAGTTTTTCCTTTTGAATATCAAACATTTCTTTATCAAAACCACCATCAACTATTTTAGGTTCAAATATAAAACTAGTTAAAAATTCTAAATTTTTTAAAAGCATTCCCTTTTCAGTATATTTTTCATTCGCAAAACTAGAAGTTAAACGAAGAATATTTTCACTTCCACTATCTAAAACTCTAATATTATAAGAAGGATCATAAATACTCGCACAGTAAGTATTAATCTCCCTTAAACTATTAAATTTACTGCTAGTTTGAATAAGCATTCTACTAAGTAATGAAGTATATATCTCAGAGTCTTTATTATCTTCAAACCTTATATTAATACTATAGAAAACCGTTTTAAATCTATTAGTTTTAATAACATGTAATTTAAAACCATCCATATCATAATCATAATATTTCATATATAACACCTCATACTTATTATATCCAAAAAACAAATTATATAATAGAATCAAGTGCAAGTTTTATCATTTTATCCAAACCTTGTTCTCTTTCTTCCGCACTTGCCACATTTTTAATATATTTAGAATCGACAACACTCATCAAACAAGCAGCTTTTTTACCAAGCATTTTAGCTACATAAAATAAAGCAAAAGCTTCCATTTCAGCCGCAATAGGTTTAACCCCATCAGGCATTCTATCAAAAAATTTATCAATATCCGTCATATAGACATCAAAACAGTCTAAACAAGCTGTCATACCTTGGTATAATTTTATACCACTATTATAAGCAACCTTTTCAATTTTAACATTTAAATCCTCATCACTATAAGCAATATGACATAAATCATTATTTAAAGTTAAAGCAAAACTACTTTCAGTATATACAGCTTTAGCTAAAATAATATCAAAAAGTTTCATCTCCTCTAAATAGGCTCCACAAGAACCAATTCTAATAATTTCTTCTACATCATAAAACTTATAAAGTTCATATGCATAAATTCCCATACTAGGCATTCCCATACCATGAGCCATAACAGTAACTTCTTTACCATTATAAAAACCAGTATAAGCATACATACCTCTAACTTCATTAACTAACTTATAATCAGTCAAATATTTTTCAGCAATATATTTTGCTCTTAAAGGATCACCAGGCATAATGACCGTTTTTGCAATTTCACCTTTTTTCGCACTATTATGTGGAGTCATAATTCCACCCTCCTTCTATAATTGATTTTAACAAACCCACATGTATAAGTCAAACATCTTTATATAAAACATATTTTCTCATAACTATTAAAACATCAATTGTTTAATTCTAATTTCATAAATTAAATTTTATTTATAACAAAGAAAAAAGCTAGATAAACTAACTATTTTTCATTTATAATCCTCTTACTCATAAAATAAGTAACCAAGAAATAACCACCATATATCAAAACAATTAACAAAGCCGTAGACAAAATAGATTCCATATTACCAGTAACGCTCATACTTTCCATAATAATATTTGCACATTTAATACCAAATATAGAGTGAATAATAGCTACAAAAAGAGGAATCATAAAGAAAATACCTTCCTTTATAAATAAAGCTCTATTTAATCTTTTATCATCTACACCAATTTTCTTAAGCATACCAAACTTTTCCTTATTATCAGTACTATCAGAAAGTTCTTTTAAAGCAAGAATACAAGCCGAAGAAATCAAAAATATAACCCCTAAATATAAACCAATAAATATCATAATAGCCCTTAAACCAGTACTAGCAGTATATATATCTATTTTAGTATTATAAAAGCCACCATTATCAGCGATTTCATCACCATATTTTACAAATTCTTCTTCCTTTTTATCCTTATCACCTTTATAATTAGCCATCAAATAACTTCTAACATAAACATATCCATTAGTATCAACACTATCAGGAATAATAACCACTCCAGTATTACTCTTATTACCACTCATATCAATTAAACCTTCCATACACTTATCATACTTATTACGATATTTTTTACCATTAATATCAATAGTAACGCCCTCACTTAAAGCCTTATTTTCATATTCAATCATTTGAGCGTAATCAGCAAGTAAAATAAATTCATCATCATTTAAAGTATAAGTATCACGGTCATAAAAAGAAGCAATTTTATTATAATCAGATATTTTAATAACAGGAAGCAAATTATCGACAAGCAAATTAGGATAAATTTTTAAAACCTCTTTTTTAATAGGCTTTATCAAATCTCCAACAGTAACATTTTCAAAGCCATAAGTATTAGCTTTCACATAAGAAGAAAAATTATCAACATCATAGTCTATTTTATCCAAAATACCCTTTTGAACATCCAAAACATCTTGCGAATAACTAACAATTTGCACATCAGCAGGAGTACCATAAACTAAATCATTTTTTAAACTTAAATTAATACTCCAAGCTGAAGAAAAAATCGTAATTGTAAAAAATAAAAGCAAACATATAACACTAACAGAAAACACAGTTGTATTAATCTGACTATTAATTTCTCTTAAAATAAAAACATTTAAATTTTTAAAATAAATTTTTTTATTACTTTGAACCAATTTCAAAATAAAACCAGATATACCAAAGAAAAATAAAAACGTTCCCAAAATACCAAGTAATATAGAAAGACCAAACAAATCTAAACTATCAAGCCTATTTAAAGCCAAATAATAAGCATAACCCAAAATACAAATAGAAACCAAAAATATAATAACCGATAAAGTTAAATTACGTACCTTAAGTCTTTCACCCTTTTTAAAAGCATTAAGTAAATCAATTAACTTATACTTATTAACCATAAAAACATTAAAAATCATAACTATCAAATAAATAATTGCATAATAAACTACAGTTTTAATCAAAGAAGCTTTAGAAAAAACAAATTCAAACCTCGACATATCAGCTTCAAATAGTTTAGCAACTATAATACTCATAAACTGTGAAGCAATAACACCTAAAATTAAACCAACAACAAGTGAAATTACTCCTATAATAAAAGTTTCAAGCAGAAGAATTTTAGAAACATTTTTTTTACTCATACCCAAAGTAAAATAAATACCAAATTCCTTTTTCCTTCTTTTAATTAAAAACCTACTCGCATAAATAATCAAAAACCCCAAAATAATAGCCACAAAAACAGAAACACCACTTAAAAACTCATTCATTAAATTTATAATTTCTTTTTCCGCACTAGTAAGAGTAAGCATAGCTTCCTGACTATCTATAGCATTAAAAACATAAAATATAGCTACACCCAAAACCAAAGTTAAAAAATAAATCGCATAATCTTTAAAACTTTTTCTAATATTCTTAATAGATAACTTAAAGAGCATCATTCAAATCCCCTCCAAGTAAAGTGACAACATCAATTATCCTATCAAAAAACTCTTTTCTAGAATCATCACCCCTAATTAATTCATTAAAAATTTTACCATCTTTAATAAAATAAATTTTAGAGCAATAACTAGCCGTAAAAGCATCATGTGTAACCATCAAAATAGTAGCCTTTAAATTCTTATTAAGCTCTTCCATTTTCTCAAGTAACATTCTACTACTTTTACTATCCAAAGCCCCTGTAGGCTCATCAGCCAAAATTAATTTAGGGCTCGTAATAATAGCTCTAGCAGAAGCCACTCTTTGCTTTTCACCACCACTCATCTGATAAGGATACTTATTTAAAACATGAGTAATATTCAAAGTTTTACTAACCTCTTTAATTTTTTTATCAATTTCTTTAGGTTTTACCTTTTGAATAGTTAAAGCAAGTGCGATATTTTCATAACCAGTTAAAGTATCAAGTAAATTAAAATCTTGAAAAATAAACCCCAAATCTTCTCTTCTAAACTTATTTAGTTTTTCGCCCCTAAGCATAGTAACATCTACCCCATTAATTAAAATATGCCCAGCCGTTACCTTATCAATAGTAGAAATACAGTTTAATAAAGTAGTCTTACCAGAGCCAGAAGCCCCCATAATACCAACAAATTCACCCTCATTAACATCAAAAGAAATATTGTCTATAGCCTTAGTCAAATTAGACCTATTACCATAATATTTACAAATATTTGAAACCTTTAAAATTTCCATAAATTTTCACCTCACAAAAAATTATACTGAAAGAAATTAAAACAAACAATTTATTTATCTTACAAATCATTACATTTTTGTAAGAAAAAACTTCTCAAAGGTTCTCATAATATTTTTTACCTTTAGAAGTTACTCTAAAATCATCACCATCTTTTTCAATTAAATTAAATTCTAATAGTTTATCAAAAGCCTTAAGCCATAAATTATTAACCTCCAAACTAGAATTTAACTTAACAGTATAATCTCCCATCACTATTTTTTTCTTATTTTTAACAATTTTACCATCATTAAATATCGCATTTTCAAGTAAAATTAAACTCTTTTCATCTAGCTTAATTTCCTTTTCTATATTATCAAAAGAAATATTAAAATCAATATCATCAATTTTAAATGTTAAAGGATCATTTTCATTCCTTAAACTTTTAACCTTTAAACCCATAATTTAACCTCCTAAAATATCATCTGTAAAAGAACTTACAGGAAAAATAATTTTTAAAGTAGTTCCCTCATTCAAAACACTTTCAATTAAAACATCATTACCCAAATTATCAGAAAGTTTTTTAACCAAATAAAGTCCCATACCAGTAGAATTATATTTACTTCTACCATTTTGACCAGTAAAACCTTTTTCGAAAACCAAAGGAACATCTTTTGAATCAATACCTATACCATTATCCTTAATAATTAAATTAACATTTTCCTTATTTTCTAAAGCATATATTTCTATCAAAGGATTATCCTTAATATACTTTATACTATTACTAATAATTTGATTAATAATAAATTCCATCCACTTACTATCAGTTTTAACCAAATAATCTAAATCATGAATATCAAGTTTAATTTTTTTCTCTAAAAAACTTTTTTTATTTTTCAAAATAACCTTGTTAACAATATCTTTCAAACTACTGCTTTTAACAATATAATCCTTAAAAGCCATTTTACTTTTCGCATAAAACAAAATAAGTTCTACTAAATTATCCATTTTTAAAACTTCTTCACTAATACTATCAGTAACCCTATTTTGATTATTTTCACAAATTAAATTACAAACAGCAAGAGGAGTTTTTATCTCATGCACCCACATTTCCATAAATTCTTTAAAATCTTCTATAAGTTTTTTATACTTGTTAATTTCTTCTAATTTATATTTATCTGTAATTCTCAAAATATCTAAAAGTAAATCACCTTCCAAAAAATTAGGATTATCTATAGTCTCATGAATCAAAACCTTATCATCAAGTTTATCTAAAATAAAATATATCTCATCATAAAATTTTTTCTTTTTATAAAACCTATAAAAAAGCAAAAATAAGCAAGGTAAAATAAGTAAAAACATAACCAAAATAATACCCGTATAATAAAGGTCAAAAACAAGTAAAATTAAAAAAACTAATATAAGAATAAAAATATAAGTTAAAATTAAAACAATTTTATCTTTTAAATAACTAGTAAACTTCATAATATTATATAACCCCAGCCTCTTCTAGTTTGAATAATATCATTGAATCCAAGTTCCTCTAATTTTTTCCTAAGTCTTGTAATATTAACCGTCAAAGTATTATCATCCACAAACATTTCACTATTCCATAAATAATTAATTAAATCATCTCTAGATACTACCTTACCCCTATTTTCTAAAAGATAAGTTAAAATAGAAACCTCATTTTTAGTTAAAATAATATTTTTATCATTATATTCAATAATTCCTTTAGATAAATTAACCTTCATACCATCATATTCTAATATATGGCTTATCTCTTTATTACTTCTTTTTAAAACAGCCTCAATATGAGCCAGTAAAACCTGCAGGTTATAAGGCTTAACTATAAAATCGTCAGCTCCAAAATTCATACAAATAAGCTCATCCATCTCACTATTTCTACTTGTAACAATAATAATAGGAGTATTTTTAACCTTTCTAATTTCCTTACATAAGTGCATACCATTAATATTAGGAATATTAATATCCATTAAGATTAAATCTACATCTTTATCTAAAATATCATCTAAAGTATTTTCAAAATTATTAATACTTAAAACTTCAAAACCATTATTTTTTAAAAAACTAGAAAGTTCTTCCCTAATTTTAACCTCATCTTCGATAATTAATATTTTCTGCACATCTATCACCTACTTTTTTAATTTTTTTACTTTACTTTTCTTAATAGACATACCTAAAAAATCATACAAAATATCTTGACTATAAATCGGTGAAGATAAAGTAAGATTACCATCTTCATCAAAAATATACCCCTCAAAAAAAGCATCATTTCTTTGAATTTGATTTTTTATATTTTCATAATTTTTCTCTAATAATCTTTTTTGTTTAATAGATATTTTTGTAGGTATAAGTATACAGTAAGCCTCCATCTCTCTAGCACCCGCATTAATCATCGTAATAACGCCATTTTCTGTCCATTTCATAGCTGAAGCGCAGACATTATTTATATAATCAATACCACATTCTTTTTTTAATCTTTTAAACCAAGAACTATTAGCTAAATCTATTTTAAATGAAGTATCATGAAAATTCATCTCATCAAGTTCATCATCACTATGTACCCCAAAAGATTTAAAAGTTCCATTAGGAGCAATTATAATTCCTTTAACACTCTCGATGTTCAACACTTTATCCCTCTTTTCATTATCTATTCTATCACAAATATAATATTTTTTTCATAAAAACATATAATAAAAGTGGTGATAGTTTGAAAAACAAAAATAGAAATTATTGTACAACAAAAAGAATTTTAGTTCACCAAATTTTAAAAATTT
>CALVRL010000021.1 GCA_944358625.1 uncultured Bacilli bacterium | reverse complement strand
CGAATAATTACATTTGTAAATAGTTTTTTGAACATTTGTTTGGTTTTTTATTTTTGCAAAGCAAATTCCTAGTATATGAAAAACATACAGCCTAAAATTTTAGGTTGCATTTTTCATAAAATATGTTATTATATTAAACAAAGGAGCAAGACTATGAAAGAAGAATATGCCTATCCAGATTATATTAACAAAGATAATGTTTATTATTTAAACCCAAATGATTTAGATGATATAAATGAAGAAAATCTTTTTTTAGCATTTATAAATAATAATTTAAACGTACTAGCGTCTATTGATGGTTTAATTTATAATTTTAATACACATAAATATTTAAATGATGAAAAAATTACCTTTGCTAAATCTTTTAAAGAAGTATTTCCTAATAATTCTTGGAGATTAATTTACATAATTAATCATGGACTAATACAAGTTGATTTAGATGATGATAAATGTTATTTGTTAGATGAATTTACAGAAAAATATCAAAATATTATAGATGAGAAGGCAAAAGAAAAAATTATTAAAAACACTTATTTTTTAAAAGATTATATTTATTTAAATGCAAAAACTTTAAAAAATATAAATAACTCTAATATATTTTTAGCTATTTTAGAAGAAAATAAAAAAGTAAATTTATTAGAAGATTTATATAATGATGAAAATATAATGAGAGTAACTTATGAAGGAGTAGAAGATTTAGCTTTAATTTTAAAAGGAATGGTAAAATCTGGCAAAATAAATTTAAATGACATTACCATAGATGAATATTTAGAAAACTTTAAAAACAAAGCCTATGATAGTTTAGATAAATACTGGTATGCAGTATTTAACTCAAAAAATACTTCTGCACATTTTATTGCAAGTATAAATGGACATATATATGATTTTAGCGAAAACAAATTTATAAATTTAAATAGAATTTCAATAAATTATGCTATTTCATTAAATGAACTAGCGCCTAACTGTCACTTTAGTTTATCATATAATGAAGCAGGTAAATTAATATGTTTAAATATAGATGAAGATATGATAGATCTACTAGCAGCTTTTCAAACAGTAAATAGTGAAACAGTAGATAAACTTGCCAAAACAAAAGTTTTAAAAAATGGATACAAAATAAATGTAGGAGGTAATCATGAATAATAATATTGAAGTAACATTATTAAGCAAAGAAGAAATATTAAGTAATTCAAGAGTTTTACAAAAAGTAGGAAAAGAATGTAATTATCCATATTGGACAAGAACAAAATCACATCCTTACTGCGGACAAATTACAAACGAAATTTTTACTCCTGAAGGTGAATTCGAAATTAACTTTCCATGTCATTATAATGGCGTCCGTCCAGTGCTAAAATATGATAAATCAGAAGATTTTATAAAAACATTAAAAACAAATTACGAAAACGGTATTGAAGTAGTAGAATATGGACAATATCCTGATTTTAAAAAAAGAATAAATATATCTGATATTTCTAAATTAAAATGGACAAAAAAATACTATTATTTAGTTAAAGGATGGCCTCAATACTATAGTTTCACAATATTAAAATATCCTGAATACAAACATTATAATGGAAATAAATTTATTTATATAAACAATTATTTTTACAAAATAAAGCCAGTAAAGTTTTATGTTGATAAAGAAAATAACATGTTAATTTCCAAAAATATACTATTTTTTGCTCCAATAAATATACGTTTTAATAATAAAAAATATAATGGAGATTTTAAAACATCACAGTTATATAAGTTTTTAAATAATGAATTTATAAGAAATTTAAAACCCAATAAAGATATAACAACATTATTAAAAGAAAATCAAAAACTTAAATCAGAAATAGAAGCTAAAAAAGAAAAATTAGAAAAATTAAGAGAAGTTATACAAGAAAATAAAGAATTAATAAATCAAAGTAATATTTTAAACTCTGAAATAGAAAAAGAATTAAAAGGACGTTCAAAAGTTTTAAAAATTTTTTAAAACTTTTTTCTTTTTAAAAAATATAGTATAATTTTATCAAGGTGATTAAATTGTTTGATAGATTAAAATTATTGATTGACATAGATAAATTAAAAGATAAAACAGTTTTAGTTATAGGTTTAGGTGGCGTTGGTGGTCATGCGTTTGAAAGTTTAATTAGAAGCAGTATAGAAAATATAATAATTATAGATAGTGACAAAATAGATATTACAAATTTAAATAGACAAATTTTAGCTTATCAAAATACAGTAGGCAAGTATAAGGTAGATATAGCTAAAAAAATCGCCCTAAATATAAATCCAAATATAAATATTAAAACTTATAAATTATTTTTAGATGAAAGTAATATAGATGAAATATTTTTAAATAAAATAGATTTTGTAATAGACGCTATTGATACAATTAATAGCAAAAAAATAATAATTAAAAAATGTCTAAAAGAAAATATCCCTTTTATATCAGTCATGGGAACAGGTAATAAAATGCATCTAGAATTATTAGAAATAACAGATATTAGAAAAACAGAATACGATCCAATTGCTAAAAAAATAAGAAAAATGATAAAAGAAGAGAACATAAAAGGTAAAGTGCCAGTAGTTTTTTCAAAAGAAAAACCCGTTATTAAGGGCAAAATAGGTTCAAATGCCTTTGTCCCAGCAGCAGCTGGACTAATAGCCGCAAGTTATGTTATAAATAAACTTTTGGAGGAAGAAAATGGAAAATGAATTATTAAAAATAATCAAAAAAATTAAAGGTTCATTATTAGGAATAGGAATGACAGAAAGTATTTTATTAGATGCTATTGAGGAAAATGACAATATTGATACTTGTTATATCTTAAGTAATGTCAGTTTAACAGGTAAAAAGTTCAATATGATAAAAAAAGGAAGAAATAAAAAAATAAACATTAAAAAATTAAAGAAAAAATTTAAAAAGAAATCATTAGATACAGTAATTTGTAATTATGATATAATTAAACAGTTTTATAGATCTTTCGTTCCAAATAGTATATATATAAATAAAGGATATTTATATATATATGGAAACAAAAAAGATTTAGAAAACCTAAGCAAAAAATATCAAAGATATACAAAAGATGTTGAACTATTAGAAAATAAAGAAAATTATATCCTAAAAATAAACAATACAAATACCAAAAATAAGTTTTTTAAAGATAAAATATATAGAATCAAAGATTTCAGTATAGATGCAGTAGATTTTATAACAGAACTTTTAATAAATTAATAGAAAACTATTGACTTTAAATAAAGGGTGTGCTATTTTATTGATAGACACAAAGAAGTGTTTTTTATTTGGAAAAATCATATGATTAAAGTAGGTGAAATTTATGGCAAAAAAAGCCAAAGAAGAAAAGAAAATTTCAGGAATTCGTTCAGAATTTAAAAAAGTTAGATGGCCTAAAAGAAAAGAAATGTTCAAATATTCATTAGCAGTCTTAATATGCATCGTCGTAT
Organism: uncultured Bacilli bacterium; assembly: GCA_944358625.1. Lineage (GTDB taxonomy): Bacteria > Bacillota_I > Bacilli_A > RF39 > UBA660 > Coprosoma. The sequence goes on along the minus strand of CALVRL010000021.1, from coordinate 12,496 downwards.
TTTCAGTATTCTTTATATTATCAGACGTTATCATTGCTTTTATTAGAACATTATTGGAGGGGTAATTAATGGAAAAAGAGTGGTATGTAGTAAATACTTATTCTGGACACGAAAGTAAAGTAAAAGAAAAATTAGAAATGCGTGCCAGTTCAATGGGCATGGAAGATTATATATTAAGAGTAGTTGTCCCAGAAGAAAAAGTAATAGATGCAAACGGTAAAGAAAAAACAGTCAAACTTTTCCCAGGATACATATTAGTCGAAATGGTAATGACTGATGAAGCGTGGTTTATAGTAAGAAACACACCAGGAGTTACAGGATTCATCGGTTCATCAGGTAAAGGAGCAAAACCATTCCCATTAACATCAGCCGAAGTAGATAGAATATTAGGTTCAATGGGCATGAGCAGATTAGACGCCGAAAACGACTTAAAAGAAGGCGAAAAAGTAAAAGTTATATCAGGACCATTCGAAGGAATGTTTGGAACGATAAAATCTGTAAATTTAAAAGAAGCTAAACTAGAAGTAGCAATTGATCTATTCGGACAAGAGACAAACGTCGAATTAGAATTATCACAAATTAGCAAGGCATAATATTTACAAAGCCATTAATTTGTGATACTATTAACATGCTATATTAATTTTAATATAGAAAAAGTGGGAGATTACCAAATGAAAAGCGGATAATCATTGTAACCACCCGCGGAAAAAATATTAGGAGGTGTTTTTCGTGGCAAAAGATGCAAATAACAAAGTTAAAAAAATCAAAATTCAAATCGCAGCCGGAAAAGCAACACCAGCTCCACCAGTTGGTACAGCTTTAGGACCTGCAGGAATTAATTTAGGAGATTTTTGTAACCAATTTAATGAAGCAACAAGAGATAAAATGGGTGACATTTTACCAGTAGAAATTACAGTTAACGAAGACAGAAGTTTTAGCTTTGTAGTTAAAACTCCACCAGCAGCTTTCTTAATCAAAAAAGCATGCGGTATTAAAAAAGGTTCAGTTAAAGGTAAAAATGAAACTGTTGCAACATTATCACAAGAAAAATTAAGAGAAATTGCAGAGACAAAAATGCCAGATTTAAATTGCTATACTATTGAAGATGCAATGAAAATCATCGAAGGTACAGCTTTAAATATGGGCGTTAAAGTCGAAAAATAAACCCATGCTATGTGGGAGGAATAATCCGCAAAGACCACAAGGAGGTAAAAAATATGAAAAAAGGTAAAAAATATTTAGAAGAAGCTAAGAAACTTGAAAAAAATAAACTTTACACTAAAGAAGAAGCAGTAAAATTAGTTAAAGAAACTTCTTATACTTCTTTCGATGCTTCAGTTGAAGTAGCAATGCATTTAAATTTAGATACTAAAAAAGCCGATCAACAATTAAGAGGAGCAGTAGTATTACCACACGGAACAGGTAAAACTAAAAAAGTTTTAGTTATTGCTAAAGGTGAAGCTGCAAAAGCTGCAAAAGAAGCAGGAGCAGATTATGTTGGCGATACTGATATGATCGAAAAAATCCAAAAAGAAAACTGGTTTGATTTCGATAGTTTAATCGCAACACCAGACATGATGCCAGCTTTAGGAAAAATCGGTAGAATTTTAGGACCTAAAGGTTTAATGCCAAACCCTAAAACAGGTACAGTAACTATGGATACTAAAAAAGCAGTTGAAGAAGTTAAAAAAGGAAGAATTGAATACCGTACAGATTCATTTGGAAACGTACATGCCTTAATAGGTAAAGTATCATTTAGTGATGAAGATTTATTAGACAACTTAAAAACCTTTGTTACTTTAATTATCAAATCAAAACCAAGTGTTGTTAAAGGAACATATGTAAAAAATATTTCCCTATCAGCAACAATGGGACCTGGAATTAAAGTAGATCCATCAAGCTTTGACAATTAAAAAAAGCTATGATATAATTTACATGTTGATTTAATTATGCCGTAGACAGTAGGTGCTTATAGCTTAATTTCCTACCGAGGACAAAACATAAAGTCTTTTCGCTCTGGCATAATAGCTAGAGCTTTTTAAATACGGCAAGAAGAAAGGAAGGTGCTAGAATTGGCTAATCAAAAAATCTTAGACAAAAAGCAAGAAATCATCGATGAAATCGCTGATAAAACTAAAAATGCAGAAGCAACAGTTTTATTTGAGTATCAAGGATTAACTGCAGAAGAGACAAACGAACTAAGAAGAAAGTTAAAAGAAAGTGATTCAGAATTTAAAATTTATAAAAATACTTTAGTCAAAAGAGCATTTGATACCTTAAAAATCGATTTAAATGACGATTTAAAAGGGCCAAAAGCTATGGCATTCGGTAATGATCCAGTTGCCCCAGTTAAAGTATTATATGAATTTGCAAAAAAACACCCATCATTAATCGTTAAAGTAGGATTAATTGATGGAGAAAAAACAGATGAAGCAAAATTATCTGAATTATCAAAATTACCATCAAGAGAAGGATTACTTACAATGCTTGCAAGTGGACTTATTTACCCACTTAAAAACTTATCTATATGTTTAGATTTATATAGACAAGATTTAGAAAAGAAAGAAAATTAGAAAGGAATGATTTAAATGGCAAAAATTAAAAAAGATGAATTTATCGCTGGTTTAAAAGAAATGAGCATGTTAGAAGTTATGGAATTAGTAGAAGCAATGAAAGAGGAATTTGGTGTTGATCCATCAGCTGTAGCTGTAGCTGCTGCACCTGCTGCATCAGAAGAAGCAGCTGGACCAAGTACAGTTACTGTTACATTAACAGCTGCAGGACCTAACAAATTACCAGTAATCAAATTAATCAAAGAAGTTACTGGTTTAGGATTAAAAGAAGCTAAAGACATAGCAGATAACGGCGGAGCTATTAAAGAAAATATTCCATCTTCAGAAGGTGAAGAATTAAAAGCTAAATTCGAAGAAGCTGGCGCAACTGTTGAAGTTAAATAATTAAAAAATTTAAGAGCCTGCACTATTTAAAATAGTGTGGGCTTTACCCATTTATTGAAAGGTGAATAAAATGTCACATTATTTTACAAACGATTATGTTAAAAGCGAAGAAAAAACAGTTAAAGTTATAATAAAAAATATTCATTTGAAATTTATAGTAGATAATGGAGTTTTTTCTAAAAAAGGTTTAGATTTTGGAACTAGAACACTACTTGAAAATATTCAAGATATTAAAGGTGACGTTTTAGATTTTGGCTGCGGGTATGGTCCAATAGGTATTTTTATCAAAAAAACATCATCTTCCAATGTCGATATGATAGATATAAATGATAGGGCAATATCTTTAGCCAAAAAAAACGCCAAACTAAACAAAGTAGATGTAAATATATTTAAAAGTAATATTTACGAAAATATAGATAAAAAATACGATTATATTATTACAAACCCACCAATTAGAGTAGGTAAGAAAATATTATATGAAATATTATTTAAAGCAAAAGAATATTTAAAAGAAAATGGAAAGCTTTTGTTTGTCATAAATAAAAACGGTGGAGCCAAATCAGTATTAAAAGATTTAGAAAAAGAATATGAAGTGGACGTTATAACAAAAAATAAAGGTTTTTATATAATATGTGCGAAAAAGCATTGACTTTTCAAAGCTAAACCTTTATAATTATATATTGGCGACATGTACTCTTAAAGAGACATGAAAAATCTAAAAACTAGTTTATAGGGGTGAATCACTTGGCATACAAAATTCAAAAAATCAATGGTAAAAGAGAGAGAAGAAATTACGGAAAAACAAAAAATAAAGTTGAGCTAAACAACTTATTAGAGATTCAAAAAGATTCTTATAATTGGTTTATCAATGAAGGTATCAAAGAAGTATTTGATGATATTTTTCCAGTGGAAAGTTTCACTGGTAATTTGTCATTAGAATTTGGTGAATATAGTTTTGATGAACCAAGACACACCATTAAACAATGTAAAGAAAGATATTCTACTTATGCTGCGCCACTAAAAGTAGAAGCAAGACTTTTCAATGTTGAAACTGGTGAAGTCAAAGAACAAGAAATTTATTTAGGCGATATGCCACTTATGACCGATAGTGGAGCTTTTATCGTCAATGGAGCAGAACGTGTTATTGTATCACAGTTAGTTCGTTCACCATCAGTTTATTTCGGTAAAGAAGTAGACAAGAAAAACGGTAGGGTGACAGTAGGGTGTCAAGTTATACCAACAAGAGGTACTTGGCTTGAATATGAAACAGATGCAAGAGATATTATCTATGTTAGAATAGATAGAACAAGAAAAGTTCCAGTTACAACACTTTTAAGAGCAATCGGTTTATCTAGTGATAGTGATATTTTAGATTTATTCGGTGAAGACGAATATTTAATTAAAACTATCGAAAAAGACACAAATAAAAATACCGATGAGGCACTAATCGATATTCATTCAAAATTAAGACCTGGTGAACCAAGCACATTAGAAAGTGCGAAAAACCAATTAATTACTAGATTTTTCGATGCTTTCAGATATGATCTAGCAAAAGTAGGACGTTATAAATTTAACAAAAAATTAAATATAACCGATAGACTTTTAGGATGTAAATTAGCCGAAGATATCAAAGTAGACGGAAAAGTTATCGCTAGTAATGGTGATTTAATAGACAAAGAATTACTAAATAAATTAAAACCAATATTTAAAGATGGATATGGAAAAGTAGACACTTTAATAAATGAAGAGTTAGATACATATGGAACTGTTCAAATGGTCAAAGTTTATTCTAAAGTAAACCCAGAAAAAATAGTTAAAGTAATAGGTAATGATCAAGATATAGATATCAAACGTTTAACAGTATCAGATGTATACGCATCATTATCATACTATTTAAATCTATTAGAAGGCATAGGTTCATTTGATGAAATAGACCATTTATCAAATAGACGTGTAAGACAAGTAGGAGAACTTTTACAAAATCAATTCAGAATAGGTATCAGCAGAATTGAAAGAATGATTAGAGATAGAATGAGTACTCAAGATATTGCAGAAGTTACACCAAAAAGTTTAATAAACATTAGACCATTAACAGCTGCAATTAAAGAGTTCTTCGGTTCATCACAGTTATCACAGTTCATGGATCAAATCAACCCAATAGCCGAACTTACACATAAAAGAAGATTATCTTCACTAGGACCTGGCGGACTTTCTAAAGATAGAGCCGGAATGGAAGTACGTGACGTTAACCCATCACACTATGGTAGACTATGTCCAGTAGAATCACCAGAAGGACCAAACATCGGATTAATCACTTCACTAGCAAGTTATGCAAAAGTTAACGAATACGGCTTTATTATGACTCCATATAGAAAAGTTATAAATAATAAATTAACAGATGAAATAAGATACATGACAGCTGATGAAGAATTAGAATACTATATCGCACCAGCTACAATTAAATCAGATGATGAAGGAAATATATTAGATGAAAAAGTTCCAGTAAGATATCAAAACGATAATTTAATAATCGAAAAAGAAAAAATAGATTATGTTGATGTTTCACCACAACAAATAATATCTATAACAACTTCTGGTATCCCATTCCTTGAGCACGACGATGGTAAAAGAGCCTTAATGGGTGCGAACATGCAGCGTCAAGCAATACCACTTTTAGAAGCTGAAGCACCATATGTTGGAACAGGAATCGAAGCTATAGCTGCAAAAGATTCAGGTGTAGTAATATGTGCGAAAGCAGACGGTGTTGTTGATTATGTCGATGCTAGAAAAATAATTATCAAAACAAAAAAAGGTAAAGATACATATTATTTAGAAGGTTTTGAAAGAAGTAATATGGGAACATGTTACCATCAAAAACCAATCGTAAGAAAAGGCGATACAGTTAAGTTTGGAGACGTTATAGCCGATGGTCCATCAACTGATCAAGGAGAAATGGCATTAGGTAAAAACTTAACAATTGCATTTGTCAACTACGACGGATATAACTACGAAGACGCAGTTATCTTAAATGAAAGATTAGTTAATGACGATGTATTTACATCAATACATATCAAAGACTATGAAATAGAATGTAGAGATACTAAACTAGGAGCCGAAGAGTTTACCAGAGATATTCCAAACGTATCAGAAGAAGCACGTAAAAACCTAGATGAAAACGGTATCATAAGAATAGGTACTGAAGTTAAAGACGACGATATTTTAGTCGGTAAAGTAACACCAAAAGGAATGGCAGAACTTACATCAGAAGAAAAACTATTACATGCTATTTTCGGTGAAAAAACAAGAGAAGTTAGAGATACATCTTTAAGAGTTCAGCACGGTGGCGGCGGAATCGTTCACGATGTACAAGTATTAACTAAAGAAGATAGTGACGAACTTCCAGCAGGAGTAAGTAAAAAAGTTAGAGTATATATAGCTCAAAAACGTAAAATCGGTGTCGGAGATAAAATTTCAGGACGTCACGGAAACAAAGGAGTTGTTTCATTAGTACTTCCTGAAGAAGATATGCCATACGATAAAAATGGTAGAACAGTCGATATTTTACTTAACCCATTAGGTGTTCCATCACGTATGAATTTAGGACAAATATTAGAATTACATTTAGGTATGGCCGCAAAAACATTAGGCATACATGTTGCAACTCCAGTATTTGACGGTGCAACACGTGAAGAGATTATCGATGCTTTAGACGAAGCCGGATTAGATAAAGACGGTAAAATGTGGTTATACGATGGTAGAACTGGTGAAAGATTTGATAATAGAATCAGTGTTGGTGTTATGTATATGATCAAACTAGACCACATGGTAGATGATAAATTACATGCAAGATCAACAGGGCCATATTCATTAGTTACCCAGCAGCCACTAGGAGGTAAAGCACAATTTGGTGGACAACGTTTCGGAGAAATGGAAGTTTGGGCATTATATGCTTATGGAGCAGCTCATATTTTACAAGAAATGATGACAGTAAAATCTGATGATGTTACAGGACGTGTTAGAATGTATGAAGCTTTAGTTAAAGGTGAAGATTTACCAAAACCAAGCGTACCAGAAAGCTTTAGAGTTGTAATTAAAGAATTCCAAGCATTAGGTTTAGATATTACCGTATTAGATAATGAAGGTAGATATGTAGAACTTAAAGAATTAGAAGAAGCAGAAAAAGATTCATATGTTCCAGAGTCTGATTTAGAAAGTGAAATATTAAAAGAAAAAGCAGCTCAAGAAAAAGCTAAACAGCAAATATCTGCTGATTTAGAAAATGAACTTAATAATTTTGAAGAAAATCAAGATGATATTCAAGATGATGTTCAAGAAGACGAAATAGAAGAACCAACTGATGAAGAATTAAAACAATTGGAAGGGGAGGATAATTAATGGATGCAAATAGTTTTGAAGGAATTAAAATAGCCATTGCCTCACCAGAAAAAATTCGTTCATGGTCTTATGGTGAAGTTAAAAAAGCAGAGACTATGAACTATAGAACATTAAAACCAGAACGTGACGGATTATTTTGCGAAAAAATATTTGGACCAACCAAAGACTTCGAATGTGCCTGTGGAAAATACAAAAGATTAAGATATAAAAATATCATTTGTGACAGATGTGGTGTCGAAGTTACAAAATCAAAAGTAAGACGTGAACGTATGGGACACATAGAACTAGCAACTCCAGTATCACACATTTGGTTTTTCAAAGGTGTGCCATCTAGAATGGGGCTAGTTCTAGATATGTCACCAAGAGAATTAGAAGAAGTATTATATTTCGTATCATATGTTGTTTTAGATCCAGGTGATACCCCATTAGAGAAAAAACAAACTATCAGCGATAAAGAATATAGAAGTTACTATGAAAAATATGGTAATAGCTTTAGAGTTGGTATGGGAGCTGAAGCAATACAAGAGTTATTAAAAGAAGTTGACCTAGAAAAAGAAGTTAACGAAATTAAGAAAGAAATAGACGAAATCAAAGATTCATCAAGTCAAAAACGCATTCGTTTAATTAAAAGATTAGATGTTTTAGATGCATTCTTAGAATCAGGAAATAGACCAGAGTGGATGATTTTAACAGCATTGCCTGTTATTCCACCAGAGCTTAGACCAATGATTCAACTAGATGGTGGAAGATTTGCAACATCAGATCTAAATGATTTATATAGAAGAGTTATTAATCGTAATAACAGATTAAAAAAACTAATCGATTTAAATGCTCCATCTATCATTATTCAAAATGAAAAAAGAATGTTACAAGAAGCAGTAGATGCTTTATTCGATAATGGTAGACGTGGTAAAAACATAACAGGTCCAGGTAATAGACCATTAAAATCATTATCTAGTATGTTAAAAGGTAAACAAGGTCGTTTCCGTCAAAACTTACTTGGTAAACGTGTCGATTATTCAGGACGTTCAGTTATCGTAGTAGGACCATCACTAAAAATGTATGAATGTGGTATTCCAAAAGAAATGGCTTTAGAATTATTTAAACCACATGTTATTCATGGACTCGTATCAAAAGAAATAGCAAGTAATATCAAAGCAGCTAAAAGAATGATAGAAAATCAAGATGAACGTGTATGGGATATTGTAGAAGAAGTCATTAAGGAACACCCAGTACTTCTTAATAGAGCGCCAACCTTACATAGACTTGGTATTCAAGCATTTGAACCAAAATTAATCGAAGGTAAAGCTATTAGACTTCACCCATTAGTTTGTCCAGCCTTCAATGCCGACTTCGATGGTGACCAAATGGCTGTACACGTACCAATAAGCGAAGAAGCACAAGCTGAAGCAAGACTTTTAATGTTAGGTGCGAATAACATTTTATCACCAAAAGACGGTTCTCCTATTGCCACTCCAGGACAAGATATGGTTTTAGGTAACTATTATCTAACAATGGAAAAAGCTGGTTTAGAAGGAGAAGGAAGAGTATTTAGAAATACAGATGATGCTATTATGGCTTATGAAAGAAGAGAAATTACTCTTCATACCAGAATAGCTTTACCAGTAAAATCATTTAAACACAAAATATTCCCAGATAAATACATGGATAAATATTTAGTAACTACTCCTGGTAAAATCATCTTTAATGAAGTATTCCCAGATACATTCCAATATATAAATGATAGTAGTGTTGATAATGCAGTTAAATCTACACCAGCAAAATACTTTATCGATAAAGGTAAAAACATCAAAGAAGAAATAGAAAAAATGCCTTTAGTTAAAGCTTTAAATAAAGGTGCAATAGTAAGATTAATTGCTCAAATTTACAAAAGATATCATACTACCGAAACATCAGTTATGCTTGATGCTATCAAAGATTTAGGATTCAAATATTCTACTTTATCAGGTATCAGTATTTCAATAGATGACATTAAGGAAAGTCCAATTAAAGAAAATATTATCGAAGAAGCCAACAAAAAAATCGATACTATTACTAAACAGTTTAAACGTGGTTTAATCACTGATAAAGAAAGATATGACAACGTCATTCAAACTTGGTTTGACGCTAAAGCAAAAATATATGATGATTTAGACCAAAGATTAAAAGCAAACCCAGAATCATCTATCACTATGATGATAGATTCAAAAGCCCGTGGTTCTATTGACCAATACGGACAAATGGCTGGTATGCGTGGTATCATGAGTAAACCAAATGGTGACTATGTAGAAATACCTATTTTATCTTCATTATCAGAAGGTGTTAGTGTATCAGAATTCTTTACATCTACTCATGGAACACGTAAAGGAGCCGTTGATACAGCCTTAAAAACAGCCGATGCCGGATATTTAACAAGAAGATTAGTCGACGTTGTTCAAGATGTTATTGTTAAAGAAGACGACTGTGGTACTGAACAAGGTGTTGTAGTTGAAGCCTTCTATAATACAGATGGTACTTTAATAGAATCATTAGAAGATAGAATAGTAGGAAGATACACAAATAAGAAAATTCTACATCCAGAAACAAAAGAAGTATTATTCGATAAAGATACATATATTACTGAACAAGTTGCCGAAAAAATTATCAAAGCTGGAGTTACTAAAGTTCCAATTAGAAGCATTTTAACATGTAAAACAGATCATGGCGTTTGCCGTAAATGTTATGGACGTAACCTAGCAACCGGTTCTGAAGTAGAAATTGGCGAAGCTGTTGGTATCATGGCCGCACAGTCTATCGGAGAACCTGGTACACAATTAACCATGAGAAACTTCAATACTGGTGGTGTTGCCGGTGGAGACGATATCACACAAGGTTTACCACGTGTTACTGAAATATTCGAAGCACGTAATCCTAAAGGTAAAGCTACAATTTCTGAAATTAATGGTGTAGTAACCAAAATTGAAGAAGATAACGGAACATATAAAGTATATGTTAAAAACGATATCGAAACACATGAGCACACTTCAAACTATGGAGCTAAACTTGCTGTAGAAAAAGGCGAGGAAGTAAAAGCCGGACAAAGACTTACTCACGGTGCTATTTCACCAAAAGAATTACTAGTAGTAACAGACCCTATAACTGTTCAAGAATATATCTTATTTGAAATTCAAAAAGTATATCGTTCTCAAGGTGTTGATATATCTGACAAACACGTTGAAATTATGGCTAGAAGAATGATTTCTAAGATTAGAATAATAGATTCTGGTGATTCACTATTCTTACCAGGTACAATGGTAAATATAGCTAAATTTACAGAAGAAAATAAAAACTTAATCTTAGAAGGAAAAAGACCAGCAACAGGAAAACCAGTATTATTAGGTATTACCAAAGCATCATTAGAAACAGAAAGTTTCTTATCAGCCGCATCATTCCAAGAAACAACCAGAATATTAACAGATGCTGCTGTACATGGAAAAGTAGACCATTTAGACGGTTTAAAAGAAAACGTTATAATTGGTAAATTAATACCAGCTGGTACAGGTGCGAGAGAATATAAAAAAGCCGAATATACTTTAGAAAATGAACTTTTAAATGAGGAGCCTTTAGAGGCTTTAGAACAAGAACTAATGGATTAATTAGTTCTTTTTTTTTAATTAAAAAGTCAAGTGCAACTTTTGTGGATCTGCAAGTACTTAAGTCAGAGGTAGGTTAATGCTAATTTTTATGCCGAGAAAACTTTTGTAGATAGGCAGTATTGATACGCCATACTTGTAGTAACTACTTTTTTTAAAGTAGTTGCGAAAAGTGAAAGCATCAATACTGGGAACCTGTCTACAAAAGGAAATTGGAATAAATATTATGCATTAACCACTTTTTGTATATTTAATATTTTACTTAATAATTTATCATCTTTAATTTCTTCTTTTAAAGCTTCAATTGGTGTTTTATAATTTAAAATTTTTCTTGGATAATTATTCATCCAGTTAACTGAATTATTTATATATTTAAGCGAGTAATCATCTATGTTTGTTCCTTTTGGAATAAAGTATCTAAGTATTCCGTTATGTCTTTCATTAGTTCCTTTTTCGCAAGATGCATATGGATGGCAAAAATATATTTTTGTATCAGTATCTGAAATGATACCTAGAAAATCACTAAACTCACTACCATTATCTGTTGTAAAACTTTTAATTGATTAACTTTTTTTACTACTGATTCTGATGATTTAGACTCTATTTTTAAAGCTATTTCAAATCGTGTTTTACGTTCAGTCATAGTCAGTAAACAACTATGAATACCTTTACTACTGCCTATGACTGTATCAAGCTCAAAATGGCCAAATTCTGAACGATTATTGATGTTTTTAGGTCTTTTTTCAATACTGTATTCACGTTTATTTTCTGGAACTTCTTTCTTTTGAACATCTTTAGTATGTTTTTCAAATTTACTCATTCTTCTCATATCACTTATTTTAACATTTATAATTCCATATCTGATGGCATTATAAATGGTTGGAACAGAGATACTAGTGAATCCTTCTTCTAAATATTTCTTTTGTCTATTCATGTAACCAACTATAACATCAGGCGCCCATTTTTCTATTAATATTTTATCTTCAATATACTTTCTCATTTTAGGGTAATCATCTAAAATATAGTGGGCTTTAGAAAGACCTCTTTTAAAGTTATAATCTTCTTGAGCTCTATAAGCAGAGTAAGGTAAGTTTCTCCTTTTACCAGTTATAACATTAATTTTAGATTTTATTCTTCTAAGTTCTCTAGATATAGTGGATTTATGGACACCTAACTTTTTAGCTATATCAGTATTTGAGTACAATCTTTTCCCATTTTCATCTTTCTCATTTATCATAAATTCTATTTTGACTCTGTCATCATAAGTTAAGTGATGGTATTGCTTTTTTTCTGTTTTTATTGTATTATTTTTCGTAGACATGTGGATCTCCTTTCTTTTCTGACGAAAGATATTTTACAGATTCACATGTCTTTTTGCAAATTGGAATGTGTTGCACTTCAAATTTAAAATAACATTGTTGCGTTTTTTTGACAATTGTGGCCAGGAAAATTTTGAAGAACTAAACGATTTAATTAATAATTTTATATCTAAATGGCCAGGTTTAAATATCA
>CALVRL010000020.1 GCA_944358625.1 uncultured Bacilli bacterium | reverse complement strand
AAATTTTGAACAATGAAAAATTAAGCGAAGAAAAATAGCGAATATCTCCGCTATTTTTAAGTGCCTTTATTTATTAGACTGTGAATAGTAACAAAGAATTTTAATTTTTCTTTTTGTTAAGTTGAATAATTAGTGAAAATGTGATATCATGTATATAGATGAAGGAAACTTCATATAATAAAAAAGGAACATTCAATAATGCTATGTTGAATGGAGTCAAAATATTTTTGGTTCCACCTAATCACAGATGTATTAGGTGGTTTTCTTTATATTAATACTTTATAAAGTAGAAATACAAGTGAAAAGATAAGGAAGATTAAAGATAAAATTAAAAAATCTTTTTTACCCATCTTATCAACCTCCCTTCTAAAATAGAAGTTTGGCTCCACCCAACTACCTGAATATTCCTTAATATAAGGATAACTAATGGTTATATATAAGTCAATACATTTTATTACATTTTGTTAAAGTTTGATTTGCTTTATTGTTTGAAATGTGTTATTATGTATATAGATGAAGGAAACTTCATATAATAAAAAGGAACATTCAATAATGCTATGTTGAATGGAGTCAGATTTGCTCCACCTAATCACAGATGTGTTAGGTGGCTTCTTTTATATTAAAGTTATAAATAGTAACGATAATTGAAAGAAGATAATAATTACTAAAGATAAAATTAAAAAATCTTTCTTGTTCATTAATATCGCCTCCCTTCTAAAATAGAAGTTTAGCTCCACCCAACTATTGAATATCCCTTAATATAAGTATAACTAATGGTTATATATAAGTCAATATATTTTGTTACATTTTGTTAAAATTTGATTTGCTTTATTATTTTAAATATGGTATTATTTAGATGAAGAGATATTATGGTATAAAGGGCTTTTTCTTTTTGAATTATCAATAATAACTCAAAAACTATGATGATTAAATCTAGGACTAAAGAGCCCTTTTTTCTTATTACTTTTATGTTTTATCTAAAAAATGGATGTGGTAATTGATGAAGAGTGTTGGAATAATTTGTGAATATAATCCTTTTCATAATGGACATTTATATCATATTAAAAAAATTAAGGAAATGTATCCTGAATATGTTATTTTATGTGTTATGAACGGTAATTTTACACAACGTGGTGATTTTAGTTTGACTGATAAATATGAGAAAACTATGGTTGCTTTGAATTATGTAGATCTAGTTATAGAACTTCCTTTTGTTTTTGGAACTCAGTCTGCGGATATTTTTACTAAAGGTAGTGCGGATATTTTAAATAAACTGGGTGTTGATGCTTTTGTTTTTGGTAGTGAAAGTAATGATATTAATAAGCTTAAAAATATTGTTCAAATTCAAAATTCTTTAGAATATAATAAAAAAATTAAAGATTATTTGGATCAAGGTTTTAACTACCCTACTAGTTTAGCTAATGCTTTAAAAGATTTTGGTGTTTTTTTAGATAATAATCCTAATGACTTGCTTGGAATTGGTTATATTAGAAATTTAAAGGTTAAAGAAATTAAAACTATTAAAAGAACTAATGATTATCATAGTTTAAAACTTGAAAAAATATCTAGTGCGACTGGTATTAGAAACGCTTTAAAAGAAGGAAAAAATATTAAAGAGTATGTTCCAGATGTTAGTTTTAAACATTTAAACGAAACTCATTTTTGGGATGATTATTTTGATTTACTAAAATATAAAATTATAAGTTCTAAAGATTTAAGTATTTATCAAACTGTTGATGAAGGAATAGAAAATAAAATTAAAAAAAATATTTTAAATGCTCATAATATAGAAGAGTTGATTTGTTTAGTTAAATCTAAAAGATATACTTATAATAAACTTAAAAGGATGTTTTTACATATTCTTTGTTCTTTTACTAAAGAAGAAGCTAAAAAGTGTGCGGATATAGAATATATTAGGGTTTTAGGTTTTAATGAAAATGGTAAAAAATATTTAAATTATGTTAAAAAGAAATGTGATTTACCTATTATTACTAAATGTGATACTTCTTTTGAGGCTATGAAGATAGAAAAAAGAGCTGATGAGATTTATAATATTAAAAAAGATGACTATAAAGAAAATTTTAAACCTATAATTTTCTAGTCATCTTTTTATATGGTATCAATTTTTAAGAAGTTTGTTGTTTTAACTTTATTTAATGTTGGGAATCCTCCTGTTATTATAACTATGTCACCTTTTTGTAAATTCATGGCTTTGTTTGTTTCTTCTTTTACGTTGTATATTAGATCTTCTAGGGCTTCATAGTATTTTACTATTATTGGATGAACTCCATAATTTAAAGCTAGTGAACGAGCTACTTTTTCATTTGGACAAGCTGCTACTATTTGTGATTTTGGTTTTAGTGTACCTATTATTTTAGCTGTATATCCGCTTGTTGTGGCTGCTATGATAACTTTAACGTCTAATAAATTTGCGCTTTCTACTACATTATGTGCTATGGCTGATGGAATGCTGTTTTCTTTGGCATATGATTTTTGTTTAGCATAATTATAGTATTCTTCTGCTTCTTCGCATGTTTCGGCCATATATCTAACAGCTTCGGTTGGATGTTTTCCTACTGTTGTTTCACCTGATAACATAACGGCATCTGTTCCGTCTAAAACTGCATTGGCTACATCTGAAATTTCTGCTCTTGTTGGTCTACTGCTTGTATACATAGATGCTAACATTTCTGTTGCTACTATAACTGTTCTACCTCTCTTACGGCATTTTTCGATAATTTCTTTTTGTAAGATAGGTAATTCTTTCATTGGCATTTCTACTCCTAAATCACCTCTAGCTACCATTATTCCATCACTTGCTTCGATAATTTCATCGATGTTTTTGATAGCTGTATGACTTTCTATTTTTGATATTATCTGCATGTCTTCTCTATTTTCTTCTTTTAATATTTTTCTAACTGCTAATACATCTTCTTTAGAGCTTACAAAAGATAGGGCTAGAAAATCTCCATCATGCTTACAAGCATAAATTATATCTTCTTTATCCTGCTCGCTTATAAAGTCCATGTTTAGATGTACTCCTGGTACATTTATACTTTTTCTACTTCCTAATACTCCACCATCGATTATTTCACAGTTAATACCGTTTGATAATTTTTCTACCACTTTTAATTTCATTAGTCCATCTTCTAATAATATTTCATTACCTACTTCTATATTATCTAAAGCATTTTTGTAATTTACGGTTATAGCTTCTTCTGTTCCTAAAATATCGTCTTTTATTAGTTTTATTGTTTTTCCTTCTATTAAAGTTATTTTATCATCTTTCATATTTCCTGTACGAAAGTCTGGACCTTTTGTATCGAATAAAATTCCGACATAATTATTTAATTCTTCGTTAGCTTTTTTTACTAAATTTAAAACATTACTTCTTTCTTCTTCTGTGGCATGAGAAAAATTTATTCTGGCTACATTCATACCATTTAATACCATTTGTTTAAATACTTCATATTTGGCACTGCTTGGACCAATTGAACAAATTATTTTTGTTTTTTTCATGTTTACTACCTCTTTCTTTGACATTTTTCGCAATAATAAGTTCCGCGTCCATTTATATTTATTTTTTTGATTTGCGAATGACAAATCGGACACTCCTTTTTGGTGTGAACAAGTAAGTTTTGTTGGAATCCCCCATGTACTCCTTCGCTTGATTCATAACTTTTTATTGTTGTCCCACCTTTTTCTATGGCTTTTTCTAGAACTATTTTAGTATAATCTATTATGTTTTTTCTATCACTTTCTTTTAGATTTGAAGCTAAAGTGTTTGGATCTATTTTTGATAGGAATAAAATTTCATCGGCATATATATTTCCAATTCCTGTAATTATGCTTTGATTTAATAGTTCTGTTTTAATTGGTTTTTTGTGAAATTTTTGTTTTAAATATTCTTCTGTCAAATTTTTATCCCATGGCTCTAATCCTAGATCAGATAGTGGTTTTTGATTAAATGCTTTATCTTTTTCTAATAAATACATTTTTCCAAATTTTCTAGTATCGCGGTATCTTAAATCTGTATTATCATCTAAATGAAAAAGAACGTGCTGGTGCTTTTCTATGGGGTCATCTTTTTTTCTTATAATATATTTACCTTCCATTCTAAGATGTGATAGTAAATAGTAATCATCTAATTTAAACATTAAAAATTTACCTCTTCTTGCAATATCTTTGATAGTTTGATTTTTTATTTTTTCTTTAAATTCTTTAACGCTTGGATAAGCTATTATATTATCCCAATAAATTGATACTGATAATATCTTTTTGCCTTTCACTTCTTTTAATAGTGCTTTTTTTACCGTTTCTACTTCTGGTAATTCTGGCATAATACCACCTACTTCTCTTTATATTTAGCTTCAATAATTATTTTATCTTTTTTAGTTTTTCTTTTTATATTTTTTATTGCTTGATATATTTTGTAAATAATAAAACATATAAAAGAAAATAAGATCAAATATAAGAAAAAGTGCGCTAAAAAAAATAAGATAATTATTCCTAAAATAAATAGTAAAACTTGTTTTACATTAATGTTCAAAAAAATCACCTTATCAATTATAGCATGCTTTACTTTTCATTTCAATGAAAAATTTGTGCTTTTTTGGGTTATTTTTGCGGTTGACGAATCTTTTTTTTAATGATAGAATTAAGTTAATAAATCAATGAAGAAGACTAGTAATATAAATTTTAATTTTTAGAGAGTTAGTGGCCGGTGAAAACTAATAATTAAATTTATATGAATCTACTTTTGAGTGAAGTTAATAGCTTTCGGGATGACCGTTATCATAATTAAGCAGCCGTATAGGATGGTACCGTATTATTTATACTCCTAACTTATGGCTACTTTTTTGTTAAGGAGGGATTTTGTGGATAATTGGCTAAAATATTTTTCTAAAGAAGAAGTTTTGAGCCTTAAAGGGGCAAGTAATTTATATGGAAAAGCTTATTTAATTTGTGAAAGAGTTTTTAATGGTAAAAAACATGTCTCGGGAAAAGATTATTTTAAACATTTAATTGAGGTGGCTGATAGGTTCTCTGATGAAAAGACTAAAGCTGTTACTTTATTACATGATATTTTTAAGGAAACTACTCTTACTCCGTTTGATTTAGATTATATTGGTTTTCCTAGTGATTTAATTAAATGTATTTATATTATGACTAGAAAAGAAAACGAAACTTATGATTATTTTATAGATAGAATTATTTCTAGTAATAATTCTATGGCTTTGGATATTAAAAAAGCTGATATTGAACAAAATATGAATTTAAATGATTTGGATAGTTTATCTGATGATTATTTAAATATTATTCATTTAAAATATAAACCACAATATGAAAAAATTTTGGATGTTTTAAAGGAAAGAGAGATGTAAAATGATAGATATAAAATTAATTAGAGAAAATAAAGATTTGGTAAAGAAAAATATTAAGAAAAAATTTCAGGATAAAAAACTTCCTTTGGTTGATGAGGTTTATGAGCTTGATATTAAATGCAGGGAAGCTAAATTAAAAGGCGATGAGCTTAGAAAAGAGAAAAATGAGAAAAGTGCTTTAATTGGTAGTTTAATGCGCGAGGGTAAAAAAGAGGATGCTAATAAAATTAAAGATGAAATTCGTAAATATGGTGATAAAATACAAGAATTAGAAAAAATGGAAGAAGAATATAGAGCTAAAATTCACGAGGATATGATGGTTATTCCAAATATTATTGATGATTCTGTCCCTATTGGTGAAGATGATACTAAAAATGTAGAGTTGGAAAAATTTGGTGAATCTTTTGTTCCTTCTTTTGAAATTCCTCATCATGCAGATATCTGTGCGAGACTTAATGGTTTGGATAAGGATAGTGCGGGAAGAACTAGTGGGAATGGATTTTATTATTTGATGGGTGATGTTGCTAGATTACATTCTGCTATGCTTAGTTATGCGAGAGATTTTATGATAGATAAAGGTTTTACGTACTGCGTCCCTCCTTTTATGATTAGAAGTGATGTCGTAACTGGTGTTATGAGTTTTGAGGAAATGGATGCTATGATGTATAAAATCGAAGGTGAAGATTTGTATTTAATTGGAACTTCTGAACACTCTATGATAGGTAAATTTCAAGGTGAAATTATTAAAGAAGAAGATCTTCCTATAACTTTGACTAGTTACTCTCCTTGTTTTAGAAAAGAAGTCGGCGCTCATGGTATTGAAGAAAGAGGCTTATATAGGGTTCATCAATTTGAGAAACAAGAAATGGTTGTCTTGTGTAAACCTGAAGATGGCATGAAATTTTATGAAAAAATGTGGAAATATACTGTGGAATTTTTTAGAAGTTTAGATATTCCGGTTAGAACTTTAGAGTGTTGCAGTGGTGATTTGGCTGATTTGAAAGTTAAATCTTGTGATGTTGAGGCTTTTAGTCCTAGACAAAATAAATATTTTGAGGTTGGTTCTTGTTCAATACTTGGTGATGCTCAAGCTAGAAGACTTGGTATTAGAATGAAAACTAAAAATGGTAATGAATTTGTTACTACTTTAAATAATACTGTTTTAGCTACTCCTCGTGGGCTAATTGCTTTTTTAGAAAATAATGTAAATGCTGATGGCTCTGTTAATATTCCAGAGGCTTTAAGACCTTATATGGGAGGAAAAGAAAAATTAATGCCTAAAAACTGACTATTTGTCAGTTTTTTTAGTAAAAAAGAAAAAGGTTAATACTCATTATTTGTTCAATAAAAAGTATATAACCTTTTATAAATTATTGTATAACTAACTTCTTACTATAAAATATGATATGTTTTTTTATTTAGTTCTACCTTTAGATATTTGAGATTCTTCCGCACCTTCACTTTGCTCTAACAAATCAATATATTTCATTAAATCTTGTGGGTCAATTTTAGCAGATGAGCCTATATAACGTATTAATGCTTCTTTTTGTTCTTCTTCGTGAAGCATTCTGAGTTTATTTGCTTCTCGTTCAGCTTCATCTAGCATTGCTTGACGAGCCTCATCTGCTTTATCTGCTGCTTGATAAGCAATTTTTTTTGTTCTGCTCGAAGCTCATCTTCTTTATATGCTGCTTGGTCAGCAAATTTTTTTCGTTCTATTTCCGCTTGTACTTCAGCAGCAGATGTATCAATTAATGCACTTCTAAAAATGTTTTCATTATTAATAATATCTTTCATGTAAAATTTCACCTCATTTTCATTATATAATATTTTAATTATTTTACGCAAATTCGAATAATAAAAAGCATTAATTTATTTACATTTTTTTACTTGACCTATACAGCTATTTATAAATATAGGAATTGCTTTCTTAACAAATTCTTCATAATCTTTATATTTTGGTAAATTTTCTAAAGTAAAATATACTAGCTCTGGTAAATAAGTAAATCCATGAGGAATTATCCAATCATCCTCAATAGGTTGCATATTATCCTTGAAATATTTACTAGCTAAAATATAGGCATTAGCTCTAACTAAATATTCATACATTACTGTTTCTTGACAGTTACTATATGTTTTTGGAAGATTATTTTTAACAGCACTATCATACATCTTCTCTAAAAAATCAGTACCAGATAAATACTTATCTACTAATGGATTTACAATTGGATGAGAAAATTCATGAAATAAACATTCTACTAAATATTCATTATCAACTTCAAAACATTGTTTTTCTTCATTATAGTAAAATCCCCTATTATAATATAAATTTCCTTCTTTATCAGACGGACCAAAGCCGCCATTTATCAAAACTGATGGAATAAATGTATATGTTTTAGGTTCACATTTATAATACTCTGATATATCATTCAAGTCTAAATCATTAGGAAACTTGCATAAATTAGTTACGATATCTTTATAAAATGGAATATAATTTTTGATAAAATCATCCCAGTTAATATCGAGCGCTAATTTTTTAAGTTCTAATGCGAAGCCTTCAATAGTACCATATTTCATATACTTGTTTATTTGTTCACTTTGTATTTTTTTATAATCAACCTCATACAAATCATTTATACCAACAGCCAAATTAATTGGAACAGAACAGTCAGTAAAATTAGTAATATATTTTATCATTTCAGGATAATTTTCTGGAATAATTAACTTTTCTAAATCGTGCATATATTCGATATTTGGAGTTTCGATAAAATCGAGTTCATCTTTTTTTAGTTCTGGATGCTTTAATAAATATACAGCATGAAAAGCTAATATTAATTCATATTGCTTATTAATTTCAATATTCATATTATTTAATTTAGCTATAAGCATATTTGACCCACTCCTTAACTTACGATTAATTATACGTTTTTTTATATATAATTGTCAATTTTTAAATATTGTTTAGTCTTAACAAATAATACTTAAATAAAGAAAAAATAGTACCTTAAATTTGACTATTTGTCAGTTTTTTTAGTAAAAAAGAGGAAATTACCTACTTTCGTCGTATCTTAATATATGAAAGGAGGTTTTTTATGTTTGATTTAATTGAGCATATTAAATTTATCATTTATGTTATTTGGGAATATTTTGATTATAAATCAAGATAATTTTTTAATAAAAGAGAAAGCATTATTAATCACAATAATACTTTCTAACTATTTCTCATTCGGGATATTTTATTACTCGCACCACCCGAGAGCGAGAACATTTTCATATATGCCTTTAAGACAATAATAATATACTATTTTTATTTATTATTGTCAATATGGCATACATTATAATTATATACTGGTTTTAATTTTTTATTCTTATTTAGATAAATGACTATCACCGTTTGTATAATCTATGGTTATTCCGTCTTGAACATTATAAATGTAAACATTAAAACATATGTCCTTACATCTATCTTCTACCGAACTGGCTTCCAGTTGGATACCACTTGCTAATAAATTAGTGTTTTCATATATTGGGGTTGCTCTATATAAAACGTGATTATTTGTATTTTTTATATATTCTGCTACTTCATTTTCAAAATCAAGCATTGCTCCTACATTGGTTTGTCTTGTACATGTTATTAAATTTTTTTCGTTTGCATTTTCACCTGTTAACTGGTATCCAATTAAATGACATCTATTATATAAATATTTACCGCTTACAATATCATATTTTACTGTATGCCAACCTGATGGTTTTATCATTCCTATTGAACCTCTTTCTTCAGTTGGCATTGTTTCTTTTGATACTTTCGCATAAGCTACTCCGGCTCTTTTTAAATAATCTAAATTACTATATGTTTCGAATGTTTCTTTATTATAATCTTCTTCGGTAAAATTTGGTTTATTATCGTTTACTGTCACATATGCTTTTCCATTATATTCTGGTATGTTTTCTAAAGTATAGGTGTGATTTTCTATTAGTGGCTCTGTTAGGAATATTTTTATTTCATTTTGATATGTTATTGTTAAAACAATGATTAAAGTTATAACTGTTATAAATATGTTTCTCTTTTTACTTCTTTTTTTCATTATTTCGCCTCAGCCCAATTTTTTCCGTAATTTACATCGACAGCTAGTGGTACGTTTAGTTTTATTACGTTATCCATTATTTCTGTTACTATCTCTTTTACTTTTTCTAATTCTTCTTTTGGTACATCGAATATTAATTCGTCATGTACTTGAATTATCATTTTTGTTTTTAAATTATTTTCTTTGATAGCTTTGTATACTTTAACCATTGCTAGTTTGATAATGTCTGCAGCTGTTCCTTGTATTGGTGTATTTAAAGCTATTCTTTCTCCACTTTGTCTTATGGTATAAACGGTGTTTTTTAATTCTGGTATGTTTCTTTTTCTATTAAACATGGTTGTAACATATCCTTTTTCTTTGGCGTGTTTTATTGAACTATCCATATATTCTTTTATTCCTGGATATGTTTCTAAATAGGTATCTATAAAATGCTGGGCATCGACAGCACGCATTCCTATATTTTCTCCTAATCCAAAACTACTTATTCCATATATTATTCCGAAATTTACGGCTTTGGCTACTCTTCTCATTTCGCTTGTTACTAAATCCATTGGTATTTTGTATATATCACTGGCTGTTTTTGCATGTATGTCTTGTTTATTTTTAAATGCTTCTTTTAGTGCTGGAACATCTGCCATATGGGCTAAAATGCGAAGTTCTATTTGTGAATAGTCCGCACTTAAAATATAATCATATGTTGGAACAAAGGCTTTTCTTATTTGTTTTCCAAAGTTATCTCTAACTGGTATGTTTTGTAAGTTGGGTTCTGTTGATGAAAGTCTACCTGTTCTTGTTAGATTTTGGGTGTAAATGGTGTGTATTTTTTCATCTTTAATGGTGTTTATTAATCCTTCTACGTATGTTCCGTATATTTTTGATAGTTTTCTATATTCTATTATTTGATTTATTATTGGATGTTTATCTTTTATTTTATTTAATACATCTATTGCTGTGGAATATCCACTGGCTGTTTTCTTTTTGTGTGGTAAATTTAATTTTTCAAATAATACTTCACTTAATTGATTCGGTGATGATATATTAAATTCACATCCTGCATTATTATATATATCTTTGGTTAGTAATTCTAATTTTATTTTAATGTCTTCACCCATCTCTCTTAAGACTGTTTTATCTACTTTTACTCCTTCATATTCCATATCTGCTAGAACTTTAGCTAAAGGAAATTCTATTTCATTATATAAATATTCGATATTTTCTTCTTTTATTTTATTTTGAAAAAACTCTTTTGTTTCGTAGATAAATCTTGCTCTATCTACACATGCTTTGGCTATCTCATTTTCTTCTGGCATTTTTAAATGTATAAATTTACCATATATGTTTTCGTAAAATTCTAATTTATAATCTATCTGGTTTGCTAGATAAGCCATATCTTCTTTCATGTTATAGTCTAAAAGTGCTCCGGCTATCATGGTATCAAATTTTACATTTTCTATTTCTATTCCTATCCATTTTAAAGCTACTATCATTTTCTTTAAATCATATGTGTATTTAATATTTTCTTTTAAGAATTTTGGATTTTGTTTTAATATTTCTGGAGATATGAAATATGCTACTTCGTCATTATATACTCCCATTCCTAAAATTTTAGAATTATGATAGTTTTGTCCAAATACTTCTAGATAAACTGCTGCATCTTTTTTAATGTTAATTTCATCTATGTTTTTGATTATTTTTAGGTCTACTTTCTTTATTTCTTTCTTTTCTTCTTTTTTTAAAAACGAATAAAATTCTAAATCTTCATATATTTGTTTTAATTTTTCTTTATCTTCTTTTTGGTATTTGGTATCTTCTATACTTATTTGCATTGGAACTTCTTTTATTATGGTTGCTAGATGATATGATTTATAAGCGTTTTCTCTATCATTTATTAGTTTTTCTTTTATTTTTCCTTTTATGCTTTCTATATTTTCATATATACCGTCTAGTGTTTTGTATTCGTGCAATAGTTTTAAAGCTGTTTTTTCGCCTACTCCTTTAACTCCTGGAATGTTATCTGATGGATCTCCCATTAGGGCTTTTAAATCTATAACGTTTATTGGTTTTATTCCATAGTCTTTTTCAAATGTTTTTTCATTATATCTGATATAATCTTTTTGCTTTAATAGTTTTATGTCGACATCGCTTGAAATTAACTGTAATAAATCTTTATCACTACTAACTATTGTTCCTATGAAATCTTTGTCATCATCACAAAATTTAGCAAATGTTCCAATAATATCATCGGCTTCGTAACCATCTATTTCATAGTATTTTATACCCATAGCTGTTAGTAATTCTTTGGCTTTTGGGAACTGTTTTTTTAATTCATCTGGTGTTTCTACTCTTCCGTCTTTATATCCTTCATACTCTTCATGTCTAAAGGTTTTACCTTTGTCAAATGCGACTATCATGTACTCTGGGGTTTCTTCGTTTATTATTTTATGTATCATGTTTGTAAATCCAAATAATGCGTTGGTTGGAAAACCTTTGCTATTATTCATAAAGTTTCCATTATATGCGGTTGCGTAATAGCTTCTAAACATTAAATTATTTCCGTCTATCATTATTATTTTTTTCATAACTTAATCACCTACTATCATTTTAGCATTAATAGTTATTTTATAACAAGAAAAAAGTTCAAAAATATGAACTTTTATAGTTTGATTTTTTCATTTAAATAATCTTTTAAATTTTCTACTTTGATTATTTCTTGTTTCATGGTGTCTCTATCTCTAACTGTTACTGTACCATTATTAATGGTCTCATCATCTACTGTGATGCAGTATGGAGTTCCAGCTATATCTTCTCTCCTATATCTTTTTCCTATATTTCCGGTTTCATCATATATAACCATTAAATCTTGATTAAGCATTTTATAAATTTCTAATGCTTTTTCTTTATGATGTTTTTTTACAAGTGGTAAAACTGCTGCTTTATATGGTGCTAGAAAAGGATGAAAATGCATAACTTCTCTTACACTTTTATCTTCTAGTGTTTCTTCTTCATAGGCATCTGTTAAAATAGCTAGAAAAAGTCTATCCACTCCTACTGATGGTTCTATGACGTATGGGATATATTTTTGATTTGTTTCTGGATCTAAAAATGTTAAATCTGCTTTTGAGTGTTCAATATGTGTTTTTAAATCATAATCTGTTCTGTCGGCTATTCCCCATAATTCTCCCCAACCATGTGAATATTTATATTCTATGTCTGTTGTGGCATTGCTGTAAAAAACTAATTCTTCTTTGTCATGATCACGAAATCTTAAGTTTTCTTCTTTTATATTTAAATTTTTTAAAAAGTCCATACAATATGTGCGCCAGTAATCAAACCATTTTTTTTCTTCTTCTGGTTTTAAGAAGAACTCTAACTCCATTTGTTCAAATTCTCTTTGTCTAAAAATAAAGTTTCCTGGGGTTATTTCATTTCTAAATGCTTTTCCTATTTGACCTATTCCAAATGGTATTTTTGCTCTCATACTTCTTTGTACATTTAAAAAGTTTACGAATATTCCTTGAGCTGTTTCTCCTCTTAAATATACTTTGTTTTTACCATCTTCTGTTACTCCCATGCTTGTTTCAAATAGTAGATTAAACTTTCTAATTTTTGTAAAATCATGACTACCACATTTTGGACATGGTATTTCTTTTTCTTTTATGAAATTTTCTAATTTTTCATTATCCCAGCCGTCGCCTGTTTCTTTACCTTGTGTAAAATCTTCTATTAATTTGTCGGCACGGTGTCTTGTCTTACATTTTTTACAGTCTATTAATGGATCAGCAAAACTGGCTACGTGTCCGGATGCTACCCAAACATTTGGATTCATGAGTATTGCACTATCTAATCCATAGTTATATGGTGATTCTTGAATAAATTTTTTCCACCATGCTTTTTTAATATTGTTTTTTAATTCTACACCAAGTGGTCCATAATCCCACGTATTAGCAAGTCCTCCATAAATTTCACTTCCTTGAAATATAAAACCATATTGTTTAGATATGTTAACTAATTTTTCCATACTTATCATAAAATTTCCTCCTTAATATAAAAAGATTCTTATTTGTTATAGAGACGAATTATTTCGCGGTCCCACTCTATTTATTCTTTAAGAATCTCTTTAAAATATATAGCTGTTAGGTTTCCAAGCCCGTCATCGCTTTTCAAAATTAACTAAAATAATAATAGCATAAATAATCTATTAATACAAATATTTTTTATAAATTATTGGATAGTTTTATGATTTCTTTTTTGTTCAAACCAGTTAATTCTGAAATATCTTCTAATGACATATTCTTTTTTAACATGTTTTTGGCTATTTCTTTAGCTTTTTGAGCTATGCCTCGTTTTACGCCTTGTTTTGTGCCTAGTTTGATACCTCTTTCTTCTGCATCGGCCATATCAATTTGTCTTACAAATTCATCAGCTGCTTCTTTGTCATATACTCCATATTCTTCATTAACTCCCTCGATACTTTTTCCAAATATCATAAGCATTTCATCTCCTTTCGCTATTTTCCTTATTTTTTCTTTATCATTTAACTGCATCATAACTAGTATTTTTTCAAATCTCGTTAACTTTTCTTTATTATACCATTTTTTTAATGCTATTTCTAGATTTACATGATAAGTTATGTAATTATCATCAGTTATTTTTAAATCTTTTCCTTGCATATTTGATTTATAAATTATTTTCTTTATTTTACTTCCTTTAGAATTTAAATTGATTTGAATTATCTTTTTAGCTTTATTATATTTTTCACCTTTTTTCATACTTGATCCTGCAAGATTATGATGATAAATGTTATTTTTAATAATAGTTCCTTTACTTACATACTTATTCATCTCTATGTTTATAATTTCATTTTTTAAATAAATAATTAAATCTGTTACTTTTCCTTTTTCATTATATTTTTTCTTTAATAGTTCACTATTTCCATATTTAAAATTTTCATAAATATATGTAGGATCTATCTTAGTAATAATACTTATTAAATATGAAATTACTTTTCTATTTTCTTTTAACCTGAATATCTTTTTAAATATAGAGTCATAAGTTACTGGTCCAAAATTTTTTACTATATCAATAATTTCACCTCCTCATATATTAAGATACGATTTTTTTTGTTAAAATCCTTCTTTTTAAAGAAAAAAAGTCAATTTTTTGACTTTTTTGACTTGTTTTTTATATTAATCTAAGTGAACACTAACTAAGTTATCTATTTTAACTTCATAAATTTTAGATAATATAATTAGTTTTTCTAATGTAATATTTTTTGTCGTGTAATTTGGGTTTTCTAATCTACTATAGTGTCTTCTTGAAATTCCTAATAAAGAAGATATATTATCCAAACTATATGGATTATCTATTTTATTATTTAACTTTTGATATTGTTTATAATGTTCTAGTCTAAGTTTCTTTAAATTAGCGGCTAGTATTTTAGAGTGGTTGCTTTTTTTTACTGTCTCGGCTATTTCTTCCATTTGATATGCTTGTTTTATTTGCATATTACCACCTCTATATATAATTATCACATTATCTTTAATAATTATCGGGACATTTTAGGTGCTTTTTGTGTAATTTTATGATATACTTATATTAAATATAGTGGTGGTGAATATTTATGAAAAGAAGATTAACGAGGAAAAATAAAAGAAGGAAAAAACAATTAATTATATTTTCTACTATTTGTTTATTATTAGTTATGGCTAGTGGATATGCGGCTTTTAGTACTAATTTAAGTTTAACAGCTAAAGGAAATATAAAAGAAAAGTCTAGGGTTATAAGAGCTTGGTCTTTTACTGACCAAACTGATTTTCACACAGATTTTTATAGGGAAAATATTGTAAGTGTGACTTTTTTAGATAATAATAATATACCAAGTAATGCAACTGAAAGTTGGAACATTTCAGAAGATGAAAAACATGGAGGTGTAATAGCCTATGTAGTTCCTAATAGTAACGATAATACTAAATATGATTTATATATAGGAGCAAAAGGCGGAGTAATCGCAAATGAAGATAGTAGTTATTTATTCTATAATTTTCGAAATGTAAAAGAAATAAATTTTTATGATAATTTTGATACAAGTTATACGGTTAATATGCGGAATATGTTTCAATTTTGTACAAATATATCTACAATTGATCTTAGTAGTTTTGATACTGGAAATGTAATAAACATGAGCAATATGTTTCAGATGTTTATCAATGATACATCAACAGTTTTAGAAAATAAATTAACTAACATTATTTTTGGTGATAAATTTACTGTAAAGAATGTTAGTAATATGTCTCAAATGTTTGTTGGATGTAACAAACTCCAATTAATAGATGTTTCAAATTGGGATACTTCTAATGTAGAAAATATGATGAGTGTATTTGCTCTTTGTAGTAATTTAACCGAAATCGATGTTAGCAGTTGGAATACAAGCAAAGTAACAAATATGAGTTTTTTGTTTGCAAACTGTACGAGTCTAAAATCTTTAGATTTAAAAAATTTTAACACAAGTAATGTTACAGATATGAAGCATATGTTTAGATCATGCTCTTCTTTGACATCACTAAATTTATGCTCTTTTGATACTAGAAAAGTTACTGATATGGAAAGAATGTTTTCTGGCATTAATAATATAAATTATATATATGTTGGCTCTAACTTTGAAACAAAACAGGCAGATACAAATGCAATGTTTGATAGCAGTAGTATATCTTCTTTAACT
>CALVRL010000019.1 GCA_944358625.1 uncultured Bacilli bacterium | reverse complement strand
AATGAATCTTTAGATATATTAATTAGAAAAAGTAATTTAGATTTAAATGATGTAGATACATTTATAGGGGGCGATTTACTTAATCAAATAACCCCATCTAATTATGCAATGAAAAAATTTAACAACAGTTTTATAGGAATATACGCCGCATGTGCGACTTCTACTTTAGGAATAATATTAGCGTCTAGTTTAATTCAAAATGGATTAAATAAGGTAATTACATTTACATCTTCTCATAATATGTCAGCCGAAAAACAGTACCGTTATCCAACAGAATATGGAGGTCCAAAGCATAAAACAACTACATTTACTTCAACAGGTGCGGCAGCTACATTAATTTCTAAAGAGAAAAAAGGTATAAAAATAGATAGTGGAACTATAGGAAAAGTAACAGATTCATATGTTTTAGATGTTTCTAATATGGGCGCAGTTATGGCCAAAGCAGCTGCCGATACAATTTATAGACATCTAAAAGATACAGGTAGAACAGTAGATTATTATGACTTAATTCTAACCGGTGATTTAGGAATATACGGTAAAAAAATATTAAAAGAATATTTAAAAAGTGAATACGGTATTAATTTAAAAAATTATAACGATACAGGATGTATGCTTTACGATATAAAAAAGCAGCCAGTTTACGCAGGAGCAAGTGGACCAGCATGTGCACCATTAGTTACTTATACTTATATATTTGATGAGATGAAAAAGGGCAAATATAAAAAAATATTATTAGCTGCGACTGGAGCATTAATGAGTCCGGTTATGGTAAATCATAAATTAACTATACCAGCTATTTCTCATGCGATAAGTTTGGAGGTAATATCATGATATATTTAAATGCCTTTTTATTCGCCGGTTTAGTATGCGCTACCTCGCAAATAATATTAGATAAAACTAAATTAACACCTGGACATATTACTGTTATATTTGTAGTTATTGGAGCTTTTTTAGATATTTTCAATATCTATGATCAGCTTATTTTATGGGCTGGAGGAGGAGCTTTAGTTCCAATTACTAGTTTTGGCCATAATCTAACACACGGTGCTATTCACGGATATAATACAGAAGGAGTATTAGGTTTATTTAGTGGTACTTTAGATTTAACAGCTGCCGGTATAAGTGCGGCTATTATATTCGCTTTCTTTATGTCATTAATATTTGAACCAAAAGATTAAATGTCTAGTTTTAACTAGATATTTTCTATTGACAAACTTTTGTTTGCTATGTAAAATTAAAAATGTCATATAAAATTATTGACACAGATGTTATAATATTTAGTGGTGATTATTTTGTTTGTAATAGGTTACAAAGTATTTAATGGTAATTTTACCAATAGAGCAGGATTTAAATTTAAAGTGGGAGAAACTTATCATATAAAAGGTACTCTTAAATGGGGAAACCAAGGTAATGGCTTTCATTTATGTACTAATTTTGAAGACTGTTTTAAATATATTAGCACAAATAATTTTATATTAACCGAAGTTATGGGTTTTGGTAAATTAATAAAATATGATGATGAATATTATGGAT
This sequence comes from uncultured Bacilli bacterium, assembly GCA_944358625.1. Lineage (GTDB taxonomy): Bacteria > Bacillota_I > Bacilli_A > RF39 > UBA660 > Coprosoma. The sequence continues at coordinate 14,877 of CALVRL010000019.1, read as the reverse complement.
ACTTTGATATGTATGTATGTGAAAATATATATGTTATTAGAGTTATTTCGAGAAAAGAAATAATAGAAATGGCTAAATCTTTATACGAAGAAAGACTTTGTAAATTTATTAGTACTTTTAATTTAACAGATGAAGAAGCAAACGAAATAGAAAAGGTTTCTAAAGAAAAGCAAAAAGTTTTAAAAGCCATTGATTATTATCATAATGGTAATAAAAACGCTTATAGGAGTTGATAAAAGATGGATGAGATTATTATAAAAGGTGCGAGAGAAAATAATTTAAAAAATATCAATATAACTCTACCTAAAAATAAATTAATAGTTATGACAGGTGTTTCTGGAAGCGGTAAAAGTAGTTTGGCTTTTGATACTATTTATGCGGAAGGTCAAAGAAGATATATTGAAAGTTTAAGTGCTTATGCAAGGCAGTTTTTAGGCGGTTCTGAAAAACCTGATGTCGATAGTATTGATGGTCTTTCTCCAGCTATTAGTATAGATCAAAAAACAACTAACAAAAATCCCCGTAGTACTGTTGGTACAGTAACAGAAATATATGATTATTTGAGACTTTTATTTGCTAGAATTGGTGTACCTTATTGTCCTAAACATCATATTCCAATTAGTAGTCAAAGTATTGAACAGATGTGCATAGATGTAATGAAACTACCTGAAAGAACTAAAATTAGAGTTTTAGGACCAGTTATATCTTTAGAAAAAGGTACACATAAAGATTTACTTTTAGATTTAAGAAAAGATGGATATGTAAGAGTTATAATTGATGGTGAAGAATATGATTTATCTGAAGATATTGTATTAGAAAAAAATAAAAAACATACAATAGAAGTTGTTGTCGATAGATTAGTAATTAAACCAGAAATTAGAAGTAGACTTTATGAGAGTATGGAAGTGGCAGCTAAACTAGGTAAAGGTAAGATATTAATCGATGTAATTGGCGGCGAAAAAATGCTTATGAGTGAAACTTATGCTTGTCCTAAGTGTGATTTCTCACTGCCAGAGTTAGAACCTAGAATGTTTTCATTTAATGCACCTTGGGGTGCATGCCCTGAATGTAAAGGTTTAGGAATTAAATATAAAATAGATGAAGATTTAATTATTCCTGATAAAAATTTATCTATTAATGAAGGAGCTATTGCAGCTATTAATGTAGATGATGAAAATAATATTACTTATACTAATTTAGAAACAGCATGTACACACCACAATATCGATATGGATAAACCTATAAAAGATTTAACGAGAAAAGAACTAGATATTGTTTTATATGGTTCTAGTGATTTACTTACTTTTAATTATGTTTCTAAAGCCGGTAATAAAAGAACTACTAAAGGATATTATGAAGGTATTATTACTAATTTAGAAAGAAGATATGTTGAAACTAAAAGTACTTGGATTAGAGCTTGGATAGAAAATTATATGACAGAATTAAAATGTCCTAAATGTCATGGAGCCAGATTAAATGATGATGTATTATCAGTATTAATTGGTCATAAAAACATATATGAGATAACTAAATTAAGTATTAAAGATTTATATAACTTTTTAAATAATTTAAAATTAAATAAAGAACAAAAAGAAATATCAGAATTAATTATCAAAGAAATTAGTTCTAGACTTTCATTTTTAATAAATGTTGGTTTAGAGTATTTAACTTTAGATAGAGAAGCTAAAACATTATCTGGAGGAGAAGCTCAAAGAATTAGATTAGCTACACAAATAGGATCACAGTTAACAGGAGTTTTATATGTATTAGATGAACCTTCTATTGGTTTACATCAAAGAGATAATCAAAGATTAATTAATTCACTTTTAAAGATGCGAGATTTAGGAAATACACTAATAGTTGTCGAGCACGATACTGATACTATGCTTGAGGCCGATTATTTAGTAGATATTGGACCAGGTGCAGGAGTGCATGGCGGTGAAGTTGTAGCCGAAGGAACACCTAAAGAAGTTATGGCTAATCCTAATAGTTTAACTGGAAAATATTTAACAGGTAAACTTAAGATAGAAGTTCCTAGTAAAAGAAGAAAAGGTAACAAAAAGTATTTAGAAATAGTGGGGGCTAAAGAAAACAATTTAAAAAATATTAAAGTTAAATTCCCACTTGGTAAATTTATATGTGTAACAGGTGTTTCTGGTAGTGGTAAATCTACTTTAGTAAATGAAATTTTATATAAAGTTGTTTCTAATAATTTATATAAAGTTAAAGAAAAACCAGGTATTTATAAGAGTGTGAAGGGTTTAGAAAACATTGATAAAGTTGTAGATATTTCACAAACTCCAATTGGTAGAACTCCACGTAGTAATCCTGCCACTTATACTTCAGTGTTTGATGATATTCGTGATGTTTTTGCGGAAACTAAAGAGGCTAAAATGAGGGGTTATGATAAAGGTAGATTTTCATTTAATGTTAAAGGCGGCAGATGTGAAGCATGTTGGGGTGATGGTGTTAAGAAAATAGAAATGCACTTTTTACCAGATGTTTATGTACCATGTGAAGTATGTCATGGAACTCGCTATAATAGTGAAACTTTACAAATTAAGTATAAGGGTAAGAGTATTTATGATGTATTAGAGATGACAGTGGAAGAGGCACTTAAGTTTTTTGAAAATGTTCCTAAGATTAAAAATAAATTACAGATGCTTTCTGATGTTGGACTTTCTTATATTAAATTAGGTCAAAGTGCACCAACTCTTTCTGGTGGTGAAGCTGCTAGAATTAAATTAGCTAAAGAATTACAGAAAAAACCTACTGGTAAGAGTTTGTTTATTTTAGATGAACCTACTACAGGTTTACACACTGATGATATTAAAAAATTACTTGTTATTTTAAATAGAATTGTCGATAATGGTGATACAGTATTAGTTATTGAACACAATTTAGATGTTATTAAAGTAGCTGATTATATTATCGATTTAGGACCAGAAGGTGGAGATGAGGGCGGCAGCATTGTAGTTACTGGAACACCTGAAGAAGTAGCAAAATGTCCTGAAAGTTATACAGGTAAATTTTTAAAACCTTATTTAGAGTAAACTATAGATAAAAATTCTATAGTTTTTTTGTTTAATTATAAATTTATCTGTAAATATACTATAAAACCCCAGACTTATTTGTCTGGGGTTTTATCTAATGGTTTGAATAATTCTCTTATGTCTATTTCTAGAACAGTAGCAAATCTCCATAATGTACCTAAACTAAATGTTTGTTTATAGTTAGGACTTTCAATGTTCATGATAAAACCTTCGCTATAGTTACATTCCATGGCTAATTTTGTTACAGAAAAGTGCCTTAGTTTACGCCATTTTTTTAAATTTTGTCCAACTAAGTAGTAGACATAATTTTCGTCTTTTTTATCTATTTTCAGCACCTTCCCTTCTTATATGAATATTTTCTCATTTATTTAATGCATATTTCTCACTTATTCGTTGAAATTTTTCTCACTCATTCGGTGAGAAATATGATATAATGAATATAAACAGCAACCAAAACTTTTATAAATATGTAGTGTTTGTTTTAAAAGGTGAGAAGTTAGGAGTGTAAGTTGTATGCATAAAAAGAAGAAAGTTTTAGTGGCAGCTAATTTAGATTCATTTATTTTTAAATTTTTAGTTCCAAATTTAAAATGGTTTTATGATAATGGCTATGAAGTACATATTGCTTCTAATGGTGATACTGATGTGAATGATATACCGTATTGTGATAAAAAATACAACGTTTGTTTTACTCGAAATATATTTAATAAAGATAATATTGTTTCTTATAGAAAAATTAAAAAGATTATTAAAGAAAATGATTATGATTTAATTCATTGTCATACACCTTTTGGAGCAGCTATTACAAGATTAGCGGCTCGTAAATTACAAAAATATGGAAAAGTTAAAGTTATTTATACAGCACATGGTTTTCATTTTTTTAAAGGTGCGTCTAAATTAAACTGGCTTTTGTTTTATAATGCTGAAAAGTGGCTTGCAAATTATACAAATATTTTAATTACAATTAACAATGAAGATTACGAGATTGCTAAATGCAAATTTAAAACTGATGTTAGGTATATTCCTGGTGTGGGAATTGATACAAAAAAATTTGATTTTAAAATGAGTGATAAAGAGAAAAATGATTTGCGAAGTTCTTTGGGAATTGATAAAGACGATATTGTTTTGATTTATCCGGCAGAACTTAGTAAAAGAAAGAATCAAATGTGGTTATTAGACACTTTGAAAGATTATTTAAATGAAAACAAAAAAGTAAAACTTTTATTACCAGGAAATGATATTTTAGATGGCAAATGTCAAAAATATGTGAAAGATAAAAAAATGGATAATTGTTTATTTTTAGGTTTTAGAAAAGATATTCCTAAGTTACTTAAAATCAGCGATATTTCGGTGGCTTCAAGTGTACAGGAAGGGTTACCGGTGAACATTTTAGAAGCTATGCATGTTGGGCTTCCGATAGTGGCTACTGATTGTAGGGGACAGAGAGATTTAATAATTAATGGTAAAAATGGATATATTGTGTTGCATAATGAAAAGGATAAATTTATAAAATATTTAGATGAGCTTATACAGGATAGTAATAAGAGAAAAATGATGGGAACTGAAAGTCAGAAAATAGTTAGTGATTATTTACTTGATAAAGTTATGGATGAGTTGGAAAAAATATATGGAGAGGTGTTTTGATGGAAAAAAAACCTAAAGTGTCTATTATAATGGGAATTTATAATTGTGCAAAATATTTAGATGAAAGTATTAATTCTATTTTAAATCAAACTTATCAAGACTTTGAATTTATTATGTGTGATGATGGATCAACTGATGAAACTTATAGGATTGCCAAAAGTTATGAAGAAAAATATCCTAATAAATTTCTTGTATTGAAAAACGAAAAAAATATGGGGTTAAATTATACTTTAAATAAATGTATTGAATATGCTAAGGGTGATTATTTGGCAAGACAAGATGGAGATGACATCTCTTTGCCGAATAGATTTGAAAAGCAGGTTAAATTTTTAGATGAGAATCCGGACATTGATTTTGTTAGTTCTACAATGATTTTTTTTGATGAGACTGGGGACTGGGGTATTAGTCATTTAGCAGAGCGCCCTACTAAGATGGATTTTATTAGCGGTTCACCGTTTTCACATGCGGCAACGATGATTAGAAAAAATGTGATGGAAGAAGTAGGGGGTTATTCTGTTAATGATAGTTTACTTAGAGTAGAAGATTATCATTTGTGGTTTAAACTTTATACGATTGGCTCTAAAGGATATAATTTTCAGGAGCCTTTATATAAAATGCGAGATAATCACGATGCTTTTAAAAGAAGAACTTGGAGAAATCGTTTAAATGAAATGAGATTAAAAAAATGGGGATTTAAACAATTAAATATTCCGCGTAAATATTATTTTTATGTTTATAGACCCATAATTGTTGGATTATTACCTAAATCAATTTATATGTATTTACATAAAAGGAAATTAAAATAAGGTGGAGGCAGTTATATGAAAAAGAAAAAGGTACTATTTCTTATTAATAATTTAGCAGCTGGGGGAGCAGAAAAAATATTAATTGAAACAATAAAAAAAATTGATAAAAATAAATATGATATTGATTTAATGACTATTTATGATGAAGGTATATATATTAATGATGCAAAAAAAATAGCAAATTATAAGACCATATTCAAAAAACATAAAAAAGTTTTAGGTATATCATTTTATTCTTTAATTTTAAGATATTTAAAGATAATGCCATCAACATATTTGTATAAAAAATATATTAAAAAAACATATGATATAGAAATAGCTTTTTTAGAAGGAGCCGCAACTAAAATTATTTCTGGTTCTACCAACTATAATAGTAGAAAAATTTGTTGGGTTCATGTTGACCCTATAGCGCAAAAACATTCGACTAAAAATTTTATTTCTTTAAAAAGTGAGAAAAAATCCTATAAAAATTATGACAAAATTTTTTGCGTTTCTACTAAAGTCAAAAAATCTTTTATGAAAAGATATAACATTACAAAAAATGTCTCTGTTTTATTAAATGTTTTAGATGAAAATACAATTATCAAAAATAGTCAAGAAACAATTAATAATAGTGATTTTATAAATTCAACATTTAAAATAATCACTGTTGGTAGGTTGGCTAAACAAAAAAATTTCATAACCCTTTTGCGAATTGTAAACAGATTGAAAGATAAATTTAAATTTTGCCTTTTCATATGTGGAGAAGGAAATTGTCGAAGTGAATTGGAGGAATATATAAAGGAAAACAAATTACAAAAATATGTGAAGTTATTGGGGTTTGTTAATAATCCTTATCCATATATTAAAAACGCGGATTTGTATGTTTGTTCATCGTTGGCTGAAGGTTTTAGTACTGCTGTAACTGAAGCTTTAATATTAAAAACTCCCGTAATTACTACTGATTGTGCTGGAATGACAGATTTATTAGGAAACAATGAATATGGATTAATTACAGAAAATTCTGAAGAAGCATTATATAATGGCCTATTTCAAATGCTAAATAATCAAAAAACATATGAATATTACAAAAAAGCAGCCATAAGACGTAGTTCTGATTTTTCTTCAAAAGAACGTATAAAGGAATTTAACGTTGAGGTTTTGGGTGATACTAAATGTTAGTCCTTTACTGTATCTTAATAGTTTTAACATTAATATACGCATATTATAAAAAAGACAACAAGATTCCTTTATTCTTAATTTTAATATTAACAATTATTACAGGATTAAGATATGATTGCAGTTATGATTTAGATAATTATTTTATTCATTTTGGAGAGATAAATTCAATTAGCGATGTTTTAAACGGTACTTATGAATTAGGATATAGTTTTTTAGTATTAGTATTCAAAAAAATAGGTTTAGGATTCCAAACATTAATTTTTATTGTAGCTAGTATCTCAATATTTTTAAAAACCAAAACAATGGAAAAATTAAGCCCAATTCCAATTTTATCATTTTATATTTATTTTTTATCTTTTTTCATTTATAATGATTTTACTCAAATAAGACACGGACTAGCAATAGCGTTTACTTTTTATGCAATTTTATTTATAGAAAAAAGCACATGGAAATATTTTACCTTGGTATTATTGGCTTGTTTATTCCATTATAGTGCAGTATGTTTTATACCAATTTATTTTATTAGAAACATTAATTTGACTTGGAAAAAATTTTCTATTATATGTGTAGGATCGTTATTATTATCATTAATTAATTTCCCACAATTACTTAATTGGTTAAATGATTCATTGTTTGATTGGAAATATCTTACTGTGAAATTAGAACTTTATAAAAATAGTGTTGGCTCAATATTCGAACTAGGATTTTTTTTAAAAATTATTTTTCTAATGATGTTCTTGATCTTTGCTTATGATAATAAAAACCGAATTCAGCAATTGTGTGTAAATATTTATGCTTTCGGTATTTTTACCTTCGGTGCTTTAAGTAGTTTTAGTATTATTGCTCAAAGAACTAACGCTTATTTTAAAATGTTTGAAATAATTTTAATACCATTTTATATTATGCAAATTCCTAAAATGAAGCACAAACATATACATTATTGCTTTGTTGGTTGTATATTAACATATTATTTAGTTAAATTTATTTTATTGATGTTTGACCCAGCTTATTTGATTTATCATTCAATTTAGGAGGTTATATGAAAAAAATATGTATTTTTGATACGTCACAAGGAACATTAAATATGGGTGATTATATTATTAGAGATAGTTGTATGAGGGAGTTAAAAGATATTATAGATGATAATTTTGTTGTGAAATTTGCTACTCATACACCAATTGCACATAATTATCAAGTAATATTTAATAAAACTAATGCCGTAGTTTATTGTAAAAAAGCAGATTTGAAGATTTTACTTGGAACAAATATCATTACTAATAATTTGTTTGCACTTTCACTTAATTGGAATGTCAATTATATAACATCCAAATTGTATCAAGGAACAATTTTAATGGGTGTTGGTATGGCTTCAAATAAAGCCAATATAAATTGGTATACAAGAAAATTATATAAAAGAATATTGTCAAACAAATATATTCATTCGACACGTGATGAAAAGACTAAACAAATTTTGGAACAGATTGGTTTTAAAGCAATTAATACAGGGTGTCCTACAATGTGGCAATTAACAGAAGAACATTGTAAAAAAATTCCGCAGCAAAAATCGGATTGTGTATTATTTACTTTGACCGACTATGCTAAAGATTATAAAAACGATAAACAAATGATTGAAATATTACAGCAAAATTATAAAGAAATTTATTTTTGGATTCAAGGTTCAAATGATTTAGAATATTTAAAAAGTTTAGTTGAAATAAAAAATATTAATATCATTAACCCAAATATTGATGATTTAAAAGATATATTAATTTCAAAAAAAATTGATTATGTCGGAACTCGTTTACATGCTGGAATTTATGCAATGCAAAATTTTTGTAGAACTATTATCATAATAGTTGATAATAGAGCAAGGGACATGAAAAAAAATTATAATTTGAATGTTATTGAACGAATAAATATTGATAAATTGGAGCAAATGATTAATTCTGATTTCAAAACAAATATTTTTATTAATGAAAATAATATTATGACTTGGAAAAATCAATTTTACAATAAAAAAAACACATAATTTATATCGAAGTAAAAAAATTGATGAAAGTAAGAAAATTAAAAATATAAATTTTTATGGAGGAATTATATGCATAAAAAGAAAGAACTTGTTAAAAACACAATAATTATTTTTCTGGGTAAAATTTCTACACAATTTATTTCATTTTTCCTTTTACCATTATATACAAGTTTTTTAAGTACATCAGCATATGGTACTGTTGATTTAATTACAACTTATGTCTCCTTATTTGTACCAGTTATTACTTTACAACAAGAAATGGCAACTTTTAGATATTTAATAGATGCAAGAAAATCAGAAAATAAAATTAAAAATGTAATTACAACTTCTATTTTAAATGTTATAAAACTTTTAATTTTATTTGTTATTTTCTATTTTATTGTTTTATATTTTTTAAAATTTAATTATGCTTGTTTTATTTTGGCAAATATTACTGTATGCATATTTTCAAATTTATTTTTACAAATTGCAAGAGGATTAGGCAGCAATATTCATTATTCCATTGCAAGTTTTATTACTGGAGTAGTCACAATAATTTTAAACATCATATTTATTGTATTTCTTAAATTTAAAGTAGAAGGAATGTTATTATCAATAATTATAGCAAATACCTTTTGTGTTATATATTTGTTTTTTGCTTTAAAGATTTATAAATATATTTCTTTTAAATCTAACAAAACTTTAAGAAAACAGATGTTAAAATATTCTCTTCCACTTGTTCCAAATGGAATTTCATGGTGGATTGTTTCAGCTTCTGATCGCACCATAATTTCTACATTTTTAGGAGTGGCAGCTAATGGAGTATATGCTGTTGCAAACAAATTTCCAACTATAATTAATAGCCTGTTTTCCATTTTTACAATGTCTTGGACAGAATCCGCATCTTTGCATATAAATGATAATGATCGTGATATTTTTTTCTCTGATGTAGCCAATACTGTATTACGTTTATTTTCTTGTTTGTGCATTGGTTTGATTGCATGTATGCCATATATTTTCCCAATTTTAATTGATGATAAATTTTTAGAGGCATACATGTATATACCTATATTTTTAGTTGGTGTTTTATGCAATTGTATTATATGCGTGTATAGTGCCATATATATTGCTAAAAAATTAACAAAACAAGTAGCGTCAACATCAATTATGTCAGCACTTATTAATATTATTTTTAATTTATTGTTCATTAAATTTTTAGGATTATATGCAGCTTGTTTTGCTACATCTATAGCTTATTTATTAATGATGATTTATAGGCATATTGATTTAAAAAAATATGTTAATATAAAATATCAAGAAAGCATAATAATCTTAACTATAATAATGTTTATGATAAGTATTGTATTTTATTATTTAAATAAACCAAACTTAAATATTTTAAATTTAATAATTGTTATAATATATTCATTTGTTATTAACAAAAAATTATTATTGGAAATAAAAAAATATTTAGAAAAACAAAGAAAGATTTTTAAAAAATTGTATAAAACAAATTAATAATGTTATAATATTAAAAGAAAAAATAGGAGGTTTTTATGTCAAAAAGTAGAAAGAAAAAATTAAAGAAAACAACAATTATTAGTAGGATTATACTAATAATATATTTAATAATCACATTATTTATGCTAGGTACTGTTATTTCTATGAATGTTTTACCTAGTAAATATTTAATTCCTATATTAATTGGTTATGGTGTGCTTACAATTTTATTAGGAATATTTGCTTGGAAAAATAATTTTAGAAATTGGATTAAAATTATATCTGATATCATTTTTACAATTATTATTGTAATAAGCAGTTTCGCACTTTATTATTTAAATAGTACTTTTAATTTATTAGATAATATTAAAAACAAAGATTATCAAATAGTTGATTATTATGTTTTAGTATTAAAAAATAGTGAAGCGCAGAAATTATCTGATTTAGATGGTCATTCTTTGGGTATATATGAAACTACAGATAAAACTTATAAAAAAGCATTAAAAAAATTAGAAAAGAAAATAACAATTAAAGAAAAATCATACGAAACTTATTTAAGTGAAGCAGAAGCATTAATAAAAAAAGAAGTTGATTCGATTTTTGTCAGTGCAGTTACTATGCAGATGATTAATGAAAGTATAGAAAATTTTGAAAATGATGTTAGAATTTTAGATACAATTTCGATTAAAATTGAAAGTAATGTCAAAGTAAAAGATGCCGATGTTACAAAAGAATCATTTAATATTTATATAAGCGGTAATGATATATATGGTAATATTTTATCCGTATCTAGAAGTGATGTTAATATAATAGCAACAGTTAATCCAAACACTCATAAAATATTATTAACAACCGTTCCAAGAGATTTTTATGTTCAATTACATGGAACTAGTGGATACCGTGATAAATTAACCCATGCAGGGGTTTATGGTATTGATATGTCAGTAAGTACAATGGAAGATTTGTTAGATTTAGATATTAACTATTATATGAGAGTTAATTTCACTTCATTAATGAAACTTGTAGATGCGATTGGTGGAGTAGATGTTGAAAGTGACTATAGCTTTAGAGCTGCTAGTGGTGAAAGCTTTGTTAAAGGAATTAATCATATGAACGGAAAACAAGCTTTAGCATTTTCACGTGAACGTAAAGCATTTAGTGATGGTGATCGTCAGCGCGGGAAGAACCAACAAAAAGTTATAATTGCTATTTTGAATAAAACTTTAAGTTCGACAACTTTAATAACTAAATATACTGATATTTTAGATTCGCTTGGTGGAAGCTTTCAAACTAATATGCCAACAAGCAAAATATATAATTTAGTTAATATGCAATTAGATAAAATGCCAACTTGGACTTTTGAATCCATAAGTGTAAATGGAACCGGTAAGAATGAATTTACTTATACTTATCCAAATCAAAGATTATATGTTATGGAACCTGATATGAATACAGTAAATGAAGCTATTAGTAAAATAGATGCAGTGGAGAAAGAAAAATGATTAAATAATGAAAAATATTCTTAAATTTTTTAGAATATTTTTTCTTATCTATGAAAAACGTGATTTAAAATTAATTTTTAAAATAAATAATGGTTGTTTTTACCAAAAAAAATGAAAGAAAATTATTGACATTCATATAATGAAATGATATATTATTTATGCGTTTTAATTTTAGATTTACTTTTTAGTAAATCTTTAATTAAGAATAAAAATGAAACACCTGGGTATGTGTAATGAAAGGAGGTTAAATTATGCCAACAATAAATCAACTTGTTAGAAAAAGAAGAGGTTCTAAAACTAGAAAAAGTAAATCACCTGTTTTAAACATTGGATACAACAGTAAAGATAAAAAAGAGACAGTAAGTAATTCTCCACAAAAACGTGGTGTATGTACTCGTGTTGGAACTAAAACACCAAAGAAACCAAACTCAGCTTTAAGAAAATATGCGCGTGTTAGACTTTCAAACGGAAGAGAAGTAGATACTTATATTCCAGGAGAAGGACATAACTTACAAGAACACAGTGTTGTACTTGTACGTGGCGGAAGAGTTAAAGACTTAATCGGTGTTCGTTATCATATTATTCGTGGTACTATGGATACTGCCGGAGTCGATGCAAGAAGACAAGGCCGTTCTAAATACGGTGCTAAAAAACCAAAAAGTAAATAATTAAATTGGAAGGAGGATTATTATGCGTAAAAGAAGAGCTGTTAAAAGAGATGTTTTACCAGATCCAATTTACAAATCTAAAGTTGTTACAAAATTAATAAATCAAATAATGTTAGATGGTAAAAAAGGAACTGCACAAACAATTCTTTATGATGCGTTTGATATGGTTAAAGAAAAAACTGGCGAAGACGCTGTAGAAGTATTTAACAAAGCTTTAGAAAATATCAAACCAGCTTTAGAAGTTAAAACAAGAAGAGTAGGTGGAGCAAATTATCCAGTACCTATTGAAGTTAGGCCTGATAGAGCTCAAGCATTAGGTTTAAGATGGCTTGTTAACTATGCTAGATTAAGAGGCGGACACTCTATGGCTGAAAATCTAGCTAACGAAATAATTGATGCTTCTAACGGTGTAGGAGCAGCAGTTAAAAAACGTGAGGAAACTCATAGAATGGCAGAAGCTAATAAAGCATTTGCTCATTATAGATGGTAATAAGAAAGGAAATAAAATATGGCTCGTGAATATAGTTTAGAAAAAACTCGTAATATTGGAATCATGGCCCACATAGATGCAGGTAAAACTACATGTACTGAAAGAATTTTATTCCATACACATAAGATTCATAAAATCGGTGAAACACACGATGGTGAATCACAAATGGACTGGATGGAACAAGAACAAGAACGTGGTATTACTATTACATCAGCTGCAACAACTGCATATTGGAATGGCTATAGATTAAATATTATCGACACTCCAGGACACGTTGACTTTACTGTTGAAGTTCAAAGAAGTTTACGTGTACTAGATGGTGCAGTTGCTTTAATTGACGCCCAAGCAGGTGTTGAACCACAAACTGAAACAGTTTGGAGACAAGCAACTGAATATAATGTTCCTAGAATGATTTTTGCCAACAAAATGGATAAAATGGGAGCAGATTTTGAATTTAGTTTAAAAAGTATTGAAGAGCGTTTAGGTGTTAATGCCAAACCAATAGAATGGCCAATAGGCGCTGAAAGCGACTTTAATGGTGTTATTGATTTAGTAACTAAAACCGCTTATAAATACGACGGAAAACCAGAAGAAAATGCTGAAGTTATCGATATTCCAGCTGACTTAGTAGATATAGTAGAAGAAAAACGTAATGAATTAATCGAAGCAGTAGCTGAATTTGACGATGATTTAATGACAAAATATCTAGAAGGTGAAGAAGTTAGTGTAGAAGAAATTAAAAGAGCTATTAGAAAAGGTACATTAGCTGTTAAATTCTTCCCAGTAATGTGCGGTACTGCTTTAGGAAACAAAGGTATTAAGTTATTACTTGATGCGGTTGTTGATTACTTACCAGCACCTACTGATGTAGAAGCTATCGAAGGTGTTGATATGAATGGTAACCCAATTAAAAGACTTCCTGATGATAAAGAACCATTCTCAGCTTTAGCATTCAAAGTTATGACAGATCCATTCGTTGGACGTCTAACATTTGTCAGAGTATATTCTGGTCATTTATCTAATGGTTCATATGTATTAAATTCAAATAAAGATAAAAAGGAAAGAGTAGGACGTATCTTACAGATGCACGCTAATCATAGACAAGAAATCACTGACATTTATACCGGTGATATTGCTGCAGTTGTTGGACTTAAAAACACAACTACTGGTGATACTTTATGTGATGAAAAACATGCCTGTATACTAGCGCCTATGGAATTCCCAGAACCAGTTATTGAACTTGCAGTTGAACCAAAATCTAAAGACGACCAAGATAAAATGGCTTTAGCTTTACAAAAATTATCTGAAGAAGATCCAACATTTAGAGCAACTACTGACCATGAAACTGGACAAACAATTATAGCAGGTGTTGGAGAATTACATCTAGATATCATAATTGACAGAATGAAAAGAGAATTTGGCGTTGAAGCTAATGTAGGTAACCCACAAGTTGCCTATAGAGAGACAATTAAACAAAAAGGTGACTGTGAAGGAAAATACATCAAACAATCAGGTGGACGTGGACAATATGGACATGTTTGGGTTGAGTTTGAACCAAATCCTGGTAAAGGATATGAATTTGTTGATGCTATTGTTGGAGGTGTAGTTCCTAGAGAATACATTCCAGTAGTAGATAAAGGGCTTCAAGAAGCTATGGAATCTGGTATACTAGCAGGATATCCAGTTATCGATGTAAAAGCTACTTTACATGATGGTTCATATCACGATGTTGACTCATCAGAAATGGCATTTAAAGTTGCTGCATCACTAGCTTTAAAAGAAGCTAAAAATAAATGTAACCCTGTTATATTAGAACCAATTATGAGCGTTGAAGTAACAGTTCCAGATGAATTTTTAGGAACAGTTATGGGAGATATTACAGCTAGACGTGGTAGACCAATGGGTCAAAGATCTAGAGGTAATGCATTAAGTATCGATGCAATGGTACCACTTTCAGAAATGTTTGGGTATGTAACAAGTTTACGTTCTAATACACAAGGTAGAGGTAACTTCTCAATGAAGTTTGATCACTATGAAGAAGTACC
>CALVRL010000018.1 GCA_944358625.1 uncultured Bacilli bacterium | reverse complement strand
AAATCGCCCCCTATAAATGTATCTACATCATTTAAATCTAAATTACTTTTTCTAATTAATATATCTAAAGATTCATTAATTAATTTTACTTCGGCTTCTTCCCAGTTTTTTTCACCAAAATATAAATCTTTATGACATAAATCAAAATATTTACCGAATGGTCCTTTTGCTTCATAAGGCCCTGTTACAGTAGATGTTTCATTTATATAGGCGTCTTTAAATTTAAATGTCATAAAAGTCCCACCACCATTCTAATTAAACTAAAGATAAAACTACTTACAACACCAAAAATAATAACTGCACCTGATAATTTAAGCATATTCATACCAATTCCTGTAACTAAACCTTCTTTTCTATATTCTAAAGCTGCACTCATGGTAGCATGAGCAAAACCGGTAATTGGTATTATAAGTCCGCATTTGCAAAAGTTTACAAACTTATCAAAGAAACCTAAAGATGTAAATAAGCAAGTTAAAAATATTAATGTTACTAACATGCATACTGTAGCTTCTTTGGTAGAAACCTCTAAAATTGAAGAGTAAAAATCAATTAAAAACTGCCCTATTATTCCCATAATACCGCCTGTTATAAATGCTATTACAGCGTTCATAAATACATTTTCTTTAGGGCTATTTTCTTTTACAATATCTTGATAACTTTGTTTCATAACTGTTCCTCCTAAAGTTATTATGAAACATTTTTATTTTTCTTATACAAAAAAATTCTACTAGCACGCATTCGTACATGTAGAATTTTTATACTCATACTTATATCTATTATTAGTAAAGGTAATGATAACTGAACCATTAAAGTTTTCAAAATTTTCTTCAGAATTGGTGCTGCCTTTTTTATATTTTGGGTTTTCTATATCATCTGCTTTCAATAAACCTGCTTTTTTTAATGTATCAACGCTGAGACAACAATTATTTCCCTCTGTTTGATCTGGTAACTTTAATGAGTTTTTAGACATATATGTTTTAGCAACATCTTCAATTGTATTTATTTGTTCATCATAGGCTCTATCACGAGATGAATTTAAAGCTGTATTAATTGTTGGAATGGCTATCATAGCAATTAAACCTAATATAACAATAACTCCTAAAAGTTCAATAAGTGTAAAACCTTTTTTCATATCTATCACCTATTATTAATTATAAACTAGTTAAATAATAAATGTCAATTAAAGGTTTTTCTAAATTTAACTAAAACTTTATTTTCTCTTCTAGAAATGTCAACTTGACTTAAACCTAAATTATTGGCTATTTCACTTTGAGTTTTATCTAAAAAATATCTTTGATACATAATTGTTCTTTCTGGTTCTTCTAGGTTTTCTATTTCACTTTTTAAATATATTAAAGTATCGTAATCTATATCTTCTTTGGATATTACATCGTAAAGTGATAAATCTTCATAATAGAAATCATCTAAACTTGGAATATCTCCTTTATAATTTACAAGCATTTCTAAAGTCTCTAGTGGTATATTTAAATAATGACTTAACTCTTCATTTGTTGGATTTCTTAAAAGTTCTTGGGTTAAATAATCTTTTGCTTTTTCTATTTTCTTTTTAGCTCTTACCATGTCTTTACTAATTTTAATTGTATGGTTTTCTCTAGCAAATTCGGATATTCTACCTAATATATAAGGATAAGCAAATGTAGTAAATTTGACATTTCTTTTCTCATCAAATTTTCTATATGCTTCTATCATTCCAATACATCCTGCTTGAAATAGATCATCAATATCTCCTTTAAATTTACTAGCTATACTATAAATTAAATTACTATTTTCTAAAATGATTTCACCAATCGGTTTCATATATCCTCCTATATATTAATATTTAGTGCGGCTAGTTCATCTTTTATTATTTTAGCAAATGAAAAATCATGATTAAATTTATTTTTATTTAAACATATCAATACCATTCCTTCATTTTTAATACATAACCTATAACATTTAACTAAAATTTTATAGCCACTATCATCTATAGAAGATAGGTTGTCTAAATTAAAAACAACATTTTTAATACCTATTTTAACTAGTGGTTTTAAAACATCATTATTGAATTTTTTCTTTGTATTTTTAGTTAAATATCCGAAAAGTCTCACAAATAAAATCCCGTTTTTTGAACACATATCTATCTCTAACATATCATCACCATTCATACTTTAACACTTTTAAAAAAATAAAAATATACATTCGTCAAAACAAGTCATAAAAAGAAAAAATACGCCTTTTTAAACGTATTTTATTCACTATATCTTCTTATTTTATATTTACTTATTAAAATTCCAATTAGTGAAATTATAAATATTAAAATAAAACATATAATATTATCGTTTGTCTTTGGGTTATTGGTGTCTTTTATAATATGCTTTTCATTACTTCCGTTTTTATTGTTATTTTCATTATAGTTTTCATTATTATCTTCATTATTATTTTCATCATTATTTGTTTCTTTTTCTATATACGTAATGTTTACATTAAAACCATCTTTGATATTACCAGTGATTTCATATTCGTAATTATCAATATTATCCATTTTTAAAATATAATTACTGGCTTTTCCGTGCTTATAATTTTTATATAAGTTTGTAATAACTTTAGACCAGTCGTCTTCTTTAGTAATTTTAATGGTTTGTTCTAAAACATCATGATTATATAATTTTAAATTGATACTATCTAAAGAATTTCCATTCCAATTTACCGTAACTTTAGAATCTTCTATTTTATATGGTTCATGTGAAATATAAACATCTACATTTCCTTCATCATCAACCTTAATATCGTAATCAAAATCATTTATAACAGATGACATTTTATAATTAAAAGTATATGGCTTATCAAGCATAGGATTACCGTTTTCATCATATTGATAAGCATCGTCAATATAAAATTCTTGTTGACAAGTATTTGAATCTATGTATTCACCTTTCATACAGTTAAGATGATAAAATTTTCCTTTTTTCTCATTGGCAGTCATTTCTAATTCAGAATATCTTTCATAATCTCTTGCACCTCCATCATCCCAGTGTTCAGTATAAGTTATTATTTTATAAGGTAAAATATAAAAATCTGTAGTTAAAGTTTTATCTTCTAAAGTCATAACATCACTACTACCCAATGGATATGAATAGCGATTAGATCTAAAATTTTCAGTATATCTTATTCTCATTCCATCTTGAGGATCTTTATATACTGGTACTCTTCTTGACCAAATGGTAATTTCATCGTTGACTTTTATAACCTCAACATTTTCTTTTGTAAAAGTAATTTCATAAGAATGTTTTATATTAACTAAATCCTCATATTTTAATGTAACTTCGTCGGGTCTAAAACCTAATTTATCACCATCATCGTGCCAAGCAATTTGAAAGGTTGCAAATGTAGAATAAGGATCTTCTAATACTCCTGCTTTAACCTGGTTAACACTTATTAAAGAAATAAATAAGAAAAATATTAATAGTAAAAATTTTTTCATACTTTCACCACCTACATTCATTTTATCACACAAGTTACACATTTAAAAGAAAATTTTAAAAAGAAAGACTATTCATCTTTCTTTTCTAACTTAACTAATACTTCTCTTGGTTTAGCTCCATTAGATGGACCAACTATTCCTCTTTCTTCTAATAAATCAATACATCTAGCTGCTCTATTATATCCAAGCCTAAATCTTCTTTGAAGTAAAGAGGCAGATGCTTTTCCTTGAGTAATAACAAATTCTCTAATCTCATTATATAAAGGCTCTTCGTAGTCATCACTTTCTGTCATTGTCGTAGCTCCTCTATCTTCATCAGCTACTGTTAATGTATTATCATAAGAGGCTTTTTGCTGGGAAATAGTATAATCAACTACGGCTTTTATTTCATCATCACTTACAAATGTACCTTGAACACGAGTTGGAATGCTTTCTCCTTGTGGTAAAAATAACATGTCACCTTTACCGAGTAGTTTTTCTGCGCCACTCATATCTAATATTGTTCTAGAATCAATGCTTGATGATACAGCAAATGAAATACGTGATGGAATATTGGCTTTGACAACACCTGTAATAACATCTGTACTAGGTCTTTGAGTTGCAACTATCAAATGAATTCCTGCAGCTCTGGCCATTTGAGTAATTCTCATAATAGAATCTTCTACTTCTTTAGCTGCTACTAACATCAAATCGGCAAGTTCGTCTATTATAACGACTATATAAGGAAGTCTATTTATTTTTTCATTTTCTGGTAAGCTTTCATTTTTCTTATCGACGTAGGCATTATAACCAGCTATATTTTTAGTTTTACTTTCTTCGAATAAATCATATCGATCTTCCATAATTTTGACTATTTTTTGTAAGACGATATTAGCTTTTTTGGGATCTGTTACAACAGGAGTTAATAAATGTGGCACTCCATTATACATCGAAAGCTCAACTTTTTTAGGATCCACTAATACTAATTTTACTTCATCTGGTTTTGTTCTCATTAAAAGTGAAGTAATCATACTATTAATACATACTGATTTACCACTACCGGTAGATCCTGCAACTAATAGATGAGGCGTTTTATCTATTTCACACCATATGGGATTACCCATAATGCTTTTTCCTAATGCTACTAGTAATTTTGAGTTTTCTTTTGTTTTAGGAACAGCTTCTAATATTTCTCTTACTGCTACTGGCATAATTGATTTGTTAGGAAGTTCTATTCCAACTGTTTTTTTACCTGGAATAGGTGCCTGTATACGAACATCTTTAGCTCCTAATTCTAGGGCTATCTCTTTGTTTAAAGCTGTTATTTTAGAAAGTCTTGTGCCTGATTTTATTTCTAATTCATATTGTGTTACTGAAGGTCCAATATTAGCTGCAACTACTTTTCCTTCGACTCCAAAATCTTTAATAACTTTTTCTAATTCTGTGACGTTTGTTTTAATTGAATCTTGATTAGCTTTAATTGCTTCTTTTTTTATTTTAGGTTTTAAAAGTAATCCCATTGGTGGTTTATTATATCCTTTTGTATCAATATGAACTTCTTTTGTTTCTTTTACTTCTTCTTTTATAGGTTCTTTAGGAAGTTCGTCGATAGATGAAATAACAACTTTATTGTCTTCGTTTTCGTATTCTGAATCTGCTTCTTTTGCTGCTTTTTCAGCCTTTTTATTAATTTTTCTTTCTTTAGCATCTTTCATTTTATCTTTAAAATAACATACCATATCATATATAGATATACCAGTAAACATTATTAATCCACATATGATTAGAGCCAAACATACAACTCTAGTGCCATCTAAAGTAAGTAGTTTAACTCCTATTACTGAAAATATAGCACCTAACATTCCACCGCCTTGTATGTCTGCTGCATGATTTACAAACTGCATTAAATTATCAATGGTAGCAGTTATTATTTCCCATGCGGATATATTTTGGTTACCTAACTGTTTTATATATTCTGTATGTGATAAAATTAAAATTCCTAAAATTAACACATATAATCCCACTAGTCTAGATGTTAAAAAATCTGGTTTTTCTCTTTTTACCATCATATATATTCCAGCAGCACCTACTCCTATTAAAGGAATAATATACCAGCCACCGGCAATAAAACCGGCGAAACCTTTGATAATATCTGCGGTTACTCCAAATGGGCAACACCCTATTATCATAATTAAAATTAGAATTATTCCTTTTAATTCTATACTATAAGATGGACTTTCTTTTTTTTGTTTTCTGGATTTTCTTTTAGCCATATTATCCTCTCCATTATTCCATAACAATTATATCATTTTTCATTTAAAAACTAAAGTAAACAGATAAATTTAACGTTTTTTTACGATTATTAACATAAATAGAAAAACAAGTGATATATTTAAAATTCACTTGTTTTACATTATTTGACTAAACTCTTATAAAAATTAAATCTTTTTATTGCTTCTTCTTTATTTAATTTAAGTAATTCATTTGCTTTATCAGGATTAACTGTTTTTAACATAGTATATCTTGTTTGATTATTTAAAAATTCATCATATAAATCGAAATTAGGATTAGGACTATCTAAATTAAATGTTTCGCCGTCATATCTAAATATTGGAAAATAACCGCATTTGGTTGCGAGTGCTTCTTCTTCTACTGAACATTCCATCCCTTTTTTATTACCATGAGAAATACATGGACAGTATGCTATTACGATAGATGGTCCTTCATGTTTAATCGCTTCAGAAAATGCTTTAACTGTCTGCATCATATTAGCTCCTAAAGATACTTGGGCAACATAAGTATTAGGATAGGCCATTGCTATTTTAGCTAAATCTTTTTTATATGTTTTTTTACCAGAAAAAGCAAACTGAGCAACCATACCTTCTGGGGTTGCTTTAGAAGCTTGGCCTCCAGTGTTGGAATAAACTTCGGTATTTAAAACTAATATATTTATATTTGCTCCTGATGAAAGCACATGATCTATTCCACCAAAACCAATATCATAAGCCCATCCGTCACCACCAATTGCCCAAACGTTTTTAGCTATTATATAATTTTTTAATTCTTTTAATTTAGGATGTTTATCATAATCTATATTATCATAAACTTCTTTAGTGATTTTATAATCATTAGAATTTTCAAGCCATTTATCAAATAATGGATTTCTATTATTTTTCATATAATTATATACTTTTTCTTTACCTGTTTCATATCCCATAAGCATACCAAAACCAAATTCGGCATTATCTTCAAATAAACTGTTAGCCCAAGGAACACTATAAGGTAAATTAGGTAATTCTCCTCCATAGATAGATGAACAGCCTGTTGCATTGGCTATAACTAAACCATCTGTAAGTTGAGTTAATAATTTAATATAAGCGGTCTCTCCGCATCCAGCACATGCGCCATGAAATGAAAATTTTGGTTTAATAAGTTGACTACCTTTAATTGTCTCTCTTTTAAAAATGTTTTTTTCTTTGATATTACTTACTAAATAATCAAATACTTTATCATTATTACTATCTTTTATTTTTTCAAAGGCTAAAGCTTTGTTACCTCTTAAGCCTGGACAAGTATTAATACATACGCCGCAGCCTGTACAGTTTTTACTAGATATACCAATAATATAATAATGATTTGGTGCACCTATGGCTGGTTTGCATTTTTCTTTGATAAAATTTGGTGCTTTATCATACTCTTCTTTATCTAATAAAAATGGTCTAATAACGCCATGTGGACAGACTAATGAACACATACTACATTCTATACAGTTATCATTAATCCATTTAGGAACAAAATCTGCAATGTTTTGCATATTTGGTTCTTTATGTTCAAATGAACCATCTTCATAACCTTTGAATGCTGATACGGGTAGGTCGTTTCCTTTTCTATGGCTAATTGCTTCATATATGTTACTATAAGAAAAATTAATATCTTCTTCCATGTCGTCTAAAGTAATCTTACTTAAACTAATGTCATCTAAAGCATTAATATTATTTAAAGCGATTTCTTTACTTTTAATGCCAAATTTTTTATTTACATATTCTTTTAATTTGCTAGTGGCATATTCTAAAGGAACAATATCTATAAGTTCAAATATGGCTTTTTCCATAATCATACTTATCTTCATTCCTAAATTGTGTTTTTTTGCTATTTTACTTGCGTCTATTTTATATATTGTTATGTTTTTTTCTTTTAAAAATCTTTTATATGGGTTTAATAAATCTAATAATTCTTCATCTTTTAAAGATGAATTTATGAGAATTTTGCCATTTTTATTTATCGAACTAATGGCGTCAAATGTAGATAAATATGTATCTTTAGATATAACTATAAGTTCTGGGTGATAAACAAAATAACTACTTCTAATTGGATTATTTGAAAGCCTTAAATGACTGACGGTTACGCCTCCTGATTTTTTAGAATCATATTCGAAATATCCTTGAATATATTTATTTTCTCCAACTATATTAAGTAAGGATTTAGAAGCACTTACCATTCCGTCACTTCCATAACCATAAATAAGTATTTCTTTACTATCGTTTACTTTAATATTTTTATATTCTAAAGATAAATTGGTAACATCATCTTTAATACCAATGGTAAATTCATCTATTGGATTATCAAGCATATCATAAATAGCTTTGATCATTCCTGGTGTTACATCTTTGCTGGATAAACCATATCTACCGTGTGAAATATAGATGTTTTTATCTTTTAAACTACTATTTATATCTAAATATAAAGGTTCACCTATACTTCCTGCTTCTTTAGATCTATCTAAAACGGCAATTTTATTTACACTTTTAGGTAAAACTTTTAATAAATGTTTTACACTGAATGGTCTATATAAATGTACGGTGATTAAACCGATATCTTCTTTTAAATAATCTATAGTCTCTTTAATGGTTTCACATATAGAACCCATGGCAATTATAACTTTTTTAGGATTTTTACTTCCATAATAATTAAATGGCTTGTAGTTGGTGTTTGCTAATTCATTGATTCTGTCCATATAATAAACTACTTCGTTAATGGCTTTATCATAAAATAAATTTCTAGATTCTACTTCTTGAAAATATATATCACCGTTTTGATTAGTACCTCTTGTAATTGGTTTTAAAGGATTTAAAGCTCTGTTTCTAAATTCATATAACTTATTATATGGTATTATTTTTTTAATATCTTCTTCTTTTAAAATATCTATTTTATTTAACTCATGGCTTGTTCTAAAACCGTCAAAGAAATGCATAAATGGTAAAGATGAGGCAATACTAGATAAATGACTTACTAGCGCTAAAAAATAAGCATCTTGAACTGAAGATGATGATAACATACAAAATCCTGTATCTCTGGCACTATAAATATCTTGATGATCGCCAAATATACTTAAAGCGTGTGTAGCAATGGTTCTAGCGGCAACATGCATGACAAAAGGAAAACATTCTCCTGCAATTTTATACATATTTGGAAGCATTAAAAGTAAACCTTGACTAGCTGTATAAGTAGAGGCTAATGTTCCTGTTTGTAAAGCTCCATGAACTAATCCAATTGCTCCTGCTTCACTTTGCATCTCTATAACTTTAGGTACCTCATTAAATATGTTTTTTTTACCTAAAGCAGCCCATTTATCGATCAATTCTGGCATTGGACTAGATGGGGTTATTGGATAGATTCCAGCTACTTCTGTAAATAAATAAGAAGCGCGTGAACACGCTTCATTTCCATCACAAACTATTTTTTCCATAATTCTCTCCTATCTATGACAAGACTCATCATTATTAGAATAAATAACATCGAAAGATTGTTTTTTACCATTAATAGTGACTTTAACAGAAACTCCACTGCTATATGGCTGATCGGTCATAGGATTAACTAAATCGTCATCAATATAGCCACTATCTATATTAATAGAGTTAACTGTTCCACCATTTTCTAAAACACTAACTGGAATATTAATAGTAGTATTTCCAGAATCTGGAATTAACTCGGGATATTCGGTTAAAACCATTTTAGCTCCTTCGATTAAGTTTTCTTCTTGAACTAGACAAGAATTATATCTGCTTTTTTTAATACTATTATCGATAGAGATAAAAGCTACTAAACCTAAAATACTTAAAACAACAATAACTCCAAGTAATTCAGCTAATGTAAAGCCGTTTCTTAAGGCTTTTTTTAGTTTTAAAATTTGACTTTGATAATTATCAGAGTTGGTTACGAAAGATCCTACAACGATAATATCTGCGTTTTTAACATAACTAATGGTATTATCGTTGATCCCTCCGTCAACTTCTATTAAATAAGATAAATTATTTTCATTTCTATAATTTATAACTTTATTCAATTTATCAGTAATATTAATAAATTTTTGTCCTCCAGCTCCTGCTTTAACACTCATGACTAATACTAAATCTATTTTATCTAAATAAGGTAAAATGCTATTAAAATCAGTTTCTGGATTAAGTGCGAGTCCTACTTTTATGTTTTTGCTTTTAATATAGTCTATAATATCTAAAGGATTATCTACACTTTCTATATGAAATGTAATAAACTTTGGTTTTAGTATAGAAACTATATCGATGTATTTTTTTAAATCTAAAACCATTAGGTGCACGTCAAGTGGTTTTTTTATGTCTTTTAATTTTAAAATCATTTCATTTATATCTAAAGTAGCTCTTTCTGTAAACTTTCCATCACATATATCGTAATGTACATAATCAAAAACTTCATCTAGTTTTTTTATCTTATTTTCTTCTTTTTGTATTTTCAAAAATGAACCAGATAATTTAACCATTTTTATCACCTCATTTAATAAAATTTATATAATTTTCGTATCTGCTTTTTAAAATAGTTCCGTCATTAACTTTTTCTTTAACTTTACATTCTTTCTCGTGAATGTGATAACAATCTCTAAACTTACATTTGTCTCTATATAAATTAAATTCTATAAAGTTATCTCTAATATCTTCTTTACTCATTCCTATAAAATCTAAAGCTGAAAACCCAGGAGTATCTGCGACTAATCCATCACATAAATTTAGTAATTCTGTATGTCTAGTGGTGTGTTTTCCTCTATTGAGTGCGAGAGAAATTTCAGCTGTTTTTAAATTTAAGTTTGGATCTAGTTTATTTAATAAAGTAGATTTACCTGCACCACTTTGACCTGTAAATACGCTAACTTTATCTTTAAATATTTTTTTAATATTATCTATATCGGTGTTGATATAAATTTCATATCCTATTTTTTTATAATAATTTTTAATATTTTCAAAATTTGTTTTTTCTTCATTATTTAATAAATCGTATTTTGTAAATATAATAATTGGTTTAACTCTATTATACTCGCATATTACCAAAAATTTATCTAATAAATTAGAGGAAAAATCTGGTTTTTTTAAACTGGTAATAATTATACACATATCTATATTAGCAATAGATGGTCTTATAAGTTCATTCTTTCTTGGTAAAATATCTAAAATATAATTATCTTTTTCATCGAATATAACTTCATCGCCAACTAATGGTGTAAGGCCTAGGTTTCTAAATTTACCTCTGGCCTTACAAATATATAATTTATCACTTAATATGGTATAATCATTACTAATTTGTTTAATTATTTTGCCTTCCATTACATATCTCCAGTATCTTTTGGTTCTGTAGATTCTTCAAAATTTGGTGCTTTTTCTGGATTTTTAACGACTTTGATTCTTAAATTTGCTCCTTCGGTAACTCTACTATCTTTAGCCATATTTTGATAAGTAATAGTTCCATTTTCTTTCGTAGAATCTTCTACTTCAGTGACATTTAAAGTAAGTCCATTTTCGTCACAGAATTTTTGAACATCGTCTTTTGTATAAGTTCCATCTGTAAAATCTGGGTATGTTATATAAAAACTTGGAACGTATAGTGTAATGGTATCTCCTTCACCTAATTCTTCTCCTGCTTCTTTATCTTGCTTTACTATTTCATTTTCTTTGTAACCACTATCTTTAGTAACTGCTTCTTCTTCTTTGTTAACTGTAATTCCAGCTTCTTCTAACTCTTCTTTAACTTCGTCAAAATCTCTACCTGTGTAATCTTCTATTTTTATTTTTTCAGTTCCGGTTGATACGATTAAAGTAACTTTTGTTCCTTCTTTAACGCTTTCGCCAATTTCTGGATCTGTTCCAATAACGTCTCCTTCGTCTACTTCATCATCGGCTTTTTCTTTTGCTTTATCTTTAACTTCTAATCCTTCTTTTTCTAAAGTTGTTCTGGCTTGTTTAACGGTCATGCCTTGAACATCAGGAATTTCTACGTCTGTGCCTGATGAAATATTAGGCCATATTATAAAGACAAATAATAGGGCTAGTACAAGTACACTAACTATAGAACCTAGGATAATTAAAACTTTGTTTATTCTTTTATCTTTTTTGTTTTCTTCTGTTTCTTTATTCCTAGCTACTCTACCGGCTCTTGGAATATCTATTTCATCATCTTCAAAGTTTTTTTCTGGATATCTATAGACTACTTTGGGTTCATTGAATCTATCTTTATCTAAAGCTGTTTTTAAATCTTCATGCATATCGTATGCTGAATCATATCTATTTTTAGGATTTTTAGCGGATGCTTTTAATATTATGTTTTCGATAGACTGTGGCATTTCAGGATCATATTCACAAATACTTGGAATAGGTTCGTTCATGTGTTTAATTGCTACTTCTACTGGATTATCGCCTTTAAAAGGAACATGACCTGTAACTAATTCATACATCAAAATACCTAAAGAATAAATATCACTTTTGATAGTAGCTGCACCACCATTAGCTTGTTCTGGAGGGATATAATAAACTGTTCCCATAACACTATTGGTTTGTGTAAATTGACCGGCATTTAAGGCAACTGCTATACCAAAATCCATTATTTTAACCCTACCATCTTCTAAAATAATGACGTTTTGTGGTTTTATGTCTCTATGAATAATATAACTTTCATGAGCGTGTGCGACTGCGCTTGTAAGCTGAAGCATAATATCTTGAACTTCTGGTAAAGTAAGGCTACCTCTTTTTTTAATTAACTGTTTTAAGGTTAATCCTTGTACATATTCCATAACGATAAAATATTTTCCATCATCTTCACCAACATCGTAAACTTCAACTATGTTTGGATCGTTTAAACTACTTGCTGATATGGCTTCTCTTTGAAAACGTCTAACAAACTTTTCGTCTTCGGCTAAATCACCTCTTAATATTTTAACGGCTACTTTTCTATCTAAAATTGTATCTAGTGCTAAATAAACATTAGCCATTCCACCTTCACCAATCGATCTGATAATTTCATAACGATCATTGATTAATTGTCCCCTATTTATCATTCATTTTCCTCCTTTTGTAAATATGCGACTGATATATTATCAGTACCGCCTCTGTTATTAGCTTTATTGATTAATTTTTGAACTTTTGCATCAATATCTATTTCACTATTTAAAACATTTTCAATTTGTTCATTGTCTAGCATGTTAGTAAGTCCGTCACTACATAAAAGTATGCCGCTTACATCTCTTTCAACATCAAATACATCCATTTCTACTGATATGTTTGCTCCTAAAGCTCTCATTAAAACATTTTTTCTAGGATGATCTTTGGCTTCTTCTTCGGTTATTTCACCTGATTTAACAAGTAAATTAACTAAAGTATGATCATTTGTTATTTTGTATATTTTTTTATCTTTAATTACAAAACCTGAAGAATCTCCGATGTTTCCAAATAGTAAGAAATCTTTGGTTAATAGTGCAATTACAATGGTTGTTCCCATACCTGTACTTTCTGGATTATCGGTTACATATTTATATAGTTGCATGTTTGCTTCGCTGACTATTTCTTTTAAAAAATTAATTGCATCTTCTTTATTTCCAACGCTAGATGTATCGGCAAATCTTTTTCCAATATGAGTTATTGCAATAGAAGAAGCTATTTCTCCTCCTTTATGACCACCCATACCATCGGCAACTGCCATTAATACTTCTCCACTTTCGTTTTTAATTATTGTAACACTATCTTCATTGTGATCTCTAACTTGACCAGGATCTGTTAAATATGCAAATTTCATCTATTTCCCTCCTCGTAATTTGAACGTAATTGACCGCAAGCGGCTGATACTTCACTTCCAAATTCTTTGCGCACTGTTACATTTATTTTGTTTTTCTTTAAAATATCATAAAATTCCATTATTTTATTTTTGTCTGTTTTTTTAAATTCTATATGACTAGTTTCATTATAAGGAATTAAATTTACATATGCAAGTATTCCTTTAAGTAGGTGTGCGAGTTCTAGGGCGCAATTTTTACTATCGTTGATGTCTTTTAACATAATATATTCGAAAGTAACTTTTCTATTTGTTTCTTTGATATAATCTTTAACTGCACTCATTATTTCTTTTAAAGGATATACTTTATTTATTTTCATTATCTTATTTCTAATTTCATCATTAGGTGCGTGCAAACTAATGGCTAAATTAACTCCTAATTTTTCTTTAGTAAATTCTTTTATTTTTGGTACAATACCACAAGTTGAGACTGTAATATGTCTAGAACCTATAGCCATACCATAATCACTATTAATTATATTTATAAATTTCATTACATTATCATAATTATCAAAAGGTTCGCCAATACCCATTAATACTACATGGGAAACTCTTACATTAATGTTTTCTTCTACTTCTAAAACTTGAAGTACCATCTCATAAACATCTAAACCTCTGATTTTTTTTAAACGGCCGCTTTCACAAAAAGCGCATCCCATGTTACATCCTACTTCTGTGGAAATGCATAAACTATTACCGTAATCATGATTCATTAAAACAGCTTCGATTTTATTTCCGTCATGAAGTTCAAATAAATATTTATGAACATCTTTACCGTTTTGAACCTTTAATATTTTGAGTTTATTAATTTTATAATCTTCTTTTAATTTATCTATGACTGTTTTTTTTACATTAGTCATCTCATCAAAAGATTTAACCCTTTTTTTATAAAGCCAGTCGTATACTTGAATAGCTTTAAATTTCTTCTCACCTATATTTATAAAATAAGTTTCTAAATCTTTTAGGGTCATACTATATATGTTCATAGTTACCACCTTATATTTAATTATAACAAAATTAAAGAAAAAATAACAGAACTGTAATCATTTTTATCATAAGTTCTGTTATTTTTATTCTTAAATTAATTATAGTTTACATATTATTTACCTATTTTATATAAAATTCATAATAATACATATAGCAAAGAAAACTACTCCAAGTAAAGCTGTTAGTCTAGTAATAAATAACTCTCCGCCTCTTTCTTTTCTATTAGCAAAAAGTTCATCATTACCACCCATAATATTACTATCTGGGCTTACTGCTTTACCACTTTGTAAAAGAACTATTGCAATTAATAAAATAGATACGATAATTAAAAGTATTTTCATAGTATCCCTCCGACTTCTAATAATTTATCATAATTTAATATAAAAATCAACTAAAATTCCTATTTAAACCATAAAAACTGGAATTATCCAGTTTATTTTTTTTCATGAATTAGTCCATTGTTAATTTCTTCTAAAGCTCTTCCTAAACTTTTAGCAGATTTATATTCATTTTCTTTCATTTGAAAATAACCGTTTTCATCCATTTCTTTAGCTCTTTTAGAAGCAATATTAACAAGGAGATATTTTGAATCGATTTTTTGAAGTAATGCATCAATTGATGGATAAATCATAACTACCCCTCCTTAATTCAACTATATACTAAATTATTATAAAGTTCAACGAAATAGATATAATTTGACATTATTTAACACTATCTTTTAGGCCATTTAATACTTCTACCATTGCATAAGTATCTTGCATACAGTACTCTACTAACTTTTGATATTTATGTTTATAATCTAGTGGTAAAAGTTTGGGAAATGAAGCATATGTTACCATGGCTTCTACGCCGTTTGCTACTTCCATACCTTTATAAGTTAAATTGGAAAATAAAGGTAAAACTTTTTTAATAGAAAATGAGCCATCCATATCAGGGTGATAATAATTGAACATTTTAGCTTCTTCTTTAGAATAGCCTAATGACTCGTATAAACTGGATTTAGTTTTAACGATGTTCATCAAATCGAATACGTTATTTCTGATTTTAAGTAATTTATCTTTATATTCTGGGAAAATATAAGCAAGTTCTTTTAATCTAGTTTTCTCAAAAGAATCATTATAGACTAAAACCATCTTGTCTTCAGGAATAAGTTCACACATATATTTAACTAAATCTAATCGATGATCTTTATGATCAGGGGCTAAATAACCATAGTGGTCTTTTTGTTTATCACAAACTCCTGGCTTTTTTTCAATATGAAGTGAAAATTGAAATACAGATTGGCTGTAAGGTCTTTCACCTTTATATCTAGGAAGTGGACAAGGAAATGTTTCAAAATCTAAATGATAAAGTGGATATGTTATTTGTTTGATTCCGTCTTTAATCTTTTTCTCATTAACATAAGGTTTTCCACTAATTACACATTCTTTTTGAATTTTATTTTTTTCTCTATTTAAAAATTCATCTGGAACATCAAGCATACTAACTTTACCTTCATTAATAAAATCATATATGCTATACTTAATATTATTATTTTTAAATCCAAAATTATTATTCATATAAGAAAATATGGAATGTTTTTCTGGTAATATATCAAAGCAACACAGGCAGTATTTACACTTAACTGTTTTTTTATACTCACAGTATTCTCCAAGCGGCACTCTAGAAGCATTTAAATCACTAATGTATCTATTTATTTTTTGACTATCTAAATATACTTTATCCATTAAATTTTTAGTAATGCTGGTTACATCGATATAAGAAATTATATCTTCACCAGCTACACTCTCATAAATGGCTTCCTCATCTTCATACTTTCCATCAAAGACATAATTACTATTTAAAACTGCTAGATAA
>CALVRL010000017.1 GCA_944358625.1 uncultured Bacilli bacterium | reverse complement strand
ACAACTCCTTTCACAAGTGATATATATTATATCATGTGTGTAAAATTTTGTGTCCCAATATCTATACTAGCACCAATCTATATTCATTTAATACTTTACACATTGTCAAAAAAAGGTAGTCTATGAAGAATATAACCATCTATTATTGACAGTCAAATATAAAGGACGTATAATTTAAAATAGGTGATAGATATGAGAAAAGGTTTTACACTTATAGAATTACTAGCCGTAATAGTTATTTTAGGTATACTTGCTACTATTGCAGTACCAATAGTTATAGATTCAATTAATAATTCACGTGAAAGCACATTAGAAGAACAAAAAAACGTCATAGTAGATGCTGCTGATAGATGGGGGACAGACAATGTTAGAAAACTACCAGAAAATACTTGTGATGTTAGTATAGATTTTCTAAAAGAAGAAGGATATTTAACCAGTGAAAAAGATGTCATTGACCCAACAACAGATAAAGAAATGACAGGTTGCGTTAGAATAACACATGATAAGACAAATAATCAATATAAATATGAATATGTAGAAACCTGCAGTACATTGTGTAAATAGAAAGATTAAATTCTTTCTTTTTTTGACCCAAAGTTTCTTTTTTCGACAAACATCGACAAACAATTTTTGTAAAATAATGTCGGTGATAAAAATGAAAATATTTGACACATTACTTTTAGATATGGTTTTAATATCTTTACCAATATCAATATATTTATTATATCTAGCATATACAAAGACATTTAATACTAAAGAAAACAATTTACTTTTAACAGTAACCATTTTTTCAATACTATATTTAATATTAAAATATACACATCCATTATATGAAAATTTGCCTTTTTTAATTATAAACATCCCACTTTTAATAGCTTATATAAAAAAATCAAAACAAATTATCTTACCAGCATCCATAGTTATAGTTTTATATTATTATAGTTTTTATCAAAACTTTTTATTCATTTTAATAGCAGAATACATATTTTATTATTTATTATATTTAAAAACATATAATAAAATAAAACCATACCAATTTATTTTAATATTTACCATTATTAAAACATTTATAACCATGATAATAATAAATTATTCAAGATATAATATAAACTATTTATTAGAAACATCAGTAGAAGGATTAATATTATATATCCTATCAGTAATTGTAATAATACTTTTAAATAAAACAGAAAGCATACTAAAACTACATATGAATATAAAAGAAATAAAACAAAATAAACAAATACATACATCACTATTCAAAGTAACCCATGAAATAAAAAATCCTATAGCCGTGTGTAAAGGATATTTAGATATGTTTGATGAAAATAATCCAGATCATTTAAAAAAATATATCCCAATATTAAAAGAAGAAATAGATAGAACACTAATACTTTTAGAAGACTTTCTAGCTATGAATCAAGTAAAAATAAACAAAGATATTATCGATATCAATTTACTTTTAGAAGATGTTATAAATAATATCGAAATGTTATGCCAAAAAAATGGTATAAAATTAGAAAAAGATATTATAGATGATGATATATACATAAACGCCGATTATAATAGATTAATGCAAGTTTTTATAAATCTATTTAAAAATAGTATTGAAGCAATACCAAAAGAAAAACAAGGTAAAATAAAAGTAGAAGAAAAGCTAGAAAAAAATAACATAATTATTACAATAATAGATAACGGTAAAGGAATGAATGAAGAGTTATTAAATAAAATAAAAGAACCTTTTTACACAACAAAACAAAAAGGCACAGGCCTAGGAGTATCATTGTCAGACCAAATAATCAAAGCACATGATGGAATATTAACCTACGAATCAAAAGAAGGGGAGTATACCAAAGTAAAAATAATATTACCAAAAGAAAACAGTTAAGAAATTTTTAACTGTTTTCTGCTTCTTTATAATATAAAGAATTAAAATTATGGCCCGAAGAATCTAATTTAAAAAGTTCACTAGTAGTAATAAGGAAAAACTTATGAAGTAAAATATTAGAACCATCAGTAGTCACAGGATCATCCCAGGTCAAATCCAAATGTAGCCACTGACCATCTAAATAAACTAAATTCCAAATATGATTAGAATTAGATATTTTATAATTAGGAATTCCAAGTTTATCCAAATATATTTTCATCGCATCACTATAACCACTACATAAAGCAATACCATCGATTAAAGGGCCTGTAGCCTTATGAGAATTATTAGTATTACTATCATTACCACTTTCTATAGCATTCGCTCTTTTTTTATCATAAACACTATTATTAATCAAATAATCGTGAAAAGCCTTAATTTTATCTTTAGTATTCATCCCACTTTTAATATATTCCTTTTCAAAGGAAGAAATTTTATTCTCAATAGAGTTAATTTCCTCATTAGAATATAGTTTATCAATAGATATATTTATTTCTCCATAAGAAGAAATTTTAAAATAAATTTTCTCATAACTATTATAAGGAGATACAAAATTATTAATAGTTGAAAGTAAAACCGGATCATTAGAAATATTACCAAGATCATCAGTGCATGAAGTATAATCCTTATCACAGTAAAAAGTGAATTCATCAACACCATGATTTAAAATAGTATAAATAGTATTTAGAATATCCGCTTTACTTTTAACGTGAAAACTATCAGTCTCATGTACAAAATTAAAATCATAACTATTATAATTAGAAGTTTCATTAGGCAAAGTAACTTCTTTATTTTGTATGACATTACTCATAACAAAATTGACAATATTTTCTCTATAAGTATAAGCTATAATGAGCATAAAACAAATTATAAAAGTAGATAAAAACCCAAAACCTTTTTTCACTAAAACACCCCCTTATAAAAGAAAAAAGTAAATTACTCCATCGCATTTACTTTCTTTGTTAATCTAGATTTTTTACGAGCACTAGTATTTTTAGCGATTACTCCAGCTCCAGCAGCCTTATCTATTCTTTTAATAGCCGTTTTTAAATTAGCTTCAGCTTGAGTTTTATCTTTTTTAGCAATAGCTCTTTCAACGTTTTTAATAGCAGTTTTAGCACTAGCAGAATATTCATTATTTCTTGCTTCTTTTTTAATATTTACAGAAACTCTTTTTTTAGCATTCCTTAAGTTGGCCATAATCTCACCTCCAAGCCATACGTACAACCATTTTAGCAAATATCCCAATAAAAATCAACACATTTTTGACTTTACAAAGCATTTTTTTAAAATTTATGTATTAAATTTTTAAAAGAAACCCACAATAAAACCGAGGTGATACCATGAGTCATGAAGTAGATTTAAAAAATAGTATATTAAGAACAGACCTAGCCGTAGAATTATTAAACACAAAACCAACTAAACAAGTAGATGATATAAAAATAACAAATATTACATTAAATGAAGAACAGGCAAAAAAAATAAACAAAAAAGAAGGAAATTATACAACCATAGAATTTATAGATGCGACAGATAAAGAAAACAAAAGAAAATTAACCCAAATATTCAAAGAAGAGTTAAAAACTTTAATGAAAATAAACAATATAAAAGAAATAGACACCTGTCTAGTCATAGGTTTAGGAAACGAAAAAGTAGCCCCAGATTCACTTGGGCCATTAGTCATAAATAAAACACTAGTTACAAATCACATATATTTATATGGAGATTTAGAAAAAGGTTTTAGAAGAGTATGCGCACTTGCCCCAGGAGTTATGGGAGAAACAGGAATAGAAACAAGTGATTTATTAAAAAGTGTAGTTAAAGAGATAAAACCAGATTTTATAATTGTAGTAGACGCCCTAGCCGCCTCATCAGCCGAAAGAGTAAATAAGACAGTACAAATGACCGATGCCGGAATAAATCCAGGAAGCGGAGTAGGTAATAAAAGAAAAGAAATATCCAAAGAAATATTAAAAATACCAGTTATAGCCATAGGAATTCCAACAGTAGTAGATGCCGCATCAATTGTAAATGATACCATAAATTATCTATATAAACATTTCGCATATCAAAAAGAAAATTTAAATAATCCAAAGACAAAATTAACAGCAAACGTAAACTATTTAAAGTATTCCAAAGATTTAAAAATAAACCAAGAAGATAAACAAAAAATATTAGGAATGGTAGGCTCACTAGACGAGGTAGAAACAAAAAATCTAATATACGAAATATTAAATCCAATAGGATACAATTTAATGGTAACCCCAAAAGAAGAAGATTTTATAATCGAAAAACTAGCAGAAGTAATAAGCAAAGGAATAAACGAAGCCTTACATCAAAATTATGAGTAAGGTTTTTTTCTACATTTTATTCATCCATACTTTCATATAATTATAAAAATGGAGGTAAAATATGAAGAAAATAAAATTAAAAAAAAGAAAATTCAAATTCAGAATAATAGTTTATGGATTAATCATGTTTTTAGGTTATGAACTATCATTCAATATAATTATGAACTTAAAACTAGTAAATAATAATGAAGATTTTATCAAAGCCCTAATAATAGATTCCAACTATCACCTTTTATATGAAAAAAAATCAAGTGACATTTTTACAAAATTATTTTCCAAAGTATTAAATGTAAATAAACCAGTATCAATATTAGAAAATACACTGCACTTCACCCCAAATGAAAATCTAACATATGTAAATAACCCCAAATTAGAAGAAGTCGAAAAATTAGAAGTGCCCCAAGCAGTTTATATCTATAACACCCATCAAAGCGAAGCCTATTCAGGAGATGCTTTAGAAGGTTATAACATAAAACCAGGAGTAATGATGGCCTCTTATATTATGCAAGAAAAATTAGCCAAAAACGGTATCAAAGCAGACGTTATGGAAGATAATATAACAGATTATTTGAATTTAAATAACATGAACTATAGTAAAAGCTATGAAGCAAGTAGAAAATTTTTAACCGAAGCTTTAAACAAATACAAAGATTATAAACTAATCATCGATATTCATAGAGACTCCCTACCAAAAGATAAATCGACAGTTATAATAAATAATAAATCATGTGCGAAAATATCATTCGTAGTAGGGTTAGATCACAAAAATAGTAATCAAAATATGGAAACAGCAAACAAACTAAACGAAAAAATAAAAATAAAATACCAAACATTAACAAGAGGAATAATAAGCAAAGGAGGAGCGGGATCAAACGGAATTTATAACCAAGATTTAAATCCAAATATAGTTTTAATCGAAATAGGAGGGCCAGAAAATACTATAGATGAAGTTTTAAACACCATAGAGTTAATCGCCCCAATAATAGGAGAATATATAAATGAAACATAAAAAATTAAATAAAATATTCAGATACTCACTGCTAGTAAGTTTCGTTACTTTTTTCGCCTTATATCTATCACAAAGTACAGGTTACTTTGAATATAGAAATAGCAAGAAAGTAGCCCTAACCAACGAACAAATAGAAAAATTCGAAAAAGACGTCAAAGAAGGAAAAAATATCGATATCGAAAACTATATAGATTCAAATAATAAAAGTTATCAAAATAGTTTATCAAAAGCAGGATTATCAATATCAAACGTAACAGAAAAAGCCATTCAAAAAATAATTGGTGGAAGTTTCAAAGTTTTAGGAGATTTAGTAGGCGAGTAACCTAGAAATGTGATATTATATTTCTAGGTGATTTTTAATGGAAAAATTAATTATAGGAAGCCACGTATCATATACCAAAGAAGAAGGAATGCTTGGAAGCGTCAAAGAAGCTTTAAGTTATAAAGAAAATACCTTTATGTTTTATACAGGAGCTCCCCAAAACACATTTAGAGCAAAAATTGATGAAGATAAAGTAAAAAAAGCAAAAGAACTCATGAAAGAAAACGATATAGATATAAATAATGTTATTATTCATGCACCATATATAATAAATCTAGCCAATGATAAAGATAAAGACAAATATAATTTTGCCATAAACTTCTTAAAAGAAGAATTAAAAAGAGCTAAAATATTAGGTATCAAAAATATAGTTCTTCACCCAGGAAGTCATGTCGGACTAGGAGTAGAAAAAGGCATTCAAAACATCATAAATGCTTTAAATGAAGTTTTAAAAGAAGAAGGCCCCACAATATGTCTAGAGACCATGGCCGGTAAAGGAACAGAAATAGGAAAGACATTTGAAGAGATAAACGAGATAATAAAAGGCATTAAAAATAAAGAAAAAATAGGAGTATGTTTAGATACATGTCATTTAAATGATTCAGGATATGACATAACAAATTTTGATGAATTATTAGAAAAATTTGGTAAAATCATAGGAATAAATAAAATAAAATGTATTCATATAAACGATAGTAAAAACGAAAAAGGTACGCACAAAGATAGACACGAAAACATAGGATTTGGTAAGTTAGGTTTTCAAAACATCATAAATATAATTTATAATGAAAAATTAAAAGAAGTTCCTAAAATATTAGAAACTCCATATATCAGTATGAATGGCGGTAAAGACCGCACTTATCCACCATATAAATTTGAAATAGAAATGATTAAAAATAAAAAATTTAATCCAAACCTTTTAGAAGATATTAGAAACTATAATAAATCTTGATATTTATTATAATAAAATTCGTATAATTCTTTAATTTTATCTAATTTATCACTATCTATTTTAGCTTCCAAAGCCTCAAAAATACCTCTAGAATTACCATTCAGCAAATCCTTATAATTATTAAGTAAATAGTGATATAATATATCTATCTCTTCTTTAGAAAGAGACAAATTATTTTGATAAGCAAAAGATAAAATATCCTGTTTACTTATCTTTTGAATATAGTTTTCGATAAATCTTTGCATAAATTCCCCCTATAATAAAATATGACAAAAGAAAAGGAAGGTGACAAAATGAAAAAAATAAAGGACAAGTTAAAAAAAATAAAAAGTAAAAGAAAAACATCATTAAAAATATCTAAAAAACAAAAAAAGCCATCATATAATTTTACAAATTATAAAGAAAACAAAGATATAAAAATAGAAATAGAAAAAAGATACAACATCTTAACCTTTTTTGTCATCCTCGCATTACTAATATTAGTTATATCCCTTTTCTTAGTTCAGATAGTAGGAAAAGAAAAATACGAAAAAGAGTTAGAAAATCTAACCAAAACAATAATAGAAGGAGAGTCCGCTCCAAGGGGAAGAATATATGATAGAAATGGAAAACTAATAGTCGATAACGTACCATCAAAAGTCATATATTATAAAAAACCATCAGGCATAACCACCAAAGAAGAGATAAAAACAGCTTATAAACTAGCAAATTTAATAAATTTAGATTCATCAAAACTAAACGAATACGATTACAAAAACTTTTGGATAAAAAATAATCAAGAAGAAGCAAAAAAAAGAATAACCGATGAAGAGTGGAAAAAATTAGAAGAAAGAAAATTAACAGCAGATGATATTCAAGAGTTAAAAATAGAAAGAGTAACTATAGAAGATTTAAGTAAATATACAGAATTAGATAAAAAAGCAGCATACATATATACCCTTATGAATAAAGGATATTCATACGATGAAAAAGTAATCAAAAACGAAGAAGTAACCGATGAAGAATATGCATTAGTATCAGAAAACATAAGTGAACTAAAAGGAGTAAATACCAAATTAGACTGGGAAAGAACATATCCATACGGAAATGTTTTTAGAAGCATATTAGGAAACGTATCATCAAGCAAAAGCGGTATCCCAGAAGAATACAAAAACGAATATTTAAAAAAAGGATACAGCCTAGATGATAGAGTAGGAACAAGTAATTTAGAATTAGAATACGAAGATTTATTAAGAGGAAAGAAAAATAAATACGAAGTTTTATCAGACGGTTCATATAAACTAATAGAAGAAGGAAAAAGAGGAACTGATATAGTACTAACGATAGATATAGAACTGCAAAAAGCATTAGAAGAAATATTAACAGAAGAAGCATTAAATACCAAAAAAGAAGCAAACACCGAGTACTATAACGGCTCATTTGTCATCATATCAAATCCCAAAACAGGAGAAATACTAGCCATGGCCGGTAAACAGTTAAAACAAAACGATGACGGCTCATATAGCGTTATAGATTTTACAGCAGGAATTACCCAGTCGACAGCAGTTATGGGATCAGTAGTAAAAGGAGCCAGTCACATAGTAGGATACAACGAAGGAGCTTTAAAAATAGGAGAAGTAAGATATGATAACTGTGTTAAAATAGCCGCCACACCAGAAAAATGTTCATGGAAATATCTAGGAAGATTAAATGATATTACCGCATTAGCCCAGTCATCAAACACCTATCAGTACTATACCGCCATCAAAGTAGGCGGAGGAAATTATCAATACAATAAACCATTAGTCATAAATAAAGAAGCCTTTAGTATATATAGAAATACATTTGCCGAATTTGGCCTAGGAGTCAAAACAGAAATAGACCTTCCAAGCGAAACAACAGGATTAAAAGGAAGCGACAGTACTTCAGGATTACTATTAGACTTATCCATAGGACAAAATGATACATATACACCAATTCAACTATCACAATATATAAATACCATAGCAAATAGCGGTCACAGAATGAGACCATATCTATATAAAGGAATATATAAAGATGAAACAACATACGATCAAAACAAAAAAGAATTAAATAAAGTAAACACCAAACAAGAATATATGGATAGAGTGCATCAAGGTTTTGAAGCAGTAACCAGTTATGGTCTAGGAGTAGGATATATAAATGCCAAATATAAACCAGCAGGTAAAACAGGAACAAGTCAAAGCTTCGTAGATACAAACGGTGATGGAAAAATAGACAAAGAAACCATCAGTACTACCTTTGTTGCTTATGCACCATATGATGATCCCAAAGTATCTTTTACCATAGTATCTCCAAATGTATCAAGACCAGACGGCAAAACAACATACCAGTCATCCATAAATAAAAGATTAACAAACAGAGTTTCCGAAAAATACTTTGAATTTTATCCATAATTTGATATAATATTGTAAGAAATGCAAAAAGGAGGGATAATCATGGCTAAAAAAGGCGAAGCTAGAGATAATATAACTTTAGTATGTAGTGTGTGTAAAAGTGAAAACTACCGTGTAGAAAAAAACAAAAGGAACACACCAGAAAGACTAAAATTAAACAAATATTGCCCTAAATGTGGTAAACATACAGAGCACAATGAGAAAAAATAATTCATGGAGGTAAAGTATGATAAATATTAATGATATTAAAAATGGAATGACAGTTGTTATCGATGGAAACATCTATTTAATAGTAGAGTTCCAACACGTTAAGCCAGGAAAAGGTCCAGCCTTTGTCCGCATCAAACTTAAAAATTTGCGAACTGGTTCAACAACAGAGCAAACATTTAATACAAACATCAAATTTGAAAAAGCAATGATAGAAAAAAAACCAATGCAATACTTATATAATAATGGTGACATGTATAATTTTATGAATATGGAAACATATGAACAAATAGATTTATCTAAAGATAGTTTAGGAGAAAATGCTAAATATTTAAAAGAAGGTTTAGAAGTAGAAGTAACATTTTATAAAGGTGAAGTATTAGGAATAAACTTACCAGAAAAAATAACTTATTTAGTTACCGAAACCGAACCAGCAGTTAAAGGAAATACTGCAACAAACGCAACTAAAGAAGCTACTTTAGAAAACGGTTTAACAGTTAAAGTACCACTATTTATAAGTGAAAATGAAAATATAGTTGTTTCAACTAAAGATGGAAAATACGATTCCAGAGCATAATTTAATAAAAAGAATAAAGAGGTGGAAATATGTTAGAAAAAGAAAGATTTTTAGCGATCAAGCATTTAGCGCACGATATCAGAGAGGATAATAAAAAAGTATTCAAATCATTTAAAAAATTACCATATGATGAAGCAGTAAAGAAAAAAAACGAATTTATTGATTCAGTTATAGATAATATGGATATCGCTTTTAGTGATGGTGAAAAAGGTAGAGAAGAAAAACAAATTTTTAGAGCCAACATCCTACTTCCAGATGACAAAGAGTTTTACGAGACATATTCAAAAGATAAAAATGTTAGAAGTCTAATGAATAAATATAATGTTGGAATCGAAGATATAATGAGTAAGATAACAGAATTAAATGTCTATGAAAATTATATGGAAGATTATGACAAAGAAGTATCTTATGAAGAGCCAACATTTATAGATGAAATGGTAAAAATCACACCATCAGAAGCTGAAAGCCTATTAGATGAAATAGACAATTTATCATCTGTAATGGAAGATTTAGATATAAATGTCGAAGAAAAACCAGAGCTATTAAAACCAGAAAAAATAGAAGAAAAAGAAGAAAGTTCTATGGAAGATTCACTAGATGATATTACAGATGCCGTTTCAAACTTTGTCGATAGATTTGAAAATATGCAAAGTGAGATTGACGCCAAAGATGAAAAGATAAGAAAATTACAACTAGAAATAGAAAAATTAGATCAAATTAGTAGTGAAGCTAGTAAAGAAAAGGAAAGTACCATAGAAGAAATCAAAAATCTCAAAGAAGAAAATACAAAATACCTTTCTGAAATAGATAAATTAACAAAAGAAAATAAAGATTTATCAGCTAAACTTGCTAAAAGCAAAGAAATTTTAAACAAAATATATAAAACTATTTCCAAAAAATAAAGACTTGGGTAAAAACCTAAGCCTTTTTTACATCATTTGATAATTAGAAGAATTATAATTATAGTTAGAACTATTAATAATATTTTCAAGTTTAGTTACTCTTTGTTCTAAATTACTAATTTGATTAGATAAAGCACTTAAATCATTACTATTTATAGTACTTTGAACACTAGTCAAAGGAACATTAGTCATTCCCATATTAGGCATAGGTACCATTTGACCAGGCATTAGAACACCCCCAAAATTAGGCACCATATTTGGATAAATAGGATAAGCCATTCCACAATCGCGATCTTTTTTCACACAAATTACCCCTTTCATACTCTAATTAATTATATGCTTTTGTTTATTTTTTGTGTGCATTTATGCTATAATGATTTATAGGTGATTAAAGTGAGATTAAAAAACATCAAAGGAGCAAAGGATAAAATAAATAAATCTCCATACATAGTGCAAAATCCAGAAGATTATAAAGGAAAATATCAAACATTATTTAAAAACAATAATAAAATTCATCTAGAAATAGGAATGGGCAAAGGAGATTTTATAATAAATATGGCAAAAAAATATCCTAATATAAATTTTATTGGAATAGAAAAATTCGATAGTGTTATTTTAAGAGCAACTCAAAAGTTAGAAAATGAAAATTTACAAAATTTAAAATTAATTAGATTTGATGCCGTAGAAATAGAAAACATATTTGATAGAGAAATAGACACAATTTATTTAAATTTTTCTGATCCTTGGCCTAAAAATAGACACGAAGATAGAAGGCTAACAAGTAGAAAGTTTTTAGAAAGATATGATAATATTTTTAAAAATAAAAAGCACATTATACAAAAAACAGACAATAGAAAGTTATTTGAATTTTCTATCAAATCGTTCACAGATTATAATTATAAAATAAAAAATATATCATTAAATCTACATGAAGATGATATTGATAATGTAGAAACAGAATATGAAAAAAGATTTATAAGTTTAGGTTTTCCTATTTATATGATAGAAGTAGAAAAGTAGACAATATTTTACATGTAAAATAAACACTTTATTAGGAAAACTAACAAAAATCTGATATAATTTAAAGTAAGCAGGTGTGTATATGAAGAAAATATTTCTTATAGGGCTAGTGACACTCATTTTAACAGGGTGTACCATAGTTAGAATTGACACAACTAGTATTGATAATATTTTAGATGTTATATTATCTAAAGAAAATACTTTATATAACCGTGTGGGAAGAGGATATAAGTATTATGTTCCAAGAGGAGTAACTTATATCGATAGTACAGATTCTAATGATAAGCTATATTCAAATGGCATATATTATTATCTATATTTAGATGAAATAAATTATTATTACAAAAACGCTTTAAAATACAAAGAAGATGATAGTAAATATTATTCTAGAAAAATAGATAATGGTAAAAATATAGGTTATTTAGAAATAACCAAGCAAGATGATTTATATCTAATAAACTTTGTATATAATTATGCAAGAATAGAAGCATTAGTACCAGAAGAAGATATAAACAATACAGTTTTAAACTGTTCATACATTTTATCGACAATAAAATACAATAGTAACATTGTAAAATTATCATTAGAAGAAGACTTTTTAAAAAACAAAGAAGAAACATATGATGAGTTTAGACCAAAAGAAAAAGAAAGTAATAGCTTTGTAAATTACAAAAAAGAGTAGAGGTGTATTTAATATGGGATTAATCGACAAATTTAAAAATTTATTTACAGAAGAAGTAGAAGTTGAAGTAGAGGAAACTCCAAAAAAAGAACCAATACAAAAAGAAATGATACAAGTAGAAATACCATCGCCAAAAAAATCACGTTTAGAGATGCACAGTGAAGAAATTGATATAAAACCAGAAATCAAAGAAGAGCCAAAAAAGCAGGAGCACCATTTTCCGTTTTTTGACGACAATGATTTTGATGAAATAGACATTAAACCAGAGCCAAAAGAAAGAAAGAAAGAAAACAAACGTAAAGAAGTTTATAATCCACCAAGAGAAGAAAAGAAAACCTTTAGACCATCACCAATCATATCACCAGTATATGGAATATTAGATAAAGGTTATAGCAAAG
Source organism: uncultured Bacilli bacterium (assembly GCA_944358625.1). GTDB lineage: Bacteria > Bacillota_I > Bacilli_A > RF39 > UBA660 > Coprosoma. The sequence goes on along the minus strand of CALVRL010000017.1, from coordinate 4,430 downwards.
ATGAATATACAAACAAACAAGAAGGAAGATCATCTTATTATAGTGCGAAAGAAGCTAATGTCGATGCTATTAGAAACAAAGCATATGGTGGATTAGAAGCCGATATCGAAACAACATTATTTGGCGGTAATAGAGTTTTATTCGATGAGAAAGAAGAAAAAGAAGTTAAAGAAGAAAAGAAAGAAGATTACACATTTAATTCAAAAGTATTAGAAGAAAAGCAAGAAGATTATACATTTGATTCAAAAGTATTAGAAGAAAAACCAAGACATGGTAATTATGAAGAAGACGATTTAACAGATTTATTAGAAGAAGAAATGGAAAAACCAGTGGAAGAAAAGAAAGAACCAAGAAAAATCAGCGACAAAGAACTTTTTAATTTAATAGATTCAATGTATGAAAAGGGGAATAAATAATGTTTATCAATGTTTCTGATGTATTATCTATACTATTTTACATATTATTAATTGTATTAGTTATTATGCTTATCATACTAGTAATTAATGCTATTAAAACTTTAGACAAAGTTGACAAATTAGTTGATGATGTCAGTCAAAAATCACAAAAACTAAATGGACTATTTTCGATAATTGATAACACAACAGATGCCGTAGTAAGTTTTAGCGATAGCATAGTTGGGTTTTTATCGAATGCCATTGGTAAATTATTTAATAGAAAGAAGGAAAGTGAAAATGACGAAGAAAAGTAGTGGATTAGGAAAATTTGCTTTAGGAGCAGGAATTGGTGCAGCTTTAGGATTATTATTCGCACCTAAAAAAGGTTCAGAGACAAGAGAAGATTTGAAAAAAATGTTTGATGACTTAGTAAACAAAGTCAAAAATATTGAAATGGAAGATGTTAAAGAAACAGTAGAGGAAAAAATAGAAGAGTTAAAATTAGGTTTAGCCGAATTAGATAAAGAAACAGTTTTATCAGAAGCTAAAAAACAAGCAAAAAAATTAAAATCAGCTGCCGAAGAATTAGTAAATTATACAATTGAAAAAGGGACACCAGTTATCGAAAAATCAGCCAATGCCATCAAAAAGAAAGTAATCGAAGTTTCTAAAAACGTAATTGAAAAATTAGAAAAGGAATCAAAATAGTCACTTCGGTGATTATTTTTAATATATATGGAAAAGATAGATTTATGGCAATATGAAAAAGAATTAAACAAACAAGGGATAAATATAATTGGTGGTACTGATGAAGCTGGAAGAGGACCATTATTCGGCCCAGTAGTAGCTGCCTGTGTAGTTTTACCAAAAAACTTTGAATTAAAAGGATTAAATGATTCAAAAAAATTAACAGAGAAAAAAAGAAACGAATTATATAATTATATTATAGAAAATACCATTTACGGTATAGGAATAGTAGATGCAAAAGAAATTGACAAAATAAACATATATGAAGCAAGTCGCAAAGCCATGGTAATAGCAATTAAAAAAGTACAAAAGCAAATACCATTAGAATATGTGTTATCAGATGCTATGCCAATTGATATAGATATTCCAGTAATGCCAATAATTAAAGGAGATGCCAAAAGTGCTTCAATAGCAGCCTCCAGCATACTAGCCAAAGTGACAAGAGATAGCATGTTATACGAAATAGACAAAAAATATCCAGAGTATGGTTTTAAAAATCATAAAGGATACCCGACAAAAAAACATTTAGAAGCCATAAATAAATATGGATTAATAGAAGGTTATAGAAAAACATACGGACCAGTTAAAAACTATATAGAAAATGGTATAGTTAGAAAGGAATAATATGATAATAAACGAAAATAATAAAAATACAATTTTAAAAGGGACAGTAAAAAGAGGATTTAATCAAGATCCAAACGAATTAAAAGAAAAATTTTATACAAATCCGCAGACTAAATTAGAAAGGCAAACCCAGAACGAAAACAAGCAAAATGAAATTAGACATTTAAGAGAAACAATGAATGCCTTTAGGAGACTAAAATGAATATTACCCAGATTAAAGTTGGATACTTACAAGCCAACTGCTACATTTTAGAAAAAGAAAACAATATAATAATAATCGATCCAGGAGATGAATATGAGAAAATAAAAAGTTATATCAAAGATAAAAATATTGTAAAAATTTTAATAACACACTCTCATCCAGATCATATAAGTGCATTAAAATACTTTGATAAAAATTTAATACTAAAAGATATAGAAGAAAAAGAATATAACTTTAATCCATTTAAATTTGAAGCTATTTTCACTAAAGGACATACTAGTGATAGTGTAACTTATTATTTTAAAGAAGAAAAAGTAATGTTTACAGGAGACTTCTTATTTAAAGAAAGCATTGGTAGGACAGACTTACCAACCGGAGATAACAAACAAATGAAAGAAAGTTTAGAAAAGATAAAAAAATATGATGAAAATATTAAAATATATCCAGGGCATGGTGAAATGACAACTTTAAAACACGAAAAAGAAAACAATATATTTTTAAAATAACTCTTTGTCAATTATAAGCTATCATGATATAATTATAATAAAGAAAGGGGCGATAGGCTATGTTTGAAGGAACAGGGAAATATTTTTTAATGCTTTTCATAGTCTTTTTTATCGTTTATTTAACAGTAAAAATATGTTTAGGAAAAATATTTAAAAGTGCGAAGCTTCCAGTTTGGAAAGCTTACATTCCTTTTTATAATAGATTAGTTTTGACAGATTTATTAGATTTAAAAAGAACTGTTTTTTATAAAACATTAATTCCATTTGGAAATTTATATTACTACAACATTATAATAAAAGAATTATTAAAAGCATATAAATTAGATCCCAAAGATTCTATTTGGTTTATATTGATTCCAATGTATAAATTTCCAGAGCTAGTTTTTAAAAATCCAAAATTTATGCTTCATATGTACGATGATACAGAAGAATTTATCAGTAATCAAAACATTTTATTTGAAAAAGAAAGTAATGTTCCTAAAGAAATTAACATAAACGAGACTAAACCAAACACAGTTAACCAAAGTGAAGTGATTATAAATCCAAATACATATAATCAAATGAATAATGAAATAAAAGAAGAAAATATAAATTATACAAATGATAGTGTATTTTCCAACAATAGTCTAGAGCCAGACGAAAGAAAAGAGACAATTATAGAGGCAAAAAAAGAAGAAAAGAAAGAAGAAAAACCAATTATAACAGATCCGGGGAAACCAAAAGTTTGTCCAAATTGTGGAACAAAATTATCCCCAGCAGCAACTACATGTTTTCTTTGTGGTACAAAAATATTGTAATATCAATAAAAAAGAGGTATAATTAAAAACAAAGCCAAGACCAAGAGGAGTAAATATTGATCCTTTTAATAGAGAGCTAGTGGTTGGTGGAAACTAGTAAAAGAAAATATTGAAGGTAGCTTGAACATGCTGATTTTTTGAAATAACAGTAGAAAAATACGTTTAAAGTGCGTTAAACTAATAAGGTAAGCAAAGCTTATAAATTAAGGTGGTACCGTGTTCAAAACACCCTTATATTTATAAGCTTTTTTTGGAGGTTAAAATGATAGAACAATTTAAAAATTACGTAGAAAATTTTGATATAAAAAATAGTGATATCAAAGCAAAATATAATCATTCACTTAGAGTGATGAAATTAAATGAAGAATATGCCAAAAGATTAAATTTTTCTAAAGAAGATATCGAAATAGCTAAAATCATAGGTTTACTTCATGATTACGGTAGATTTATACAAATAAAAAAATATCACACCATGCAAGATAAAAAAATAGATCATGCAGATTACGGAGTCAAACTTTTATTTAAAGATAAAGAAATAGAAAAATTTAATATACCCAAAAATTATTATGACATTATAGAGTTTGCAATTAAAAATCATAATAAACTACAAATAGAAAAAACTAAAGACGAAAGAAAATTAAAACATGCAAAACTAATTAGAGATATAGATAAATTAGATATAATTTTTATATTTGGTTATTTAAATGATTTTAGATTAGAAATGACAAATGATAAAATAACATCAAAAGTAATGGAAAGTATTAAAAGGCATACATCAGTAAATTTAAAGGACTGTCAAAATCCAAATGATCATATAGCCGCCAAATTAGCATTCACCTATGATATAAATTATGATATTTGTTTTGATAAATTAAAAGATAATTTAGAAAAATTTTATCAAAGATTAAATAAAGATATATTTAAAGAAGCATACAAAGAAATAAAAAAATACATAGACGAAAGGACTGATAAAAATGTTAGATAAAAAATATAATGCTTTAGAAAAAGAAGAAAAGTGGTTAAATTATTGGAATGAGAATAAAATATATAAGTTTATTCCTGATAGAAGAAAGGTGTTTTCAATAGATACACCACCTCCAACAGTTAATGGTAAAATTCATATTGGACATATTTTTTCTTATTCACAAACAGAAATGAT
>CALVRL010000016.1 GCA_944358625.1 uncultured Bacilli bacterium | reverse complement strand
CACCTTTAAATTCTATTACATCTTTATTATGATTTAATGTATTTATACATTCCTGTCTTATAATACCTTTCCCTATTCCATGAATAATAGCAATTACTTCATTACCCATTTTTTTATTATCCAAAACAAAATCACTAATAGCAACTCTCGCACTATCTCTATCAAAACCATGTAGATCAAGGGTTGGAAGACTATCTATAAAAATAACATCATTTATCTTCATACTATCACCAAAAAAAGTATAACATATTTTAAATATAAAAACTATTTTTTATGAGCCCTAGGATGAGATTTTAAATAAATCTGTCTTAACCTTTCATTTGAAATATGAGTATATATTTGAGTAGTAGATAGACTTTCATGACCAAGTAAATCACCAACACTTTTTAAATCAGCGCCTTCATTAAGCATATGAGTCGCATAAGTATGTCTTAAAGTATGCGGTGTAACATGTATATTTATACCAGCTTTTTTAGCGCTTTCAGTAACAATTAATCTAATTTCTCTTTCATTTAATCTATCTTTTCTTTTACCAATAAACAAATAAGGGCTACCCATATGATCCATATCTAAATATTTTTTAAGTAAGCTATCGCATTTACTTCCATAATAAACATATCTTTCCTTATTACCCTTACCTAAAACCAAAATTTTTTTATCTTTAAAATCAATATCCTTTAACTTCATATTAGCAAGTTCACTAACCCTAACACCACTAGAATAAAGCATTTCCAATATCAAAGCATCCCTAAGGCCATATTTATTATTTCTATCAGGAAAATTTAATAATTTTTCTAAATCTTGATAATTTAAATAATTAGGAAGAGTTTTCTCTAATTTAGGATTACTAATTAACCTCATAAAATTATCTTTAATAATACCCTCACCTTCCAAATATTTAAAATAACTTTTAAGCGAACTCACCTTTCTAGAAATAGACCTATTACTATAGTTTTTTTCATATAAATATCTCAAATACTTTCTAACAAGTTCTATATTAACTGTATCTTTTTTAGAAAATTCATAAAATTCTTTTAAATCGGTACTATAACTTTTAATAGTATAGTCAGAAAAACCTCTTTCATATTTCAAATAATCTAAAAATTTATACACATATTTCATAATTACCACCCAATTAAAGTATAGCACAAAAAAAGATAAGATAATTACTTTATCAAATCTTTTTCTAAAACATATTCATATACTTTTTTTAATTTATACCCAATTTTCTTAATATCTCTTTCTTTAGCTACCTTATAACCTTCATCAGTTAAATTAGGTAATTTACCATTTAATATAAGTTTTATTTTTCTCTCAAAATCATCGATATTTTTAGCCTTATAAACATTAACCCCATCTTTAAGCCAGTCATCGTAAATAGGAATATCACTAATTAAAGTCTGACATTTCATAGCTAAAGCCTCTAATAAAACAATACCTTCCGTTTCTTCTTTAGTAGGAAAAATATAAAGATCACACCCTGCATAAGCATCTTTTAAATCACTGCTTTTAACATATCCTGGAAAATAAACATTATTTGTTTTATTTTTAATAGCTTCGCTTATTTTGATAGGAATAAGCGAAGGTTTGGTGTAGCCAAACCAAATAAATTTATATTCAGGCATTCTTTTAGCTAATTCTAAAAACTCCAAAATACCTTTTCTTTCAATATATAAACCAACAGCCATTATAACTTTATCATCATCTTTAAAACCATATTTTTCTCTAAATCTTTTTTTACTACCTTTATCAGCCTTAAAAAAATCCAAATCAATACCATTTGAAATAGGAATAATTTCTTTACCTAAATCATACTTTTCCAAAACCCTTTTAGAATATTCCGTAGGAGTAATTAATAAATCAGCAGAGCCATAACAAATCTTAAGCCACTGACGAAATATAGGAGAAACTCCATTAGAAAGTTTAAAAGAATTACGAAAATCTTCTTCCGTCGAATGAGCGTGAAAAATAACTTTTTTACCCATTTGTTTGCACTTTTTCGCAAGCAACAAAGATTCAGGAAATATCGTATTTATATGCACAATATCAAAATCATCATTTGGATCAGTCGTATAAGGAACATGCACCAAATCTAAAGCTTTCATCTGATGAACAATAGCTCTTCCAACACCACTTTTTTCAACATCTTTAAATTTACCTGTATGAAGTAATATTTTCATAACATCCTCCTAAACTTTTACATTTACTAGTATAACATCTTTACCAATCTTGTCAATCTGAGACCATTTTATCTTAAATATACTTCCAGCAAAAAAGAAAAATCTTCTTTTTTGCAAACTAATTTCTATTACCTTACCCTCATTATCTAGATTAATATCGATAATAGAACCAACTTTTTTACCATCAGTTATATTAATAACATCTTTATTTTGTAAATCAGAAAGCATCATACAACCACCTATTAAAATATATTACACACATAAAAAGAAAATGACAAAATCATCTTCTTTTAGCTTCATTAACCAAACTTTTAAACAAATCCAAATTATCTTCTTCTAATTCAGGATGAAACTGCACACCAATAGCCCACCAATTCGAAGTTACACTTTCTATAGCTTCTATATTATCATCATCACTTCTACCAACCACTTTATATATAGTATTTTTTACAAAGACATCATCTTTCACACACCAAGAATGAACAGAAGGCATATTTAAATAAGTTTTTTCAAATATATTAGCCAATTTAGAATTTTTATCTAATAAAACCATATGCTTTGATTTTTCTATTTTACTCAAGCAAAAAGGATTAAGTTCATCATGTCCAGTTTTTTTCTCAATAAAATCAACCTCATCTTTCGGCTTGAAAAAAGAACTAACATCTTTATAAGTAAACATACCATATCTATTTCTTAAATATTCATATCCAGCCATCGTTTGAAATCCCATACATATTCCTAAAATAGGCTTCTTATTTAAAAAAGCATAATGAACAGTATTTATATTAGATGAATAAATATTTAAACCACCTTGCATTACAAAACCATCACATAAATCTAAAACATCAGTATTAAATTCATCATTAGGAAAAATAATACCAATAGGAATACCACCAGCTTCAATTATTCTTTTAACATATGTTTCATTAAAAGAAGTTTTAGTTAAAAAAGGATTACTATCCTCACTCCTAGAAGATATAATACCAATAATAGGTTTATTCAAACTACACCCTCCTTATTATTTTTTCCGTTTCAAAAACTTTAACAATTTCGTTTTTTAAAACAGAACTTTGCTCCAAAACAGCTTTACGTTCTAAAACTTTTTTAGCAAATCTCAATTTAAGCAAAGTATAAATTGATTCTTCTTTTAAAACATTAGTAATCCTTGTAAAAGGAATAGTATCGATAATATTTTCACCATCAAAAATTTGAATAGTTTTTCCATCAACTTTGACAGTACCATAATCATTTAAAACCTCAAACTTCTCATCTATCACAGCATCTTTACTTCTAGAAAATGGATTAGCTAAAAAATTAGAACTCAAACCATTCATCAAATCAAAACAAGCCCATGTACCAGTAAACCCCGCAATAGCAAACGCTTCTTTACTAAGTGGGTTTGCCATTTCATTTACCCTAATACCTTCAGGATGTTTATAATAAACTCCCATTGCTCTACTGATTCTTTTAACTCCTTTTATATCATATGAAAAAGTATTATCATGGTTATATAAAAAAGGAGTATTTATAATAGGTGTAATCATCTTAATAATAGAATCATGTGATAAAAAGCTATTTAAATTATCAAATAGTTTAATCAAATCTTTAGAAGTGCTAAAAATACCCGCATGACCAGGATATAAATTATACTTTTCAAAATTTCTTGCTTTAAGATCATTTACTAAATTAATCTCACTTGCAATACCACCAGTTAAATCGCCAAAACTCCTATCATAACTAGTATCAAATAATTTCATCTCTTCATTAAAATATTCTTCAAAATATTTATCAGAACAATTTAAAATGTCTTTTAAAATAATAAAAGGAATATCACTATAAATAAAAGTGTTATCTTTAACTATTTTTGTTAAACGAAGTCTTCTAAGTAATTCTTCTAAAGAAACATTGTCATCTAATCTACCATCAGTCTTAAGTTCATAATTAAATTTAACCATATTTTCAACTTTAATATTTAAATTAGGATATTTTTTATAATCAGAAACCAATTTATCAAAATCAAATTTACCATCTTCAGCTAATTTTAAAGCCATAATAGCAGTAAATAATTTAGTTATACTAGCCAAATCAAATCTTGTATTTTCACTTACACTAGCGCCATTTTCTTTAGTTTTACCATTATAAGTATAAATAGTAATATTATTTTTTCCATCCTTAAGGCCAGTAGATAATCCAGGAACAAGCAAACTAATATCATGAACAACCTTTAAATAATCCAAAAAAATATGATTATAAATTTCTAAAGGTGAATCATTAAACATTTGTAAAAGTAACTCTCTTTCACCATCAAATATTTCTATCAACTTCCTATATTCTTTTAATTCACCATTTTTAATAATTTCAGTAAGTAATTTATATTCTTCATCAATAATTATTTTTAAATACTCTTCCTTATTCAAACATACCACGCCCTTCGGATATAACTATTATATATATTTTATTATTCATGTCAAATCATCTAATTATTTTTTTTATTTTAGCTATACCGTTTTTTTCCAACCTTGATATTTGGGCTTGGCTTATACCAATCTCATCAGCAAGTTCCGTTTGAGTTTTACCTATCATATATCTTTGAATAATAATATATCTTTCTTTATCTTTTATTTTTGTTAAAGCATCTCTCAAAGCCATTTTAGTTTCGATATCATAAATACTATCATCATTAGTAAGTTGATCAGCTAAATATATAACATCCCCACCATCATTATAAATAGGCTCAAACATACTAACCGTATCTTTTAAAGAATTTAATGCCTCTACCACTTCAGATTCTTTAACATTTAACTTATAAGCAATTTCTAAATTAGTAGGTTCTTTATCAAAAACAGAAATAAGTTCATCTTTAGCTTTTAAAGCCTTATAGGCTAAATCTTTAATACTTCTTGAAATTCTAAGTGAACTATTATCCCTTAAATACCTTTTAATCTCACCCATTATCATCGGAACAGCATAAGTACTAAACCTAACCTCATGATTCAAATCAAAATTATCAATAGCTTTTATCAAACCAATTACTCCAACTTGAAATAAATCATCTAAATTATCCGTTCTACCAATAAATTTTTTTAAAACCGATAATACTAATTTCAAATTACCATTTATAAGTTCTTCTTTAGCTTTCTCATCTAAATTTTGAAATAATTTAGTCATCTCATCTTGAGAAAGTACTTTAATATTCGCCGTATTTACATTTACTATTTCAACCTTATTTTTAGCCATGTTTTCACCTCATAAATATAATGAGATGAAAATTATTAATTTAAACAAATAATTTTAAAATGATTAAAATAATTAAAATTAATAAAATAAATAAACCAATAGAAATTAATTTTTTATCTTTACTTATTTTAAATAAATCAAAAGAATTATATAAAATAAATAGATAAAATAATATAGTTATAATTAAAACAATATAAGTAAAAATAAACGAAAAATTAACTATTATAATAGCTATAATTAAACCAATAAACAAAATAATATTCAAAAGTGAAATTAAATTAAATATAGTTAAATATTTTTTCTTTAATATTTTACTCAATATAAAAGTAATCACAAAGAAAAATAAAAGTGATAAAATTAAAATAATAACAAAATAATTAGTCTCACTAGGTCTGCCAGTAGATTCAGTTATATATGAAGAAAGAACGCCCGTTCCTTCTAAAAAAGAATCAGCCTTACTTTCATATATGTTATCCTTAAAAATAGTATAAAATATTCCCAAAAAAGAACTAACTAAACCCGTAATAATTACAGACACATAAAATAAGTTTTTAGATAAATATTTTTTAATCATTTAACTTCACCAAACTTTAAATATTTTTTAACTATTGTTATATAAATAATTAAATAAGATAAACTAGCCATATAACCAGCTATTACATCAGAAGCATAGTGAACCCCTAAATATATTCTACTTAAACCAATTAAAAAAATCAAAATACCAAGTAAAATAATAAATAAATATTTTATCCTTTTACTCAAATTAAGATGATAAATTATATAAATAATAAACCCATAAAATCCTAAAGCAGCCATCGCATGACCAGATGGAAAACTATAACCATCTTCGCTTATAATCATTAAATCAAAAGGTCTATCTCTCATAAAAATTAATTTTAAAACAGTATTTAAAATTAATATATTAAAAGCATTTATAATTAAAAAAACACCATATTTTTTTAAAACAAATAAAAAAATCAAAGATATAAGTAAAATAATAAATATACTTGCAAATTCAGTTATAAATTTATAAAACACAGTTAAAAAATCACTTTTAAAATAAACTAAATTATAAATAAAACTATCAAAACCTAAAGTTTTATCATTCATAACTAAATAAGCTATAAAGCAAAAAATAATAACACTTATAAAAATAATTTTTTTCAAAATATCACCTTCATAACTAGAAAAAACATCATGCAGGACGGTCTATAATAGGTTTACTCTTAATATGATTACCAATAATTTCTGAAACATCAAATATTGTAACAAAAGAAGAATCATTAACCTCATTTAAAATATCTTTTAAAATAGAAACTTCAAACCTCGTAATAACAGTATATAAAACCCTTTTATCACCATGAGAAATAATACCCTCACCAGACAAAACAGTAACTGTTCTACCTAGTTTTTTAAGTATTTCTTCAGCAATTTCTTTACCATCATCAGTTATTATAAAAGCAGCTTTCGCACTATTTAAACCATCAGATACCATATCTATAACTTTATACGAAACAAAGTAAGTTAAAAGAGAATATAAAGCCCTTTCAGCGCCTAAAACAAATATAGCAGCCCCATATATAAATACATTAAAAACAAACACCACTTGCCCTACTGAAATACTTTTTTTCCTATTTATTATGATAGCAATAATTTCAGTACCGTCTAAACATCCACCTTCTTTAATTATAAGACCGCAGCCAACACCAAGTAAAATGCCACCATAAACAGTAGCAAGTAAAGTATCATCTATTAAAGGAGTATAGTTATGACAAACCTCAAGTAAAACACTAAATAAAATCATGCCATATCCAGCTTTAATTATAAATTTTTTACCAAGCTGTTTATATCCTAAAATTAAAAATGGTAAATTAACTAAAAATATAATAATACCAAGAGAACCACCAAATAAAGTATTTATAATAATTGAAATACCATTCATACCACCATCTATCATCGAATTAGGTATCAAAATCAATTCTAAAGCAACAGCCGACATAACCGCACCTAAAGTAATTAAAATTAAAGATAGACAAAAATCCCAGTCAAATAATTTACTTACTTTTTTAGCCATACCCCTTAACCTCCTATAATAATTTTATCATGATTCTTATAATTTATCTACAATTTTCAAATTTTAGTTTTCCATAATTTACAAAAACAAATCCCAAAATTAAAACATTTACCCAAATAAACATTTACAAGTTTGACAATTTATGTATATAAGTTTATAATACGATTACTTTTTAAATAGAAAAGAAACAAAAATATATTTTTTATTTATAAATATGATAAAATAATATAAGGAGGTAATATTTTATGTTTAAACCTTTAAATATATTAGATGAGAACCATAAGGTTTTAAGAAAACATAGTGAAGAAGTCAAACTACCTTTATCCAAAGAAGATAAAGATACTATAAATCAAATTATTACTCATTTAAAATATAGTCAAATAGAAAAATTAGCTGAAAAATACGATTTAAGACCCGGTATGGGTTTAGCCTTTCCGCAGCTTGGAAAACTTAAAAGAATTATCGTTATCGTTCACGAATATGAAGAAGGAAAATTTAAAAATTACGTTATTGTAAACCCAAAAATAATAAGCCATTCTGAAGAAAAAATAGCTTTAGAAACCGGAGAAGGATGCTTAAGTGTCAACAGAGAAGTAGAAGGTCATGTTCCAAGATATGCAAGAATTACAATAACTGGTTACGATCCAGACGGTGAAAAAATTACTATTAGAGCTAGAGAAGATTTATCCGTCGCTTTCCAGCACGAAGTAGATCATTTAGACGGTATTTTATTTTTTGATAAAATAGATAAAAACAAACCATTTTTCACCGAAAATGACGATGTTAGATTAATATAGGAGGATAAATCATGAAAAAAATAATTATAAAATACCTACTTTTAATTATTGTTACTTTTGCCGCTTCTATTTTCATTTATAACTATATTATGGATAATGAAGCCGTAAATACCGAAAAAGATGTTTTAACACTACAAGCAGAATATGAAAGTCAAATTTTAAACAATACGAATTACACTATCGATAATCCTAATGTTATATTAAATCCTTATGGTAATTCACCCCTATCCGCTTTGATTATTTTTCAAACCAAAGATCTAACAACCGCCAGTATCACAATTAAAGGTAAAGATGGTTCTAGTGATATAAAACACACATTTACTCCTACTAAAGTACACATTTTACCTATTTATGGTTTATATGCAGGATATGATAATAAAGTTATAATTGAAGTTAGTGGTATTAGTAAAGAAATAACCATTAAAACAGATAAGTTACCCGATAATTTTTCTAAAGTAACTAATTTATCTAAAGAAAATTTTGAAACCGATGATTTTTATTTTACAACCCCTGAAGAAATTGGATATACAGCAGCTTATGACAAAGATGGTAATGTCAGATGGTATTTAATAGGAGATTATAAATGGGATATTCAAAGATTAAACAATGGTCATATTTTATTAAGTAGTGATAAAATTCTTAATAAAAATTATAGTGTTGGTTTAATAGAAATGGATTTACTAGGTAAAATATATTATGAATATGCAGTCCCTGGTGGATATCATCATGACGTATATGAATTAAATAATGGTAACCTACTTTTAGCTTCTAATGATGTAAACAGAAATACCATAGAAGATGTAGCAATTGAAATAGATAGAGCCACTGGTAATGTAGTTAAAAAAATAGACTTATATGATATATTACCTGGTGAAAAAAAAGGAAATTGGTTTGGAATGAATGGTATCATTTATGACATAAATACCAATTCAATTACCATTTCTGGATATAATGGAAATATGCTTGTCAATTTAGACTACCCCACTTTAGAAATCAACTGGATTATTGCAGATGAAAATAATGTTAGCAAAGACTATAAACCTTACCTACTTAAAAGTGATGGAGACATAAATTATCCTAACGAACCTGAATCTATTAATTTACTTAATAATAATAAAATAATGTATGCGAGTAAAGTAAATGGAAAAAAACATATTCTTACTTACCACATCAACTATACTAATAGAAGTGTTAAACAGTTATACGATTATGAACTTAATAATGATGAAGAAACTTATTTAGAAGTGCTTGGTGATAATGATTATTTAATCACACAAGGTCATACTATTACTGAAATAAAAGACGATAAAAAAGTTATTAGTATGAATGTAAATTCAACCTTATATAATACTAAAAAAATGAGTTTATATGCAAATGATGTATATACTGGTGTTCAAGGTATCAGACTTGGTAGTTTAGGAGAAGATATAACTATAGATAATCATATATTAATCGGCGCTAAAGATGGTAAAGATATTTTAGATAAATACAAAATAACTTTATATAAAGATGTCTTTGGACTAAAAGTAAAAGGAACATTTAAAGAAAGTGATGATGTACAAATCATTTTAGATAATGTTTTAGATAAAAAAACTTATAGTCTCCAAATAGCCAAAGATTCTAATAAAAAAGTTAAAGCATCTAGATATATCAGTGAAGATGGAATTAATGGTAAATATTATATATATTTAAAAATTAATGATACTATTTATAAATTACATAAATTTGTAAATTTCTATTAGAAAAAACGTTAGGCTTATATGCTTAACGTTTTAATTTAATAAATTTTCATCATAATTTTCTGTTTGATAATTTTCACATTTTAAGTATGGTGTATATGATAATAAAGCCCCATCCTGTACAAATTCTACATAACCTTCACATTCTTTATCTTTAGATTTAATATCATATATCGGCTCTAAATACTCTTTTTCTTTTAACATAGAATAACTTAAAATCCATACTTCTTCGTTATTGATATTACTTGAATAAGTATCATTTTGATATCTTTCAGCAGCCTTTTTTAATTTATTTTCTAAATCTTGATATGTTATAGTTTCTACTTCTTTAGGTTCTTCTTTTGTATTATCTTTTTTTTCATCTATAATATTTCCAGTTAATGTCATAACAATAATCATACATATAAAAACTACAGCAATAATAATCACAAACTCTTTTAATCCAAATCCCTTTTCATTCATATTCTTTTACCTTTCATTTTAAATGTATTAAATCTATATAAGGCGCCAGGTCTACCTGTTCCCTTACTTGTTTTAACACCAGTATCAATAACTAATTCTTGTCCAGCAAACTTTTTATGGAAATTACGTCTATCAATTGTTTTTCCTAGCATATTTTCATAAAAGCTCTGCATCTCTGGTAATGTAAAATCACTTGGAAAACAGTTTAATAACATATCATCATAATTAGTAACAATTTTTTGTTTTAATTCTTTTGTTATATCATTAATAATAGCTTCATGGTCAAAACCCAATTTTGGAAGTTCATCAACATCAAACCATGATTTATCATCATCATCTTTTTTTAAATCAATTAAAGTTTTATCAACCAATGTTATAAAAGTAGTACCAATAATTCTATTATTTTGATCACGATCTAAATTACTAAATGTTTTCCCTTCATAAATATTTGTTAATTCTAAATTAGTCACACTTTTATATATGATATTTGCATTTTCTTCTAAAGTTGTCTGATTATCTAAAGGAGCACTTGGAAGTGTCCAATATCCCTTATATGGTTCATCAACTTTTTTCTTTAAATAAATTTTTAATTTTCCTTCATCTGCTGCATAAATTAATAATAATGTTTCTAATACATTATAATAAGATTTTTCCATTAAAATCACCCTTTGCGTCAAAATTTACGCATTATTATATATCTATATTTTTAAATTGTCAATTTTGGGTGTTTTTAAGTTTATCATAAATAATTGCCATTGCATATTTAAAAGTATCACTAGCTTCAATATTCATCATTAAATCATTATATTTTTCATTTTCTATTGGGAAAGAAAAAATACTTAAATCATCTGCCTCTATATTTTTTTTACACCTTAAAACAGTTTCCATATTAGCAATATCATTACATATTTCTTCATAATTGTCTTTATTTTTATATTTTAAAATCTCTCTTATCATTATAAAAGTTATTAATCTATGATTATATTCTTTTTCAAAATATCCATCTAATATTTTATATTGTTCGCGGTAATCATTTTTTTTACTTATAAAACTATAATCTTTATCATATAACTTTATTACTAATTTTACTAAATCGTATTTTTGATATTTTTGTTTTTTCATAGTATAATCAATAGCTTCATCTACTATTTCATATACTGGATTATCAAATTCTATTTTTATTTTAGTATTTAAAATATTTTCGTTCATAATCTTATCCCCTTTTTTTAATTATAACAAAATTTTAACATTTTAAAAAGAGCTTTCAAAAAGCTCCTAATTTACTTCTATTAATTTCATTGTTTCAGTATTTGCCACTACCTCTACATCGACATTATCTAATTTAGAATAATTATATATTTTATTTTCTTTCAAATTATCTATAAAATCATTATATCTTTCTTTAGCAATTCCATAGTTATCATGATAATTGTGATAAAAACTAAAATAATTGTATTCTTCATCGCATAAAGAAGAATTATTTTCGCAAATATACCCTTCAAATTTATAATTTTTATCATTACTTATTCCTATAGAAGCATTATCTTTATCATAAATTAATTTTATTTGAAATTCATTATCTTTTAATTTATCATTAACCTTTTTTGTAATATTTCCATTTAAATTATAATTTATATATACTTTTTTATCTGTTTTATATTCTTGAGTAACAGTTTCTAATTTAAATTTAGGAGGAATTTCATTTATATATTCAATATTAGTAATCATATCTATAAAGAATAATACTCCAAAAGCAGTAACAAGGCTTCCAATAAAAAATGGAATTATACTAACCTTTCCTTTAGAAAAAGTTAAATTAAATATTACTATAGTAAACCAAATAAATAGTAATGAAATACCTAATGTAAGCATAGTTAAACCCAATAAATTAATTCCTTTAATCCAATAAAATATAGAAAATATAAGTCCTAAAATTATACATACATCTATAAAGAAAAGTGGAAGTAATATAAATATTGTTACCCATATTTTTAACAAAGTCATAAATACTGAACCTACAGTTGGACCATTTCTTTGAATTATTTTTACTTCTTTATTTTCATTATTTAAGTTTTTAGTTTCTATGTTTTTTTCTTTATTCTCTTTGGCTTCTTTATTTTCTTCAGGTTCTTTCTTTTCTTCTTTATCTTTTGTAAAATACGGTTTGAAAAATGCGATTATAATTAAAAAAGCAACTCCAAAATATAAAGCTATTAAAAGTACTAATAATATTACTTTAACTAATCCACTAAATGGTTCGAAAAACGTATTTGCAAGTGAAAAACTTAAATTTTTAAAAAACTTAAACGGAAATGTAAGTATTCCCAATATAAATAAGGTGCAGAAGATTTTGATTATAATTTCAAAGGCTAAATTTAAATTCACTTCAGTATCGTTTTCTTTTATCTTATTAGCAAAATCTTTAGTCATGCGGGTTAGATGATCCGCACCTTTTTTAATTAATTTTTCACCTTCCATAGTTATTTTATCTATTTGACTTTCTTTATTATAATCTGGATCTATTTTATAAGCATCTAATATACTACTTACTAGTTCATCTAAATTACCAAAGTCTTTTACAGCTTCTTCTTCTGTTTGACCATTTTTTACTTTTTCACTAATAGTATCTTTATATTCGTTAATAATATCTTTTCTTTCTTGTTCATTTAAAATTTCCAATGACTTTTCTAGTTTTTTCAAAAATTCATCTTTACTCATTATTCATTCTCCTTTATAAAATTATTTACAGAAGCATTAAATTCTTGCCATCCTTCTTTTAATATTTTTAACCTCTCCTTACCTAAAACTGTAATTTTATAATATTTTCTAGAAGGCCCTTCCTTTGACTCTTTAAGGTATGTTTCAAAATAATTTTCATTTGTTAGTCTTTTTAATAATGGATATATTGTTCCTTCATTGACATCTACCACTTTTGATACTTCTAAAACGAGTTCATATCCATACATATCACGTTTATTGACTGACAATAATACAATTAATTCTAATACACCTTTTTTAAACTGTGAATTCATATCTCACCTCTTTGTTGTCATTATAATATAACTACTTGGTAATGTCAAGTACTAAATTATAAATAGTAGTTAGGTATATGTCAAATAAACTCATTTTTATTGAAATTAGTGCTTTTTTGTAGTATACTTATATTTAATAGGAGGCTAGAAGATGAACGATAGATTTCCGTATGATTTTGATGATTTGCAAGGTAAAAATACCTATCATGGTGATTATTTAAATAGTATGAATCAAGACGCTAAAACCAACGAAAAAATAGATACTTTAAAACAGTTATTTGATGAAGCTCCTAGTAAATCAGATGATTATTTTTCTTTAAATGATGAAAGTACTTTAACGCATATTACTGATACTGATGATCCTTTAGATCAAACTAGCGAAATTAGTGGTGTTAATTTAGAAGAACTTAAAGCCATTCAAGCAGAGCTTAAAAAAGCTATAGAGGAAGAATCTTTTACTGATACTAATTCATTAGAAAATGCTGGTGACTCTCAAAGTAAAGGTAAATCTTTAGTCAAAGCAACTAAACAAGGAAGAGCTTTTTCAAACGGCAGTATGACTAAAACTTTCTTGGACTGCACTATTTTAGGATTTGTAACTGCAGCCATGGGATTTGGTTGGCTTATTAATATAATTAATCACATTTAAAAAATACCTTTTAGGTATTTAGCTATTATTGTTTTTAATAAATTCCTTGAGCATTTTTGTAAGTGCTCTTTTTTCTATTCTAGATACATAACTTCTAGATATACCTAGTTCTTTAGCTATTTCTTTTTGAGTTATTTCATCTTTTCCATCTAGTCCATATCTTTTAATTATTATTTCTTTTTCTCTATCAGTTAAAACATTAAAATATTTTTTTAATAATTTAACATTATTTTGTATATGTATATCTAAAGCAAAATCTGGCTTATCTGTTTTTAAAATATCTAAAAATGTTATAGCATTTCCTTCTTTATCAAAGCCTATTGGTTCATCTATACTGATATTTTTATTGTTTTTTTTATCAGACCTAAAAAACATTAATATTTCGTTTTCAATACACCTTGCACAATAAGTCGTTAATCTCGTTTTATGTTTAAATGAATAACTATCTACTCCTTTGATAAGTCCTATTGTTCCAATACTTATTAAATCATCCGCATCATCTTTTCCATGATCATATTTTTTTACTATATGAGCTACTAAACGTAAATTATGTTCAATTAATTTATTTCTCGCCTCTTTATCCCCCATTTTAGCTAATTTAATATATTTTTCTTCTTCCTCTTTAGATAAAGGATCAGGAAAAACGTTATTTGAATATGAAGCTGTAAATAGATAAAAATCTTTAAATAGCTTTTTCAAAAAATTTAACATTAAATCACACCTCTAGTTAAATTATATGTTTAAAAAAGGTATAAATGAAAAGAAGCCTAAATTTAAGCTTCTTCAATTAATTTTTTTAATTTATTTATTTGTCTTTGTAATAATGCACATAATCTATATATTCTTTTATCAGAAATATGGGTAACTCGCTGATACTCATGGAGTAAATTATCAAAACACTCTGGAATATCGTCTAATTTAGATATATCTATTCTTTTTAAATTCCTTACAACTTTAATAATTTCATCAAATGGTTTTATCTCATAGAAAAGTCTTCCATTTCCTGATGCGACCATTTCTTCTTCATCATAATATGGAATGTTCAAAGCCATACCATTATCAAATATAGGAGCGACATCTAGCCATTTTAAAGTATTAACATCTCTTATAATTCCAAAATTATTTAAATGTCTATCTTCATTCATAATAAGGAAATCTAAAATATACATATTTTCTACCTTTTCTCTAGCATTAGGAATACCGTTTTCCTCTAACTTTTTAATATATTCTTCTAAATCTTCTTCACTATTATATCTTTTCATATCATTTCTTATTTGATAGGCGGTGATAAATTCAGTATTTTTATTTATAAAACAAGGACATTTAGATACTACAGTATCTTTATAAATATCTAAAGTATAAGGAACATGATTAAAACCTAATCTATCACATATCATAGATGCTAGTGCTTCATTAAATGGTTGTAATATTTCATTTTTATAGCCAGATTTAAGTAAATATCTTGTACCATCTTCAATAATCCATGCTTTTTTAAGCATTCCATCAGTAGTATTATTAGGTGTTTTAAGAGAATTTTCTTTTTTAATTACCTTACTATTAAGTGAAAGTGAGGCTTCTAAAAACTCAGCATAATCAAAATCATTGTCAAAAAAATTAATATCATCATACTTTATATCACTGTTGAATGGTTTTAACCAATATTGATCCGATAAAGATAAACCAAAAGCTTTATCTAATAATTCAGTTGGAGCACTTATATCTAGGCGGTGTAATAATAAATCTAATTTATCTCGCCAAGAAGGAATACCTCTTCCCCTAAACCACTCTGATAAATTTGTTCTAAAAGGTGCACTATTTATATCATCTTTAATATAAAAATTTTTTAAGATATAAGGAGCATGATCAATATTTCTAACTTCTATAATTTTATCAAAGAATTTAGAAACTGCATCATATTCTGCAACTAATACTTCTGTATTTTTATTCATTAAAACACATTTCATAATCACACCTTCTTCTTAATATGATATATATTATTATATCATATTTACTTATATAATTCATTGATATGACTTAAATTTATAATGACTTTTCCCCTATTAAAAAATAAATATCCGCTTATCTTTTTAATATTATTTTTCTTTCTTATTTCTTCCTAAAATTAAATCAATAGAAAAATTTTTATATAATTTACTTAAACTAAACAAAAAATTAGTAGGAATTAAATATATAGCATTTTCATAATGAGCATATGCTGACTGACTTGTATTTAATACATGAGTTTGATGTTTTATTTTTGCGAATCTTTGACTGAACTTGATTTAAGTAATTTTATAACTGATAAAGTAACTAATATGTCTTATATGTTTGAGGGGTGTTCATCTCTTAAAACATTAAATATAAGTAGTTTTAATACTAATAATGTTAATGATATGAGTAGTATGTTTCATAGCCTTAGTTTGTCTACTTTAGATATATCTAATTTTGATACAAGAAAAGTTACTCAAATGTATTCTATGTTTCAATATTCTACTAATTTAAAAACAATTTATGTTGGCTCTAATTGGACTACAGAAAATGTTCAGACTTATTTAATGTTTGATAACTGTGGTACAAATTCAGTAACAAAAATATAAAACTAGCTCAAAATTTGAACTAGTTTTCTTCATTTACAATATTATGACATCTTGGACATAGATGATCAGTTAAATCTTTTTCATTAAAGTAATTCCAACATCTTTCGCATCTTTCACCATCAAATTTTTGTACTTTAACTGAACAGTATTCATATTTAGTTAATTCTTCTGGTGTTAAAACAACATCTGATACGATAAATAATTGTTTTAAATTAGTTAAAATTGGCTTTAATGTTTCTTTATCTTCATCTCTAATATTTAAAAATACTTTTGCTTCTAAAGATTTACCAATTATTTTTTCATTTCTTGCTTCTTCTAAAGCTTTATAAACATCATCTTTTATTCCAAAGAATAATTCGAACATTTCTTTTAAAGCAGTTTCATCTTTATATTCTTTAACCTCTGGGAATCCTTCTAGATGAACACTCTTTTCTTTTTTACCTGGAAGTAATTTATATACTTCTTCACTTGTATAAGGTAAAATTGGAGCCATTAATCTAATTAAAGATGTTAAAATTTCATATAGTACTGTTTGAACACTTCTTCTTACATCACTATCAGCTTTTTCGATATATAAAATATCTTTAGTAAAATCTAAATAGAAATTAGATAATGAATT
>CALVRL010000015.1 GCA_944358625.1 uncultured Bacilli bacterium | reverse complement strand
TCTCCAAATTTTTAAAATTTGGTGAACTAAAATTCTTTTTGTTGTACAATAATTTCTATTTTTGTTTTTCAAACTATCACCATATTTATATTATCATTTTATGGGTTTATTGTAAATCTACATTGTTTCATAAGTTCTAACAAATATTTGAGGGTTCGTGCAGTACTCCATGACATATTTGTTTTCCTTTTTACA
Organism: uncultured Bacilli bacterium; assembly: GCA_944358625.1. GTDB lineage: Bacteria > Bacillota_I > Bacilli_A > RF39 > UBA660 > Coprosoma. Next base: position 17,814 of record CALVRL010000015.1, on the reverse strand, counting down.
TATGATTACTCCTACTGTTTTTTCATTATGGATTTCTTTAATATTCTTATCTGCATAATTTATATATTTAGTTATTTGACCTATATATTCTGCTTTAAAATTTACTACTTTAAGTTCTACTACTACATAGCAATTAAACTTTACATTAAAAAGTAAAAAATCTATATAATGATAAGTATTTCCTATTTTAATTTTTACTTCATTACCTACATATGTAAAACCAATACCTAACTCTTTTAAAAAATCATCGATATTTTCTAAAATAGACTGATGTAAAGCATATTCTGTTAATTTGTTATTTTTGTTTTTAACTTTAATTAATATTGGGTTTTTAATTAACGTATTTACTTTAGGTTTTTCTAATTCTATTTTGTTTCCTATTCTTTCATATTCATTGGACTTTATTTTTTCTCTTAATTCTCTTACTGATAGATTTAATTTACTCGTAATATAGATATAATATTTTAATTTATCTAAATTATCTATTTTTAATATTTCTACATAATGACTCCACGTTAATTGTTGCGACAGTGTCGCAACTTTTTTAGATAATAAATAAAATTGCCTCATTCTACTTAAATTTGTATATGTATACCCTTTACCTAATTCTTTAGTTAACTTTTCTGAATATTCTTTAATGAGCCTATTTCCATATTTTGCTCTAGCTTCTCCACCTTGCGCCTTTACTATTAATCTTCCTACTTCATAATAAGTATTTAAATCACTTTTGTTTTTTGAATAGTCTTTTACTTTTTTATATACTTCATTTTTTATTAATGTTTCTTTTATTTCATTATAGTAATTCATTTAATACCTTCTTTCTACACTTTTTCATAAGTTCTAACAAATATTTGAGGGTTCGTGCAGTACTCCATGACATATTTATTTTCTTTTTTACATATAATTACTCCAACCGTTTTTTCATGAAATACTTTTTTAATATTCTTATCTACATAATTTATATATTTTGTTATTTGCCCTATATATTCTGCTTTCATTTCCATCACTTTTAATTCTATTACTACAAAACAATTGTATTTATAATTAAATAATAATAGATCAATATAGTTATACCTATCCCCTATTTTTATTTTTACTTCGCTACCTGCAAATGTAAAACCTATTCCTAATTCTTTTAAAAAATCTTCCAAATTTTCTAAAATAGTCTGATGTAATGCATATTCAGTTAGTTTTTTATTTTTATTTTTTACTTTAATTAGTATTGGATTTTTAATTAATGTATTTACTTTAGGTTTTTCTAATTCTATTTTGTTCCCTTTTCTTTCATATTCATTGGACTTTATTCTTTCCCTTAACTCTCTTACTGATATATTTAATTTGCTCGTAATATAGATATAATATTTTAATTTATCTATATTATCTATTTTTAATATTTCTACATAATGACTCCATGACAAATTTGCAGACACTGTCTGCAAATTTTTAAATTTGATATAATAATTTCTCATTAATGCTAAATTTCTAGAACTGTATCCTTTACCTAATTCTTTAGTTAATTTTTCCGAATATTCTTTTATTAACTTATTTCCATATTTTGCTCTAGCCTCTCCTCCCCCACGCCTTTACTATTAATCTACCTACTTCATAGTAAGTATTTAAATCACTTTTATTTTTTGAATAATCTTTTACTTTTTTATATATTTCATTTTTTATTAATGTTTCTTTTATAATTTCATAATATTTCATATTTTCACCTCTATATATAAGCATACGACAAAAATATTCGATTTCCTCTTTTTTGCATAAAAAAACTACAGAAATTAATCTATAGAATTTATTTGTTTTGTTTACTTATATTTAAAATTATTCCCATAGAAGCTAGAGTGATAAGTAAACTTGAACCTCCATAAGATAAAAAAGGTAAAGTTACTCCTGTTACTGGTAAAAGACCAATTACAACACTTAAATTTAATGTGGCTTGAAAAGCTAAAATAAATACGATTCCAAATGCTAGATATTTGCCAAATAAATCTTCACACTTTAAAGCTATTTTTATAGATTTATATATGATAAAGAAAAATAGACTTGATACTATCAATACTCCCATAAATCCAAACTCTTCGCTGATAATTGAGAATATAAAATCTGTTTGGGGTTCTGGTAGATAAAAATGTTTTTGTCTTGATGATCCTAATCCAAAACCAAATAATCCACCTGGACCTATCGCATATAATGACTGTATTATTTGAAACCCGCTTCCTAAAGGATCTGTCCATGGATTTAAAAATGACAAGATTCTTTTTAATCTATATGGAGCAGCTATGATTAGACCTATAATTCCTAATATACCTAATATAGCTATTTTTAAGAAAAACTTTAAATCTACCCCTCCTACAAATAATAAACCTATTACTCCCATTACTAATATGATGCCTGTTCCAAAATCGGGCTGAAGCATTATTAATATAAAGATAATTAGGGTTAATCCTAAAATTGGCAATACTCCTTTTTTTATGTTTCCAATATCTTTTTTATTGTTATATAAATACTTACTGGTGAAAATTATCATGGCTAATTTCATAAATTCACTTGGCTGAATACCAAATGAACCTATACCAAACCAACTTTTACTTCCATTTCTTTCTGTACCTATAAAAAGAACTAATATGATTAAAATAAAACATGCGCTGAATATTTTACTTGAATATTTATAATATTTTTTATAATCTATTTTGCTTACTATTAACATTGTTATTATTCCTAGTATTAAAAATAAACATTGGCTTTTTAAATATTTATATGGATCATTATATTTATATTCTGCCCATATATATGATGACGAGTAAACCATTAATAATCCAAATAAAGATAATACTGTTATGCTTATAAATAATGGTATATTAAATTTTTTCATAACCACACCCCATATATTAAAGCAAGCATAGAGGCTATTAGACCGGCTGTCCAAAATAATTTAACAATGTCTGATTCTTTCATTCCTAATTTTTCGAATGTATGGTGAATTGGGGTCATTGGGAAAACTCTTTTTTTTGTCAATTTATATACTGTTATTTGAATAATACAGCTTAATGTTTCAATTACAAATACTAGTCCTATTAATACTAATAATATTTCATGCCTTGTTAAAATGGCGTATGTTCCTAATAAACCACCTAAAGCAAGTGAACCTGTATCTCCCATGAATACTTTGGCTTTATTTGTATTATATAGTAAAAAACCTAATAATGAACCTACTAAAGTAAAAGCAAATAGAGCTATATCTTCGTATCCTTCTAACCAACCTGCATTCCATGATATTATGCCGAATGTTAAGAAACATATTACTGATAAACCTCCTGCTAGTCCGTCTAAACCGTCTGTTAGATTAACTGCATTGCTGGTGGCTACTAAAATAAACAATATGAATATTCCATAAATCCATCCTATATTTAATTTAAAGTTTAAACTGTGTACCCATAGTAATGGTTCACTACCTGATCTCATGAATAGATAAAAAAATATTGTAGCTACTATAATTTGTAAGATGAATTTTTGTTCTTTTGTTAAGCCTTTATTGTTATGTTTTTTAATGATTAAAAAATCATCAATAAATCCTATAATCCCATAGCTTATAAAGGTGAACATGACAATTATTAAGGTATATGTCACTTCTATTTTTTTTAAATATATAAATATTAAGGTAATTAAAATGGTGGGAATTATGAATATTAACCCTCCCATAGTTGGTGTGCCTTTTTTTGAGCTATGGGCTCTTTCTAAATATATACTTAAACTTTGTGAGGCATGAAGTTTTTTTAATAATGGAATAATGATTAACCCTGTTAAAGCTGAAATGATAAAGCCTATCATCATTGCCATAATAGATTTAGTTAAAATAAGCACTTTATCACCTCTATTCTGTAAATATTCTGACTGTACTACCTTCGTCTAATTTTGTACCTGCTTCTGGGGACTGATATGTTACTTTTGTCCCTTCTCCTTCTACTATTACATTGAATCCTTCTAAATCTTTTTTTGCTTCTTTTATTTCTTTATTAGTAACATCTTTTACAGTTAATGTTTTGGGATCTGGCCATTTGTATTTTTTTTCTTTTCCTCCATCTGCTTTTTTTATATTTAGTGCTTTTATGCAGTCTTTTAAAACGGCTTTGGAAAGTGGACCTACTGTTGTTCCTCCATATTGCACTGTTCCTTTGGGATTATCAATTGCAATATAAACGACTACCTCTGGTTTATCGGCTGGTAAAAATCCTATAAAAGATAAGATGTAGTTATTATCCATATATCTACCGTTTTCTACTTTTTGAGCTGTTCCTGTTTTTCCTCCTACTCTATATCCATCAATATATGATGTTCTTCCACTTCCATTAGCTACAACATTTTCTAAAGCTTCTCTTACTTTTTCGCTTGTCTTTGAACTGATAACTTGTTTTATTTTTGTTGGTTTTGTTTCTTTTACAACAGTATTTGTCTCTGGTTCATTGATACTTTTTACTATGTATGGTTTATATAGTGTTCCTCCATTTATTGCCGCACTTACGGCTGTTATTTGCTGTATAGGTGTTACTGATACTCCTTGTCCAAAGGCTGTTGTGGCAAGTTCTACTGGTCCTACTTTGCTTCTATCAAAAATAATTCCTGTGGCTTCTCCATTTAAATCTATACCTGTTTTTTTACCAAATCCAAAAGCATCTATATAATCAAATAATGTGTCTTTACCTAGTCTTTGACCTAAAACTACAAACCCTGGATTACAAGAGTTTTCTACTACTTGCATAAACGTCTCTTTTCCATGACCACCATGTTTCCAACAATGAATTGTTGCATTTTCTACTTTTATACTTCCTTTATCATAAAATGTATCTTTATTTAAATCAACTTTTCCTTCTTCTAAAGCTGCGGCTAATGTAATTATTTTAAATGTTGAACCTGGTTCATAGGTTGCCCATATTGGTAAATTTCTGTTTATTTCTTCTAAACTATAATCTTGATAATTATTTGGTGAAAAATTGGGACGTGCTGATATGGCTAATATTTCTCCATTATTTGGATCCATGACTATACCAATTGCTCTATCTGGATTATATTTAGTTACTGCATTACTTAACTCTCTTTCTAAAGATGTTTGTATTTCATTATTAATTGTTAATGTTATATTCATGCCATTTTGTGGTTCTTCGTATACTTCATTTAATGATAATTTGTTTCCTTTTGCATCGCTAAAATATTTAATGGCGCCATCTTCTCCTGTCAAATATTCATCATACGTTAATTCTATACCACTTAATCCTTGGTTATCTATACCGACAAAACCTAAAGTATGAGCCATATATGTATCATATGGATAGTTTCTTTTGGATTCTTTTACTAAATATACTCCATCTAGTTTTAAGGCTTTTATTTTATCTGCCACTTCATAGGATAGTCTTCTTCCTTCTGGGTGAACTCTTTCTATCGATGTTTTTTTAGAAACATGTTTATACATCACATCTTCTTCAACATTTAATATTTCAGCTAGTTTTTTTGCTGTCTCTTTTTTATTTTTTATTTGATTTGGTATGACTACTAAAGATGTGGTCGTAACATTATCGGCTAAAATCACACCATTTCTATCATATATTATTCCTCTATCTGCACCTACTGGTAAATTTCTACTCCATAAATCACTAGCTTTTTTATTTAATTTTTTATAATCAATTACTTCAATATAAAAAACTCTTAAAATTATTACAATAAAAATGAAAAAAATTATTAATAGTGTTATTTTCATTCTTTTATGAATATTTTTAAAGAACATTATATCACCAATTAAATATATGCTTTTGGTAAATAAATGTATACAAAAAAACTAATATATTTTATAAACATATTAGTTAATATAAATTCGATTACTTCTATTTATAATGTTACTTTTTCTTTTTCTAAAATATTAATTATTTGTTTAATGGCTAAAATGGTATCTTCATATTTAATGTTTTTTGTATAATCATATTTTTGTTTATAATTTTGAAAAACTTTCTTTAAACCCTCATCTTCTTCTATAAGATTCATTATGTCTTTGAAATATTCAACATTAAATGTTGAATTTCTACTTTTAAATGTCCTCTCAACAGCTTTAATTAAAGTCTTATTATTAATATTTTGTTGATAGTTGTTTATAAGCATATAAATATCATAGAAATCTTTCGCTCTAGTGGTAGTAATATTTTTACTAATAATTGCATGAAATTTTTCAGCAATAATTGTTTCTATATTATAAGCCATAATATTAATTTGTTTATCTTCGAATATAGAATTATATTTATATTTTATTTCTCTGGGAGTTATAGTATCTCCTGTAGAAATTTCAAAAAAGAAATAATTTTTTATTTTATCAAATATTCCAAGTACATTAATTCTATATCCACTGTATTCTTCTTCTAGTCTAATATCCTTAATACTTATTATTTGAAATGTACATCCATCATTTAAATCAATTGACAAAATATTTTCCATAATGTTTTTAATATTTTGTTCGTTAAGTGTTTTGCCTTTCAAAGTTGCATCAATATCTTTTGTTGTTCGCATATCACAACCAAAGAGTGATGATAGCAGTACTCCTCCTTTAAGTATTATATTATCTTTATATTTACTTTTTTCAATGCGCATAAGAACGTGTTCAAAGAAAAACATTTGATGTAAGTGGAGAGATAGTTCATTACTACCTTCAGCTCTTTTTTTTATTAAATTATTTAGTTTGTCACTATTTTTCATAAAATGATTCTCATAATTTCTATTACTTCTTCTTTAATATTTAATGCTTCGGCGTATTTATTTAATTTCAAAATATCCTTCTCCTTTCTTCTAGCATACCATTTTAATGCTTTAGTATAAATTTCTTTATCCAAATTATATTTGTCTTTAATAATATCACAAATTGTTCTTTCAACATCATAACATCTAATATCATTGTCAAAAGGAGATTTTATAGTTTCAACTCCTAAATTTAATAAGTTTTTATTTACATAATGAAGTAAAACGTTGTTGTCTTGTTGTAAATTACCACCATACCCTATCGGAACAGTAATATTTAAACATAACGGAACTCTATCTGAAAGATTATGTAGGTAAAGTGCAGTTTCATGTGAATAAACCGCATTCTTGCTTTTGCTAATTGTTACATAAAAATCGTCGACAAGGGTATTTGGTAAGCAGTAATTGCCAGTAGAAATTTTTTCTAATTTTTTCTTATCACATAACCTTTTTAAAGCCATTTTATTTAAATTATTTTTCACAACTTCTTTTGTAGTAACAAAACCTTGATTTTTTTTTGCTAACTCTAAAATTTTTTCTAAATCACTCATTCTAGCACCTCTTTTGTATAAATTATACTATATTTAATGTTAAAAATGAAGAAGTTTTGTTACTTTTTAAATTAAAAATTAGAAAAAATAATTTCATAAGTAACATTTTTTTATATTTAGTTTTTCACCTCCTATATTTAATATACGACATAAATTATCTATTTCCTTTTTTTAAAATTACTTTTTTTAATTTTATACATTTTTTATTAAAGTTTGGTTAATGTTTTATCATATACTTATAGTTGTTTTTAGCGTTTATGCACATGTTTTTATTTTTTTGTGCATGAATGCTACTGCTTTTAAATTAAAAATTCACCTTTTTAATTGGTGAATTTATTAAATATTTGGTAATGGATTTACCTCGATATTTTTATCATACATTTTTACTACTTCACTATATTTATTATATAATCTTTGATAATCACTATTATATGAAGCGTTCATTTGGCTAAATGGAATTACTTTAAAATTCGTCCAGCGACTACCTTTTTGATAATAATTATATAATAGTTCATTATTTAAGTTATCTAATTTAATTGTTACTTCTCCATCTTTTTCTTCCTTTATGATATCTACTGATGTCATTAATTCTACCATGGTATTATAGTCATTATTTGTACTTTGGGCTGATATAAAATTTCCTAGTGAATATATTACTAAAGTATCATTTATATATGTTATGGGCTCTATTATATGGGGGTGCGTTCCTATAATTATATCTACTCCTAGAGATGATAAATAATTGGCCTGTCTTTTTTGCTCTTCGGTTGGCTCTGTTTGATATTCTGTTCCCCAGTGCATTGATACTAAAATTATATCTACTTTATCTTTTACTTTTTCTATATCTTCTTTGGCTTTTTCATCACTATATAAATTAACCAAATATTCTTTGCCACTTGGAACTGGTATTCCATTTGTACCATAGGTATATGAAAGTAGTGTATATTTAATTCCGTTTTTTTCTTTGATTTTTATTTCGTTTGCTTCTTCAAATGATGTGTAACTACCGGCTGTTAATACGTCTTTGGTTTTCCAGTATTCGCATGAATTTAATACAGCTTTTTCTCCTCTATCTAAAGTATGATTATTAGCGAGTGATACTAAATTAAAACCGGCATCTACCATAGCATCACCAAACTCTTGTGGGGAGTTGAATGTTGGATAGTCTGATAAACCTATAGATGTTCCTCCTAAAATACTTTCTTGATTATAGAATGCTAGATCATATTTTTGAATTATTGGTTTGATGTATTCTAACTGACTAGAAAAATCATATACTCCGTTTTTGTAGGCGTCATTATATACAGAGCTATGTAATAGGGCATCTCCTACCATGACTAATGATAATTTACTTGTTTTAATTTCTTCTTTTTCTTCTTTTTCTAAAACTTTTTTTGGTTCTTTAGTTTCTACTTTTTTTTCTTTTAAAGTAAAAACTATTAAAATACTGGCTAGTGTGAGTGCTAGTAAAGCTACTATAACATACTTCTTTTTCATATTTTTTAAAAGCTACAACTACCGTTTAATGAACTTACATAGTTTTTTAAAGCTTCCTTTCCTTCTTCATTATTGGTACTACTGGTAAAATAAGTACCGTTTATTTCATCTATTACACTTCTATTTTGGTTTTCTCCATCTAAAGTGTAGGATGATACTATACCTTCTTTTAAAGTGAACACTGCTTCTTTATTATTTATGGTGCATGTATAATTTTCTCCTTTTGGTGTACATGCAGTTAAAATAAATACTAATAAAATAAATAATTTTTTCATATTTTCCTCCTTACATTAGTGGGGCAAAAACTTTTAAGATTTGCCTTTTTAAAGAATTAAACCAAGTTAATTTTCCTAGATTTTTAAGTTTTATTTCCCTACATTCTTTTAGAGTTTCGGTAAAATCTTTTTTGACAGTGAAAATGGTAGATGCTCTATATATCCATACTCCGCATTCAAAGTGAAGATATAGACTTCTATAATCTAAATTAACGGTTCCAACTGTTAGATACTCATCATCTATTATGAATGTTTTTTCATGGATAAATCCTTTGGTATATTCATATATTTTTATTTTATTTTCTAAAAGCTGATCATAATATGCTTTTGTAACTTCGTTTACTAATTTTTTATCTGGTATTCCTGGGGTAATAATTCTTACATCTACTCCTCTTTTTGCAGCAACTGATAAGGCTGTAATCATCTCATTATTTAAAACTAAATATGGTGTTGTTATATAAATATATTTATTTGCTTTATTTATTAAATTTAAATATATCGTCTCTCCTACTGCTTCGTTATTCCAAGGACTATCGCTATATGGAATAATATATCCGTCTGAAGATGTTTCTTTAGAATATGGATATTTATACTTTTCATATTCTTCGTCTTTTTCTTTTATAAAATTCCACATCGATAAAAACATGATGGTAAAATTCCATGTTGCATCTCCTTCTAACATTATGCCATTATCTTTCCAATGACCAAATCTTATTTTTTCTCCTATATATTCATCGGCTAAATTTATTCCTCCGGTGAATGAATAGATTCCATCTATTATGGCTATTTTTCTATGATCTCTATTATTAAATTTGCTTTTTAAATTAGGTACGAATGGATTAAATACAGCAACTTTTATACCTTCTTTTTCTAGCTTTTTGTCATAATGATTTGGAAGTGTGGTTATAGATCCAAAATCATCATATATTAATCTAACTTCTACGCCTTCTTTTACTTTTTCTTTGATGAGCTTTAAAATAGTATTCCACATTTTGCCTTCAGCTATGATAAAATATTCTAAAAAAATAAACTTTTTTGCATTTTTTATCTTTTCTAATAACATATTATAATAAGATTTTCCATCTTTTAAATATGTTGTTTTGGTGTGTTTGCATGTGTTTGATAAGGCATAGTTTTCTATATATTTGGCTTGGTTATAGGCGGATATGTTTTCGTATCTTAATTCTGATAAAACGATATTGTGTTTATCTTTATACTCTAGTTCTTTTAAATACATATTTTGCATTTTTCTTTTATTTCTTTTACTTAATTGATTTCCACCAAATAAAATATATAATAAAAGTCCGAATACTGGAAAAGTCATTATTGGAATTATCCATGCTATTTTATAACCTGGGTTGGCTCTGCTATTTACAATATGTATAACCATTAATAAACTTAATATAATACTTATAAAAAAGAAAATTATAAAATATTTATAAAATTCAAATATCATTATATATATGATTCCAAGTTGAATAATCATTAATAAAGGAACTAGAAAAACGCGGTGGGTTAGTAAATCTAAATGTTTTTTCATAAAATTAATCATACTTCCACCTACCTTCATACTAACAAAATTATACCTTATTTTTGTCAGTTTGACAATTATGTTATTAATGATATACTATGTGTAGATTATGTGAATTTTTGTTGTGAGGTTTATATGGAAGAGAAAAAAGTTTTTGCGAAAGGTATTTGTTTTCAAAAAATATTTTTGCTTTTTATGATTGGCTGTGTGTTTGGATGTATTTTTGAAATGGTTAATCATTTTATTAATTATGGTGACTGGGTTAGCCGTAAGGGTGTTATTTATGGGCCATTAAATCCGGTTTATGGACTGGGACTTGTTGCTTTTGTTTTATTTCTTAATAAAATTAAAAATCCCTTTTTACTATTTTTTGGTGGTATGCTTTTGGGTGGTGGCTGTGAATATGTGTGCTCACTAGTTCAAGAAAAAATTTTTGGAACTTTATCTTGGGATTATAGTCATCAAATTTTAAATATTGCTGGTAGAACTAGTATTAAATATATGATTATATGGGGTATTTTGGCTATTTTAGTTATGAAATTTGTATATCCTTTTTTATCTAATTTAATTGAAAAAATACCTATTAGGGTTGGAAATATTTTGACTATTATTTTGATTATATTTATGATTTTTAATATAGTTATTTCTGTTATTGCTTGTTTAAGACAATCTGAAAGAGCTAAAGGGATGAGTCCTAGTAATAAGATAGAAGTATTTTTAGATAAACATTATCCTGATAAAAAACTTGATAGAATATTTCAAAATGCAAAAAGACAAGGCTAACTTGTCTTTTAATTTTGGCTCAATGTTATTTTTATTTTACTGTTTTTGACTTCTTCTCCTGCTTTGATGCTTTGATCTATAACATATCCATAACCTTCTAATTCATAATCATATCCTAGTGTCTTCATTAGATAAATGGCTTCTGATCTAGAGTACCCTTTTAAATCTGGCATTTTTCCTTTACCTTCATTGGTTATTAGGAATACTCTATCATATGATAAAACTGTTTCTCCTTTGTTTGGATATTGATTAATTATTTTATCTCCATTACCTATTACTGTTACTTTTATGCCTTCTTTTTCCAATATTGATTTTACATCGCCTACTTTTTGATTTATATATGAATTTAATTTTAAAGATGTCACACTACTATTATTTTTTGTTACTTCTTCAAACATGTTTTTATATTTTGCAATGTTTTTCATTATGGCATTTACTGAATCGCTTAAGGTATAGGTTGCTCCTACGTTTGGTTTTTTTATGGCGGCATATATTATAATTTCTGGATTTTCTTTAGGATACATTCCAGCAAAGGAATATATGTAATCGTTTGAACCTTTTAAGTATCCTCCTCTTTTTTCATCGTATATTTGTGATGTCCCGGTTTTACCTATTATATTAAATCCGTCTATATGATATCTTCTTCCTGTAGCAACTGTGTCTTCACTATTAATTACATTATCCATTAACTCTTTTATTTTATCTATGGTTGTTTGTTTTACTAATTTACCGCTTTTTTCAACTTTTCTTTCATATATTGTTTTATTATTATTTGGATCTACTATTTTTGAAACTATATGTGGTGTAATGGCAATACCGTCATTGGCAATTATGGATAAGGCTTTAAGGTGCTGGATAGGTGTTGTGGTTATTCCTTGTCCAAATGCGGCATTGGCTACTTCTACTGGATATTGGAAACCTAGATTTCCGGCTACTTCTCTCGATAGTTCTATTCCTGTGGTTGATCCAAAACCATATTTTCTAAAACAGTCTTTTAGTTCATCTTTATCTATAAAATGATTTATCATCGAACTTACACCGACGTTTGATGAATATTCAAAACCTTTATCGTATGTTATTGTTCCCCATCCTGTATTGTTCCAGTCTCTGATGACGGCATCTGCTACTTCTATACTTCCTGATTTGAATGTTTCGTCACCTTTATATGTTCCTTTTTCTATAGCACACATATAGGTATATATTTTCATAGTTGAACCTGGTTCAAATGCGTTTGATACTAATGGATTTTCATAGCTTTTTATATCTCTTAAGTTTGGATTAAATGATGGTGTGGATGCTGAAGCTAATATGTCCCCTGTTTTAGCATCCATAACGGCTAACATTGTCCACTCTGGTTCATATTTACTTTGCATGTTTTTTACTTCTGTTTCGGCAAATCTTTGTATACTTGAATCTATAGTTAAATATATATCTTTACCATCTAAAGCATCTATTCTTTCTTCTTTTGTATCTGGTATTTTATATCCAAAACGATCTTGCTGATACATTAAATATCCATCTGTTCCTTTTAAATCTTCATCGAATTTGGCTTCTATTCCTAATTCTCCATCTATTGATGAGGTTAAATTACCGTTTTTATCTATGTATTCGTTTGTCTTGGCATAACCTAAAATATATGAGGCAAAGTCACCGTTTGGATAATATCTTTGATAACTTTCTTCAAAATCTATTCCTGGCAAGTTTAATTTTTCTATTTCTGATTTTTTTAACTCTGTGATGTTTTTGCCTATACTACCAAATTCTATTTGATATTTATCTTCTTCTTTTCCTTTTTCTAATCTTTTTTTAAGATATTCTTCATCTGTTTCTAATACTTTGGCTAACTCTTTGGCCGTTTTATCTATGTCTTTGACATGATTTATTTGGGTTTTGGTGCTTCTATTTTCATCTAAATAGGCAATTAGGGTGTATGATGATACGTTTTGCGCTAAAACATTGCCACTCATATCATATATATTTCCTCTTTTTGCTGTTAATACTCTTGATACGGTGTTTCTATTTGCGGCAAATACTTTCATATTTCTTCCATTTATTGTTGGTGATAGCGCTATATAACAGTATCTAGCAAATAAAACTAATATTAAAAACAAAAAAACTAGAAATACTCTTCTTGGAGTTTTCCATTCTATGTTTTTCTTTTTGGGCATTTTACCACCACCTTATTTGTCTATGACTATTATGTTATCATTATTATAAGCAAGTCCCATCTCTTTGACAACTTTTTGAACGTTTTCAAATGATGTTAGCTCGTTTACTTGCATGGTTAGGCTTTCGTTTGTCTTTTCTTGCTCTTCAATATTATATCTTTTTTCTTCTATACTCATTTTCATTTCTCCTACCCATGCTCCACAAAATATTTTAAGACTAAGCATTAAGAAGAATGCTAGTACAGCATAAAAATATAATAATCTTTCGCCTTTGGTTATTTTTGATTTTTTCTTTTTTGCCATACTAAATTCTCCTTTCTATTACTCTTAACGTTGCGCTTCTGGAACGGTTATTTTTTTCTATTTCTTCTTTTGTTGGTTTGATATGTGCGATTACTTTGTATTTTGGTTTGTATTTTTCTGGTAATATTGGAAGACTTTGCAATTCTTTCGGAACATTACTTACTTCATTAAATATTTGTTTACATATTTTATCTTCTAATGAATGAAATGTAATTACACATATTCTACCGTTTACATCTATTAAGTCTAATGCGTCTTTTAGGGCTTTTTTAAAAACATTTAATTCGTCATTTACTTCTATTCTAATTGCTTGAAATGTTTTTCTGGCTGGATGTTTGTCTCTTTTGTATTTTTCTGGTACGTTTGCTTTTATTATTTCTACTAATTCTAATGTTGTTTCTATTTTCTTTTTTTCTCTTGATTTTGCTATACCTTCTGCAATAGCGTTTGCATATTTTTCTTCACCATATGTTTTTAATATTTTTGTTAAATCTTCTTTTGAATAATTATTTACTACTTCGTAAGCTGATAGTTTTTGATCTTTATTCATTCTCATATCTAATGGTGCATCTTTATGAAAGCTAAAGCCTCTATAATCTTCATCTAACTGTGGTGATGATACTCCTAAATCAAATAAGATACCATCTACTTTATCTGTTCTTTTTTTTATTTCTTCTTTTAAGTTAACAAAATTTTTGTTTATTATTTCATAGTTGGTGTTTATTTTTTTTAACCTTTCATCTGCTTTTATAATTGCTTCTTTATCTTGGTCAAATGCGTAGAGGAAACCTTCTTTTATTTTTTTTAAAATATTTGAACTATGTCCAGCATAACCTAAAGTGCAGTCTACTACTATGCTTTTGCTATTTAAATTTAAGTAATCTATACTTTCTTTTAACAGGACACTTTCATGCATTTAATTTCCTCCTAGTTTAATTTTTGTGAAAATAAGTTATCAGCCATTAATGAAAAATTGTCTTCGTTTTCATTAATAAATTTATCCCAGTTTTCATTGTCCCAAATTTCTAATCTATCTCCTACGCCTATTACTATAACGTCTTTTGATAGATTTGCATATTTGATTAATGGATGCACTATATTTATTCTTCCTTGTTTATCAAAACTTTGAGGATTAGCTCCTGATAAGAAAAATCTCATAAAGTTTCTAGCTTCTTTGACATTAGGTAAATCTTGATAGGTGTTTATTAATTTGTCCCATGTTTCTTTTTTATATATAAATAAGCAACCGTCTAGGCCTCTTGTCACTATGAAGTTATCACCTAATTCATATCTTATTTTAGCAGGTATTGTTAAACGTCCTTTGTCGTCTATTTTTTGATGATATTCACCCATGAACATTTTTATCACCCACTTTTCCCCACTTATTTTCACTTTATACCACTATTTTACTATTAACACTTAAAAAAGTAAAGAAAAATTAATGTTTTTTCTTTACTTTTTATGTCAAATTTACATACCATAAATAATATAAATTAGCGATTTAATCAAATTATATTTGGTTACTTGTTCATAATCAATACTCTTAATTATGTTTTCTTAAATCACCTTGTATTTATATTTTTTAGTTAAGATTTACTTTTATAAATTTCACATGTTGCATTTGAAGTTTCTGGATACATAGTTCTATCTTTAATTTTGATTATTTCATTACTTTTTATTTTTTTATTAATAGTTTTGTTTATTGTTTTGATTTTTTGACTATTACTATCATATAAATATATCTTCACCCTATTTATATAATCTTTTGAATCTATACTGATTTCTATTTCAGTGCCATTATCTGTTAAAGTAAATGTTTCTATTTTACAAATATCTTTTTCTAAATTTTCTTTTTTATCTTGATTTGATATAAGAAAATTGATTAATATTATAATTATTAAAATTGCGAACATTATTATCTTCTTTTTCATTATGATACCCTCTTCCACATATATACTGTTATATATGGGTTTATAATATCGATACTACCGGCACTACCATTAGTGGATGTTATGTCTGTATTGCCAGTAAAGGTACTAGTTACTGTACCTGAAGGGGTTAAAGAATGTGTATGGGCTCCTGCAGTACTCATATCATCGTTAGTATGATTTGTAATTAAAGAACGGTTGTTATATGTTGGTTTATTACCATAACCGACTTTCATTAATCCATAACCTTTGGCTTCGTCTGATGCTTTACCAAAGGGCATAGTATGTGTATGAGTACCATTTGAAGATGTTGTGGCTGTTTTGCCAGTAAAGCTACTAGTTACTGTACCTGAAGGAGTTAAAGAATGTGTATGCGGTGGTAAATTACTACTATTTAAAGTAATCGTCTTTTTACCTCCTGCCTCATTTACATTTGTATAACTTGTTTTTCCATTACTTCCAATGGCTATTAGTTTTCTACCACCAGCATAAGATTCCCATGTTCCGCCAAATAAATTTGATGGATTCGTATTATTGATGGAAATATATATACTGCCTATTGGATATCTTTTGTTTAAATCTTCATATTCTTTTTGTTTATCTATTAAGCTATTTGTTTTATCAATTAAGTTGTTTATCTCACTTTCGGTCATAGCAAAAACATTGGTAATTTCTAAGAAACAAAATATAATAAATATTATTAAATATCGCATGTTATCACCTTCTTTATGATATTCTTTTCCAAATATATACTGTTATATATGGATTTTGAAAGTTTAATGAAGAATTAGAACCTATGGAAGTAGTACTTGATGTATTTCCCTTAAATGTAGAAGTGACAGTCCCAGCTGGAGTTACTGTATGATTATGTGATCCATTTGATGAAGTATTGTCTCTTGTTGTAGTAAAAGTTACTACTCTACCGCCAAAACCATTACCGGTCTCAGAAAGTGAATATGTAGTACCTTCTACTTGTACTAAAACACCCATAAATGTATGAATATGATTTCCATTACTGGACGTGGATGTAGAAGTTCCTTTAAATGTAGAAGAAACCTTGCCACTAATTGAAATGTTATGATTATGGGCTGTCATATTACTTGTAGTAATAGATTTGATGGATTTTCCACCAGTTAATTCAGCGGATTTGTAACTACTTGAATCAACACCAATTAAAGTTCTACCTTGAGCATAGGCCTGCCAAGTTCCACCTAGAGTACTAGCGGGATTAGTGTTAGTTGCTGTTATATATATACTACCAATAGGATATATTTGATCAAGTGGTTTTCTATTATTTTGTTCTTGTTGTATTTTTTGCAAATTTTGACTGAGCTGGCTTAAATTTTCTTCAATATTTAATCCATACACTATGATAAAATTATTAAAAAATATAATTATAGCAGTTAAAAAATATTTCATTACTATTCCCTCCTTATCCTGTCCTTTTCCACATATAGACTGTAATATATGGATTTTTGATATCAATGGACGAACCGCTTCCAACACTTGTAGTATTTACCTTGGTTCCACTGAAACTACTAGTAACTGTACCTTTGGCTGTATAAGTATGATTATGGGTACTAGCAGATGATGTTGTTAACGTACGGCTGCTAACCAATAATCTATCTACAAAATAACCACTATTATAGATAGCTGCAGAAACTTTTCCTAGATTACTTTCATTAGATTTAGCTGTTGGTACATATGGAAAATTATGAGTATGCGCACCTGAAGTGTTTAATGTCGCACTATTTCCTTTAAAAGTACTGGTGACAGTTCCTGAAGGTGTAAATGAATGATTATGACTAGGCAAATTAGCTACAGCTAGAGTAATGTTTTCGGTACCACCAGTTAATCCTGCTGAAACATAATTTGACTCACCATTATTTCCAACACCAACTAAAGTTCTACCTTGAGCAAAAGATGCCCATGTTCCTCCAAATAAACTTGCTGGGTTGGTACTAGAAGTAGAAATATATATACTGCCAACTGGATATGTTTTAT
>CALVRL010000014.1 GCA_944358625.1 uncultured Bacilli bacterium | reverse complement strand
GATGACTGCTTCGCAATTCACGGAATTAGAATTATCGAGGGTGATAATGGCTTGTTTGTCGCAATGCCAAGTCGTAAAAACAATGACGGTACATATCATGATGTCGCACATCCAATTACACCAGAGTGCCGTAAAATGTTCGAAGACGCAATTCTCGAAGAGTATAATAAAGTTAAAGATGAAAAAGGCGAATAATTCGTCTTTTTTTCTATAATTGAACATATATTTATTTAGAAAGGTGGCTAAAATTTGGATAAAATAGATAGTGTTATCACATCATTAAATCACAGTATTACCATCAACGAAAGAAAAAACATAATCATAACAGGAGTAAAAAAAATAGACAGCTTTGATGAAAACGAATTTTTTATGGAAACAAGCATGGGAAACTTAACATTAAAAGGAGAAGAGTTAGAAATAATTAAACTAGATACATATCAAGGAAACGTTTCTATAAAAGGAAAAGCCGACAGTATAACCTATGAAGAAGATAGAAACAAAGAAAAAGAAGGCGGACTATTTAACAAACTATTTAAATAATGTCATTAAATACCCAGTTATTAACACTAATTTTTTCATATATATTTGGTTTCTTTTTTTCTTTGTTTCTAAATATAAACCATAAAATAATTTATAATTCAAAAATAATAATCAAATTACTAGGAACATTATTAGTAGTTTTTTCAAGTGTTTTAGTTTATTTTATAATCTTATTAAATATAAATAATGCCATATTCCACCCATATGAACTAATAATGATTACATTAGGTTTTTATACAGAAAATATCATAAAAAAACAAATCAAAAATTGTAAATAAATTGTCTAAAAGAATACCCCACATTGTAAAAGCAAGTGAAAAATGCTATACTTTATTTAAAGTGGGGTGATAGACATGGCTAAGAAAAAAGTTCCAAAAAAAGCAAAAAGAAGGCTAATAGTATTCGGACCACTAGCCGTTTTTATCATCGTATACTGCATATTTACAGTAATAACAACAGGAATAGATTTATACAGTTTAACCCACGAAGAAAAAGAACTAACCAACAAACTAACAACCCTAAAAACAGATGCCAGTGATTTAAAAACAGAAATAACAAAATTACAAGACAAAGATTATGTCGCAAGATTTGCTAGAGAAAATTATCTATATACCAAAAATGGTGAATATGTTATAAAAACAGAAGAAAAAGAAAAAAAAGAGAGTAAGAAAGTCAAACAAGATGAAAAATATATTATGTATATATGTATAATAATTGCCATATTAATAATTTTATTTATTATTGTAAAACATAAAAAAAGAAAGAAAAAAAGTTCCAAATAGCGGAACTTTTTATAGTTTAAAATCATCGACTATCTCATCGTTCATATCTTTACCATCAAAATATAATTTACTTTTAAATTTAAAAAACAAAGCAATTATATTAGTAGGAAAAGACTTAACAAGTTTATTATAATCAGTAATAATATCGTTATAATATTTTCTAAAAGCGACAATTTCAGCTTCTGATTCATTTAAAGCAATATCTATTTTCATAAAAGATTCAGCTGTTTTAAGTTTAGGATATTTTTCTTTAAATTTTTCAAATTCCTTTAAAGCATCATATAATTTTCTATCAAGTTCAAAATTAGAAAGTTTTCTAGACCTTAATTTTACTATTTGTTCTAAAACATCCTCTTCAGTTTTAGTATTTTCCTTAATAACATCGATAGACTTATTAAGTAAATCAAATCTTTTTCTTAAAACCGCATCTATATTAGCTTCAGCCTCATTAATTCTAATAATTAAAACCTGAAATTGATTATAACTAGTAGAAATCCAAATAATAAGTAAAGAAATAGCTAATAAAATAGATGTCAAAACAACAAACGTAACCATATCATCACCTTAAAAACATTATAGCAAATATTAAATACTATTTCAATTATTTGGATAGAATTCAGGATCAGAAATAATTCTTTCATCAAACTTAATAAAGTTTACATATATAATTAAAATCAAATACCAATCCCCAGTTTTAGGATCACTTAAAATAATATGATCTCTTCCAGACTGTTCAATTATTCCAGAAAAAACCTTATTACGCCACTCATCAGAATCAGGATAAGAAGCATATATTTCTACCTTCTTGCCCCTATTTAATCTCAAAATGTTTTCAATATAACTCTGCTCCAAAGGAACATTATAATTCATTTGTGTTTGTTGATTAGGAACACTAACCCCATTACTCGTATAAAGAGGAGTTCCAGGGAAACTGTTTTGGTTTACAAAATTATTATTCATTTAATCATCCTTTCCATAATAATATATTCTTTAATAAGTAAAATATGTTATACTAAAAATAAGGAGGGAAAAATATGCAAGTAATATTAGGCGTATCAAATCGTCATGTACATTTAAAAGAAGAAGATTATAAAATTTTATTTGGAAATGAACCATTAAACAAAGTAAAAGATTTACGTCAGCCAGGACAATTCGCATCAGATAAATTTGTTACAATTCAAAACGAAGATAGAAAGATCGAGCATGTAAGAATACTAGGGCCAATTAGAAATTATACCCAAGTAGAAATATCCAAAACAGATGCTTACACTTTAAAATTAAATCCACCAATAAGAGAATCAGGAGATTTAAAAAATTCATCTCCTATAACCATTATTGGACCAAAAGGAACATTAAATTTAAAAGAAGGATGTATACTCGCAAACCGTCACATACATATTAGCGAAGAAGAAGTAAAAAAATATCATCTAGAAGGAGTAAAAAAAGTAAAAGTAAAAATAGAAGGCGAAAAAGGGGGTATACTAAATAATGTCCACCTTAAAGTGCAAGAGCCATCACTCTTAGAAATGCATATTGATATAGATGAGGGAAATGCCTTTAATGTAAAAACAGGGGACATACTAGAAATAACCGAATTAGAAAGGGAAGATTAGATGAAATTAGAAAATAAAGTAGCCATCGTTACTGGAGGAGCTATGGGTAACGGACTTGGAATAGTAAAAGTATTTTTAAAAGAAGGCGCAAAAGTTGCTATATTAGATTATGACGAAAAATTAAAAGAAACATTAGAAAATTTAAACAGTGAAAAAGTTATAGGATATAATGTAGATATTAGAGATGTAAACAAAGTAAATGAAATTATAAAAAATATAAATAGTAAATGGGGAAACATCGATATTCTAGTAAATAATGCAGGAGTATGTAGATTAAAACCATTTATGGAAATGACAGATGAATTAAGAGATTTTCACTTTGATATCAATATAAAAGGAACTTGGAATGTTACCAAAGCCACATTACCATATATGGAAAAAGGTTCAATAATAAATTTATCCAGCGTTACAGGACCTATGGTAGCCGATAGTGGAGAAGTCGCATATGCGACAACCAAAGCAGCTTTAATAGGATTTACTAAAGGTCTAGCCGCTGAACTAGCTAATAAAAATATTAGAGTAAATGCTATAATGCCAGGATATATAATGACGCCAATGGTAGAAAATATGGCCAAAGAAACAAATGAAGAAAATCCAAAAAGCGTTATTGATGGAATAGCAAATGTTATACCAATGAAAAGATTAGGAACCATAGAAGAATTAGGTAATTTAGCAGCCTTTCTTGCATCAGAAGAATCAAGCTATATAACTGCCCAAGATATAGTAATAGATGGCGCATCAACTTTACCAGAGACAATGACTATGGGTGTATAAACTACATAAAAAGTAGTTTTTTTCTTTACATAATATAATAATTTTGTTAAAATAGCATACCACAAAGGAGAGATTATATGTCAGAAAATTTAATTAAAAATAAATACATATCTTTTTTTATAGAACGTTTTGTGTATAGTGTTACTGAATTAGAAGAATTGGAAAATGCTGAACAGAGAAATTTATTAATGCTAAACATTTTAGAAGCATTTTCGTATTTATTAGGTAATATGGATTATTTAAATATTGGAGATGTTATCAGAACTGGAAATATCATCAATGAAAGTTATGATGTACCACAAGGTTTAAGACGTATAGGTGTAACCGCTGGTAATAAAGCTGTGTTTACACCTATACATCCAAGTAAAATACCAAGTGAACTTAATATGCTTTTTTATCAATATTATCATATGTGGAATGAATTGGATCCCTTTTTAAGAGAAGCTATGTTCAATGTAAAATACATGCGAATTCATCCTCTAGAAGATGGCAATAAACGTAGTGGTAAATTAATATTGGCTTCTAACATGTGGAAAGCATGTATTCCGCCGGCTATTATCACCAAAGAAGATACGGATGATTACTATGCTTTTTTAAATAGTCAAGACTATGAGGGCTTTGCTGAATTTTTAAGACAGCGTTCAAACCTTGAAACTAATACCTTGTGTGGTTTTTATAAAATCTTAAGAGGTTTAACTTTAACCGAAGATATTAACAGTGAAGAAATAAAAAAACTAGTACTTAGTAAATAAGACCGCAAATTCTGCGGTCTTTTATTCTTCTACTTTCACTGTTGGTATAGAATCATCTAAAGAAGTTTTATTTAAAGTAGGTTCAGTTCCTTTAATATAATACAAGATTTTAGCTTTAGATGAATCACTAGCCACTTTACCACTTATAGGATCAATAGCTACACCAACGACATTACTAGGAGTTTCATACCAAGTTTCCTCATCAGTTTTACCCTCTAAACATTTTTCAATAGTATCCACCCAAGCATTTTTTAGATTAGAACTATCCTTATTAGAAACATCTTTATTATCATCATAACCAGTCCACATACCAACAACCAACTCTTTATTATAACCAAAAATCAAATTATCAGTATTCGTTGTACCAGATTTAATTGCATATTTATGAGTCATTTTAGGAGCAATACTCAAACAAGTAGGAACATTATAATCTTTAAATTCAAAGGCGTAAGTAGTTGTTAAAAGTTCATTCAAAATATAGACAGTATTTTTATTTAAAATATTTTCCAAATTAGGTTTATATTCGTATAAAATATTTCCTTCCATATCCGTAACCTTACTTATAAAATAAGGAGTAACTTTATATCCTTCATTAGCCAAAGAAGAATAAGCAGCCATCATATCCATCATATTAATCTCTTCAGCCCCCAAAGCCAAAGAAGGTAAAGTGTTTAATTCTTCATCAATACCAACCCTTTTTAGGATATCAGTTAAAGCATTATCCCCTAAAAACAAATGAGTTTTAACCGCATAAATATTATCCGAATAACTAATAGCAGCAGCTAAACTAATAGGACCATTCGCATATTCATCATTATAATTTTTAGGAGTATAAGTCTTATTACCCGAAAAACTAAAAGTAGTTTTTTCACTAGTAAAAGTAGTAGATGGAGTAAAACCATTTTCCAAAGCCGAATAGTATAAAAAAGGTTTAATAGTAGAGCCAACCTGCCTTTTAGCCATAGTAGCTCTATTATATTGACTTTTATTATAATCTCTTCCCCCAGATAAAGCCAAAACCTTACCTGTTTTAGGGTCCATAATTACACCAGCCATTTGAATATCAGAATTAGTAATGTTTTTGTTAAGACTATCTTCTAAAGCTTTTTGTGCACTCATATCCAAATTAGTATAAATTTTTAAACCACCAGTTTCCAAAAAAGAAGAAGGAATAGTTTTAATAGATTTTAACTCATCTAACACAGCATCTTGATAATACATCATCATTTTTAAATTATCGTCATCAGAACTTTTCTCATAATTAAGTTTAGTATTATAAGCATTATTAGCTTGAGATTCAGTTATATATCCGTTTTTAACCATCGAATTTAAAATAATTTTTTGTCTATTCTTCGCATTTTTTTCATCTATCAAAGGAGAATATTTACTAGGATTTTTGGGAATACCCGCTAACATACTTGCCTCAGCCAAAGTTAAATCCTTCGCACTTTTATTAAAATAATATTTAGAAGCATTTTCAATACCAAATATACCACCATAATTAATAGTATTTAAATAACCTTCCAAAATATCATCTTTACTATAATGAGATTCTAATCTAATAGTAATCCAAGCCTCTTTAATTTTTCTAGACCAAGTTTTATCAAAATCTAAAAATAAATTTTTCGCATACTGCTGGGTAATAGTTGAAGCCCCTTGTAAATTTTCACCAGATTTAATATTAACAAACATAGCTTTTAAAATTCTTAAAAAATCAAAACCTTGATGTTTATAAAAGTTCTTATCTTCAGTAGAAATAGTTGCATTAATCAAATCCTTAGAAATTTCATTTAAAGAAACATTTTTATTAGAACTAGCCGTATAACTCTTATTATCAATATCATACAAATGATAACCATTCGCCCCAGTAATAGGTAATTTTGGTTGCATTTTCGCATATAAATAAATACCGAAGTAAATAATAATAAAAAAGAAAATTATTCCCAATATAACAAATAACCATTTTTTAGATTTCTTTTTTTTCACGTTATCACTTCGCTTTCTAAAATTATTATTAGAAAAAATAAAAAAAATATAAGTAAAAAAGAAAGAAACGTGCTATAATCTTAATGCGAGGTAAAAAAATGAGTAAAATATTAATAGAATCATCTTTAAAAAGTAATAACGAAATCCATTATTTTAAAGGTAAAGGAATCAAAAACAATAACAAAATCATCTATCAAGATGAAAAAGTCCAAACAAAAATAGTGATAGATAATATAATAACCATTGAAAGAAAAAGTGATTATAAATTAATTTTAAATTTAAAAGAAGGTATAAAATTAAAAGGAAAATACATAAATAATTATGGAACATTCATAATTGAAACAATTATGACAAAATTTATAAAAAAAGAAAATGAATATGAAATTACTTATAAATTAATGGTAGACGAAAAAGAAATTGACACCTTTACATATAAATTAAAATTTTCCCTTGACACATAGATAGAATATGATACAATGTTTTAAGATTAATTTCGAATTAATTAGGAGGTATATTATGAAATTATCAAAAATGTCTAAAGAAGAGTTAGAACAGTATTCCTACACAGATCTAGCCGCAATGATTTTAAAAGAAGAAAAAAAGAGTTTAAATACTCCAGATATATTTAAAAAAATATGTAAATTATTAGAAATGACAGATGATGAATATGCTAGTAAAATAGGGGACTTTTATACCGCATTAACCACAGATAAAACCTTTATTTTATTAGATGATGCTTCGTGGGATTTAAGAGACCGTCATTCAGTAAAAATAACATTAAATGATGATGAAACAGAAGATGAAGAAGATTTATCCGAAACAGAAGAAGAGTTAGATGATGAATTAGATGATATGGCTTCAGAAGATATGCACGATATGGATGATGATTCAGATTTAGATGATCCAGATTTAGACGATGTTGATGATGTAGAAGACGTAGATGATGATTTAACAATAATAGATGAGGAAGAATTAGATTAAAATATGTTCGATATAATTTATAATTTAGAAAATCAAAATTTTGATTTATCTAATTTTGACTATCTCCCAGCCAAATATGTTTTAATTCCTATTTTAAAACAAACCGGTTATGATGATTACGGTAAATATTTTGATGTTACAGCTTATATTGTAACAAAAGGGTATATCAAAGAAAAAAAAGAACAAATAAAATATAATACCGACCACATCATAACTTATAAAGCTGTTTTACCATTTTATGTAAATTCATCATATGAAATAGTGTATTCTGATTCTGGACAAGAAATTGAAGTCAATGATGTATTTGATACCTATGAAGAAGCTAAAGGATATGCAAATGAAATAAATCAAGAAATGTTCATAAATAGTATCTGTTTTTATCCATTAAAATATCTTGAAAATAATTATGATAAAGAAGTAAAAGAAAGAGAAAAAGAATACCAAAGATATAATGAAATTGAACATAAACTTTCAGTATTAACTGATAAAATACCAATAACTCCAATAAACTGGGGAAAAAATATTGAAAGTAAAACATTATTAAAAAAATATAAAAAATAAAAAACGAACCAATTAACGGTCCGTTTTTTAGTCAATGTTTTTAAAAAATTCTGACATAGGTACATTTAATTTCTTTGAAATAATATATAAAAATTCCAAACTAAAAGTTTGATAACTACTATTTTCTATATTTGCAATAGTTCCTTCATTATACTGAATCAAATCAGCTAACTGTACTTGAGTTAAATTATGTTCCTTTCTAATTCTTTTAATATTTTTACCTACAATTACATAAATATATTTATTATTTTCCTTACTAATTTTCATTTAATCACCAATAACATTATCTAACCAACATATATTAAATGTACTACATTTAATATATGTACTTTTGAACAAATCCGTGCTATAATGTTATCATAGAAGGGAAGATGTATAATGAATAGAAGATTTAATAGGACGCAGAGGAATTATATTATTATAGGACTGTGTGCAATATTAGTAATAATGGGAGTAGGATATGCAGCTTTTAGTAGTCAATTAAAAATAAGTGGTACATCTAATATCGATAGTACGTGGGATGTACAAATAACAGATATACAAAGTAGTGTAGTTTCAGGTAGTCCAACAAATCAAATAGAACCAACCCATGATAAATTGTCTGCAACATTCTATACAAAATTATATAAACCAAATGATACAATGAAATATGATATAACAGTATCAAATTTAGGAAGTTTGGATGCTAAACTAGATAGAATAAATGTACCAGAAAATGAAAGTACAGCCATAAGTTATGAAGTAACAGGAATAAAAGAAGGAGATTTACTAAAATCAAATGAAACAGCCCTTTTAACAGTAATAGTAAAATATAATAATGTAACAGAGCAGCCAAGCCAAGATGAATTAAATATAAACTTTAATATAACATTAGAATATAGTCAAGCGCCAAATGGATATGTACCTCCAGTAACGGGACCAACAATAGGTGGCCAAGAAGTAGAACTTGTAGAATCAGGTGATGGACTATACGAGGATAGTTATGAGGCAGGAAGATATATATACCGTGGAACAAATCCAAATAATTATATCGAATTTAATGATGAACTATGGAGAATAGTAGCCAAAGAAACAGATGGAACATATAAGATTATAAGAAATGAAGTTTTGGAAAATAGAGCATTCGATGAAGCAAATCACAGAAGCACAGAAAATAATACATATTGTAAAGTCCCACGATTGGGTTGCGGAGTATATGCAGCTGTAGACGGAACATTTTCTTCCCCTAGTGGATTACAAAGCGGAACAGTAACCGAAGATTCAAGTATAAAAATATATTTAAATGAAGATTATTATACAAATAATATAAATAAAACAGCCAAAGAACAAATTATAGAACATTCATTTAATATAGGGGCAGTAGAAGTTTTGGCATCTGGTGATAGTATGGAAAAAAACATAGCTGGGGAGAAGATGTATACATGGACTGGAGATGTGGGACTTATTAATGTTTCAGATATATTAAGAGCAAGCACAAATCCATTATGTACATCGGCATCTGGTTCATTGCTAACAAGACAATACGATGCTTGTAATAGCAATTATTTATTAGATAGAGCTTCCAACGAAAATTTGCTCTATTGGACGATAAATGCTTATGCAGAAGTTGAAAGTAATTTTTATAATACTTGGCTTGCAACTGCATCTAGTTCAAGTACGATCGTTGCTGGTGCTGGCAGTATTAATAGCTATGCTCCCCGCCCAGTTGTCTTTTTGAAAGCTGAAACTACTTTATCTGGAGAGGGAACAGCAAGTAATCCATACACAATAGTGTAATAAATACACAAAATAAGAGATTAGCCTAGATTAATCTCTTTTTCATTATTTGAAATAACATGTTTAATTTTATTTGAACCATAAATATTTGCTTAAAAACATAAAATATAGTATAATTTTATTGCGAAAAAAGGTGATGAAAATGTTAGAAAGATTAAAAGCAATAGAGGAAAAATATAATGAATTAACAAGCGAAATTAGTAAACCAGAAGTTTTAAGCGATATCAAAAAAACATTAGAACTTTCCAAAGAGCAGGCCTCTTTAAAAGAAGCATACGATGCCTATCAAAAATATAAAAAAATAGAATCAGATTTAGAAGAAGCCAAAGAAATGACAAAAGATAAAGAATTAGGGGAATTTGCCAAAGAAGAGATAAACAGATTAAATCAAGAAAAAGAACAGTTAGAAAAACAGATAGAAATAATTTTACTTCCAAAAGATCCAAACGATGGTAAAAACGTTATCGTTGAAATAAGAGGGGCAGCTGGTGGAGATGAAGCTAATATTTTCGCAGGTGATCTATATAGAATGTATACCAAATATGCCGAAAAAGAAGGATGGAAAATAGAAGTATTATCAGAAGAGCATTCAGACGCAGGAGGATATCCATTAGTTGAATTTATGGTTAAAGGAAATAATGTATATTCAAAATTAAAATATGAATCAGGAGCTCATAGAGTGCAAAGAGTTCCTGTAACAGAAACGCAAGGTAGAGTCCATACTTCAACCGCAACTGTCCTAGTAATGCCAGAAGCAGAAGAAGTAGATATTGAAATAAATCCAAGTGATTTAAGAATAGATGTCTATAGAAGTACAGGAGCAGGTGGACAGTGTGTAAATACAACCGATAGTGCAGTAAGAATTACCCACTTACCAACAAATACCGTTGTAACCTGTCAAAACGAAAGAAGCCAAATACAAAACAAAGAAAAAGCTATGCAGATGCTTAGAACAAGATTATATGAAGCAAAATTAAGAGAGCAAGAAGAAAAATTAGGAAGCGAAAGAAGAAGCAAAATAGGAACAGGCGATAGATCAGAGAAAATCAGAACATATAACTATCCACAAAATAGAGTAACTGATCATAGAATAGGTTATACAACAAAAAACCTAGATAGGGTAATGGAGGGAAACCTAGAAGATATAATAGAAGCATTAATAACCGAAGACCAAAACAGAAAATTAAAAGAGGCTTAAATGAAAGAAATAGAGTATTTAAAAAAATATCTTCCAAAAGATAAATTAAAACAAGGCATACAAAAGTTAAAAGAAGGAAAACCAGTCCAATATATTATAGGTAACGTAGATTTTTATAATGTAAATTTATTAGTAAATAAAAATGTATTAATCCCAAGATTTGAGACCGAATATCTAGTAGAAAAAACAATAAATTATGCAAAAAAACTAAAAGAACCATTAGACATATTAGATATAGGAACAGGCACAGGAGCTATTGCCATATCTTTAGCCAAAAATCTTTCTTGTAATGTTTTAGCCACCGACATATCAAAAAAAGCTATAGAAGTAGCTAAAGAAAATGCCAAAAGAAATAATGTTAAAATAAATTTCAAACAAAGTGATATATTAAAAAACATACAAGGCAAATTCGATATAATTATAAGTAATCCACCATATATTGCTAAAGATGAAAAAATAGATCCACTAGTTAAAAATAATGAACCACATATAGCTTTATATGCAGATAATAATGGTTTATATTTCTATGAAGAAATACTAAAAAACATCAAACCACATTTAAAAGAAAAAAGCATTATAGCTTTTGAAATAGGAATGACACAAAGCGAAGAGATAACAAAAATAGCTAATAAATACCTGCCAAAAGCAAAAATAATAACCGAAAAAGATTTAGCCCAAAAAAACAGATATATATTTATTTTCGTATAAACTATTGTTAAATTATAAAAAAACCGATATAATAAAGTTAAATGTGGGGGAAAAACATGATTAACGAGTTATCAAATATTGAAGATTACAAAGAAGAAATTAAAAAAAATATCGACCTAAAGAAGCTGACTAAACCTGAGCTGTGTAAAATCATGCACATCAAAGGTGAAATAATGAGAGCTTCTTTTATTAATGCCTTAAACGAATTAGAAATAGAAGGTAAAATTTATTTAGATGAAGAAGGTTATTACAAAAGATTTGATGCCAAACAATTAGGAAAAATTCAAGGAGAAATACACATAAATAACCTAGGAAAAGGTTTTGTTAATATCGAAAAAGACGGACATAAAATAAAATATTTAATAAATGAAGAAAACTTAAATGGCGCACTAGAAGGAGATACCGTCATATTAAAAGATATACATCACGGAAAAACAAATTATGCCGATGCAAAAGTAGAAAAAATAATCAAAAGAGCCAAAGGAAAAACTATTTTCGAATATAAAGGAGAAGGCGAATTTATACCATACACTATCCATGGGAACGTAACCGTAATATGTCCAAAAGAAGAGTTAAAACAAATAGTAACCGGACATAGAGTATTAGTAGATATCGGTAAAGAAAAAATTGCCACCATTGAAAATAAAGCTATATTCGAAGGACACATAGAAAAGATAATAGGTCATAAAGACGATCCAGATATAGAAATATCTACCATAGCAGCTAACCACGGCTTTTTCAAAGACTTTCCAGAAGAAGTCATAAAGCAGTTAAAAGAAATTCCAAACGAAGTAACAAAAGAAGATATTCAAGGAAGAAAAGATTTAAGAAGTAAAAAAATCTTTACCATTGATGGAAAAGACACCAAAGATATGGATGATGCCATAAGCATAGTTAAATTTATAAACGGATATTATCTACTTAGTGTACACATAGCCGACGTTACCCATTATATAAAAGAAAATAGTCCACTAGATTTAGAAGCAAAAAAAAGAGCTACATCCGCCTATTTAGCAGACACAGTTATACCAATGTTTCCACACCAAATATCAAATGGTATATGTTCATTAAATGAAAAAGTAGATAGACTAACTAAAACAGTAGACATGTTCATAAGCCCAGAAGGACATATAATAAGCTATGAAATATATAATAGTGTTATCAATTCAAAAAAGAAAATGAATTATGATGACGTAAACAAAATTTTAGATAAAAAAGAAATTCCAAAAGGATATGAAAATTTTGTATATGACTTATTAGTTATGGAAGAATTATCAGAAAAATTCAATAAAACAAACAAGAAAGAAGGAAAAGTAGATTTTGCCTCTGACGAAATAAAAATCATAACCTCACCAACAGGAGAAGCATTAGAATTCCTTGAGCACGTTCAAAGAAAAGGTGAAAGACTAATAGAAAACTTTATGGTTGCTGCCAATAGTTGCGTAGCCGAATATTATAGATGGTTAGAAACACCGCAAGTATATAGAGTGCATGGAAATCCAAATGATGATAGTTTAATAACCGCTTTAAAAACATTAAAAAAAGAAAAATTATGTTCCAAAGAAATGGTAGACAGTTTAATCAACAAGGTAAAAAATGGTAGATATAATTCAAACGATTTAAATTTATTCTTGGAATACTATAGAAAAAGTGAAAATTATGGAGTAATATCACACTTAATATTAACAAGTATGAGTAGGGCCAAATATTCAAGTTCATGTGATGGACACTATGGTTTAGGATTAAGTTATTATACCCATTTCACATCACCAATAAGAAGACATCCAGACCTAATGGTTCATAGATTATTAGATCCATATCACATAAACGATACTAAAGAATATTCAGAGCAAGAATTAAAAGAATATACCCACATATTACCAGAAATATGCGAATACGATTCAAAAATGGAAAGAGAAGCCGACCAAGCAGAAAAAGAAACATTAGATTTAAAAATGGCAGAATATATGCAAAAAGAAGAAAAAATAAATCCCGGTAAAGTATATCAAGGAAGAATTATCGACATGACACCTTATGACACCAAAATAAAATTAGACAATAATGTAATAGGGCATGTAACACCACAAGATTTAGCTCACGCCAAAGCTATAGGACATAACAAAAAACTAAAATTAGGTGAAAAAGTATATGTCTTAATCAAAGAAGTATCAATTCCAAATAGAATAATTTATTTCAATTTAAACTATAAAGAATTATCAAAACCACGTCAAAAAGTCTTAAAATAAGGCTTTTTTCTTTTACACATCCTTTACACCAATCAAAAAATATCTTAAAATTATTCATCTTAAATCTTACCACATCTTTCAAATATATTACTATTAAATATTAAAATATAACACATAGAAAATGTACAAAATACACATAAAGAAAATGTAAAGCAAACTTTTATACGCATTTAATAAAAAAATGAGGTGGCAGTGTGCTATAATAAGAAAGGTGATTAAAAATGGACAAATTAAAATTACTTTTAGACCAAATAAAAATAAAAGACCAAGAACATTTCGAGGGTGGGAAATTAGAAAAAATAGTATGTAACAAAGCCAAAGACAAATATGTTTTTTGTCTAGAACTCCCAAAGCCTTTACCACTTCAAGAATATAAAGAATTAAACAAAAAATTAAAAGAAAGATTTCAAAACGTAAAATCAGTTAAAACAAAAATCAAAACAAATAAATTAGAAATAGAAAAACTAAAAGAATACTACAAACACTACATGGAAAATTATAGTAAAGAAGCTCCATTATTAAAAATGTTTTTAAACGTGCAAATAAATTTAGATGAAGAAAACTTACTCATAAGTCTAACCAATAAAGCCGAAGAAATGAAATTTAACAGTATTAAAGAAACATTAGAAAAAGATTTAAATAATTCAGGTTTTAACGTAAACATAATAACAAAAATAGACAAAGAAAAAGCCCAAGAATTAATGGAAGAAATAGAAAAAGAAAAAAAGATAATACCAGCCATTAAAGAAAAGAAAGAATCACCATTCATTATGGGAAAAGAAATAACAGACGAAAAAACACCAATAAATTTAATTCAATACGAAATGGATAATGTAACAGTAGAAGCAAAAATATTTGGTATAGATCTATTTGAATCATCAAAAAGTAATTTTAAAATAATAACCCTTAAAATAACTGATAGCACAGACAGTATATACTGTAAAATATTCACCAAAGATGAAGAAGAATTTAATCAATATAAAAAAGCTTTAAAAGAAGGAAAATACTATATCATAAGAGGTTATACAAAAAACGATAAATATTCAAATGAACTAGTATTAAATGCAAGAGATATAAATATATCAGAAAAAAAAGACGAAGAAAGAAAAGATACCGCCGAAAGAAAAAGAGTAGAATTACACGCTCATACCAAAATGAGTCAAATGGACGGAGTAGCAGATGAAGAAAAATTAGTTAAAACAGCCATGAATTTTGGTCACAAAGCCATAGCCATTACCGATCATAACGGCTGTCAAGCCTTTCCTCATGTCTTTAACCTAGTAACAAAATACAATAAAGGAAAAGAAGAAAAAGATAAATTCAAAGCCCTATATGGAACAGAGTTAACTTTAATAGATGATAGTGTAGATATAGTCTTAAGACCAAAAGAAACAAAACTATTAGATACTACATATGTCGTATTTGACCTAGAAACAACAGGGTTCAATGCCGGAGGAGCAGATTCAATAATCGAAATAGGAGCAGTTAAAATAAACAATGGTGAAATCATAGATAGGTTTGATGAACTAATTAATCCAGGAAGAAAACTACCACAAAAAATAATCGAATTAACAAACATAACAGATGAAATGTTAGAAGGAAAAGATAACGAAGAAAACACCGTAAAAAAATTCAAAGAATGGGTAGGAGATTTACCAATGGTAGCTCACAATGCCAAATTCGATGTATCATTTATCGTTATGGCACATAATAAATATAATTTAGGTGAGTTCACCAATACCGTAATAGACACCCTAGAATTATCAAGAGCTTTAGATACAGGGTATTCAAGACATAGTTTATCCGCACTAGTAAAAAGATATGATGTTCCATGGGATGAAACCGCTCACCATAGAGGAGATTATGATGCTGAAGGAACAGCCTTAGTTTTTCATAAAATGCTAAAAAAACTAGTATCGAGAAACTTTGAAACCATAAAAGATTTAGACAAACTAGTATCAAAAGATGAAATACATAAATATGGAACAAGCTATCATGTAAATATAATAGCCAAAAACAAAAAAGGATTAAAAAACCTATTCAAAATAATATCTTTAGCAAACACAAAATATTTATACAAAACACCAAGAATTTTAAGAAGTGAGATAGATAATCATAGAGAAGGGTTACTAATAGGCAGTGGATGCTATGAAAGTGAAATATTTAGATTAGCTAGAAGTAAAACAGATGAAGAATTATCAAATTTAATTAATTTCTATGATTATATAGAAGTTCAGCCACCAGAAGTATATGATCACTTATTACAATTAGGAGATTTTGCAAACAAAGCCGAACTTTTAGAGCACATCAAAAAAATCATCAGAGTAACCAAAGAATCTGGAAAATTAATTGTCGCAACAGGTGATGTTCATCAAATAAATCCAGAAGACAAGGTATATAGAGAAATAATAGTTAATCAAAAAGTTCCAGGCGGAGGAAGACACCCACTAGCAAAAAAAGACATCAAACAAATACCATCACAGTATTTAAAAACAACAGACGAAATGTTAGAAAGTTTTTCATTCTTACCAAAAGAATTAGCTGAAGAAATAGTTATAGATAATCCAAATAAAATAGCAGATCAAGTAGATATAATAGAAGTAATAATCGATACAGGAGGAATACCATTTGCGCCCAAAATACCAAACTGTACAGAAACGACAACAGATATGGTATATGAAAAAGCCGAAGGAATATATGGCTGTCCACTTCCATATAACATCGAAGAAAGACTAGCATCCGAATTATATGGAGATGAACCATTTAATACAATAAAAAATATAACACCAAAAGAAAATTTAAACGAAGAAGAATATCAAGCAAAAATACATAAAAAATTAAATGAAGTGATGAAAAGCTATAAAGAAGGCGTAATAGATTTATTTAAAGAAGAAAATCCAAATATTACCGAAGAAGAAATAAAAAACAAAATGACAGGTATTATAGGAGCTAATTTCGATGTTATCTACTTAATCGCCCAAAAACTAGTAAAAAAATCAAATGACGATGGATATTTAGTAGGTTCTCGTGGATCAGTAGGTTCATCATTAGTCGCAACGATGATGGGAATAACCGAAGTAAATGCCTTACCACCACACTATGTATGCCCAAATTGTAAACATTCAATATTCGAATTAAACGGTAAATCATTAGGAGCAGATTATGGTAGTGGATATGATTTACCAGACATGAACTGTCCAAAATGCGGAAGTAAAATGAACAAAGAAGGTCAAGATATGCCATTTGCTACATTCTTGGGATTCCATGCTGACAAAGTACCAGATATCGATTTAAACTTTTCAGATTTAAATCAAGCAGCAGCCCACGAATATACAAAAGTTTTATTCGGAGTAGACAACGTATATAGAGCAGGAACTATTGGTACTGTTGCTGAAAAAACCGCCTTTGGATATGTTAAAGGATACTGTGAAGACAAAGGAATAAGTATGCGTACAGCCGAAGTAGAAAGACTAGCAAAAGGCTGTACAGGAGTTAAAAGAACAACTGGTCAGCACCCAGGAGGAATAGTCGTTATCCCAGGATATATGGATGTATTTGATTTTACACCATTCCAATATCCAGCAGATGATGTTACATCAGCTTGGAGAACCACTCATTTCGATTATCATGCTATCGATCAAGATGTATTAAAACTAGATATTTTAGGTCATTCAGGGCCAACAAAACTTAGATTAATACAAAACATAACAGGTGATGACGTTACCAAAGTACCATTAGACGACAAAGAAACAATGGGAATATTCCTATCACCAAAACCACTAGGAGTAACAAAAGAACAAATAATGAATGATACAGGAACGCTCGGAATACCAGAATTTGGAACACCGTTTACCTTACAAATGGTAAAAGAAACAAAACCAAAAACATTTGCTGAATTAGTCAAAATATCAGGTTTATCACATGGTACAGATGTATGGAATGGAAACGCTAAAGAATTAATAGATAAAGGTATCGTACCATTTAGTGAAGTAATAGGATGTCGTGATGATATCATGGTATATTTGATGTATCACGGAGTAGAGCCAATTAAAGCCTTTAAGATAATGGAATTTGTCAGAAAAGGTAAAGCCAGTAAAGAACCAGAGCAGTGGGCCGAATATGTAGAAGCATTAAAACAAGCTGACATCGAACCATGGTTTATCGAATCATGTAGAAAGATAAAATACATGTTCCCTAAAGCACATGCAGTAGCTTACGTAATAAACGCTTTTAGACTAGCATATTACAAAGTACATAAACCAGCAGTTTATTATGCCGCCCAGTTTTCAGCTGAATATGGTGATTTTGATATAGAGTCAATGATTAAAGGATATGAATCTGTAAAACAAAGAATTATAGAAATAAACGAAAAAGGATTTGATGCAACAAATAAAGAATCATCCATATTAGAATGTTTAAAAGTAGCTTTAGAAGCCCTAGCTCGTAATATAAAATTTAAACCAATAGATTTATATAAGTCCCATTATCACGATTTTGTAATTGACGATGACGGAAATTTAATTCCACCATTTAGAGCAATAGATGGACTAGGTGAAGTAGTTGCAAAAAATATTGTAGAAGAAAGAGAAAAAAGAGAATTTATAAGCATCGAAGACTTACAGAAAAGAGCCAAATTATCTTCTACTTTAATAGAAAAATTACGTTCAATGGGAATATTAGATGGTATGGATGAGTCAAGTCAATTAACATTATTTTAAAAAGATGATTTTCATTTAAGAAAGTCATCTTTTCATATAAGTAATATTCTCCAAAGATTTCTACTTTTTGACAAAATGTAAATACTTAACACATTCCATAAGTTAAAGAAGATATACTACTGCTATCAAACATTGCATTTGTATCTGCCTGTTTTGTTTCAAAGTTAGAGCCAACAT
>CALVRL010000013.1 GCA_944358625.1 uncultured Bacilli bacterium | reverse complement strand
CGTAGGAGTTTGGACCGTATCTCAGTTCCAATGTGTCCGATCAGCCTCTCAGCTCGGATATGCATCGTTGCCTTGGTGGGCCATTACCTCACCAACTAGCTAATACACCGCAAGCCCATCCCAAAGCGAAGCCGAAGCTCCTTTTAGCGAAAGAGGTTATCCTCTATCGAATCATCCGGTATTAGCTATCGTTTCCAATAGTTGTCCCAGACTAAGGGGTAGGTTACCCACGTGTTACTCACCCGTCTGCCACTAGGTGGGAATCCAAATCCAATTTTGTGCAAGCACGCAATCTTCAATGGGCCACCTCGTTCGACTTGCATGTCTTAGGCATGCCGCCAGCGTTCATCCTGAGCCAGGATCAAACTCTCCAAAAAAATAAAAACTATATTTTAGTTTTGAATTTGTTTTAATCCTAACTATTTATGAATTGACATTTTGCTCAGTTTTCAAAGATCATTCATACTGCTTTTTTGATGCAGTAACACTAATATATCAAATGTACTTTAGCAAGTCAATAGTTTTTTGAAATTTTCTTAAAACTTTTTGACTAATAAGGTTTTCCCTCAAAAGTACCCACTTAATATATCAGAACATCAAACTTAAGTCAACACTTTTTTTCAATTTTTGTATTTTTTTTGAAAATAATGTCGATTTCCGTCGAATGCATAAATAATATAACACTTTTTAAAGGCTCGGTCAACAAAAAAATTAACTTTTTTTAATTTTTTTCTTTCCTTTAATAATATATGAATAAAAAA
Organism: uncultured Bacilli bacterium; assembly: GCA_944358625.1. Taxonomy (GTDB): domain Bacteria; phylum Bacillota_I; class Bacilli_A; order RF39; family UBA660; genus Coprosoma. Next base: position 18,190 of record CALVRL010000013.1, on the reverse strand, counting down.
TAAAAAAATGATTACTTTTTGCGTAATCTTTGATATTCTTTTTCATAATTCAAATTGACACCAGAACTAAACATTAAAGCTCCATTTTGATAATCCGTAATAAGTTCAGAAAGAGCACTTCTAATAGCAATATCCAAATTATCAGAATAATTCATTTTCTTTTTATGGTATTTATATTCTTCCCTATCTAAAATTTTAAAACAACCATTAGGGAAAATTCTCAAATCCAAATCATAATCAATATATTTAATAGTATCATCTTCTATAATATAAGGAGAAGCAATATTACAATAATAAGTAATACCATCTTTTTTTAATTGAACAATAATATTGTACCAACGATCTTTAAAAAAATACATAATAGCCGGTTCTTTAGTCCTCCAAGTATTACCTTGAGCCTCCGTCACCAACGTTCTTTCATTTCCAAATACCATATAATCTTTTTTAACATCAAGCAAAACAGCCTCATCCCAGCATCTATGAACTTTTCCATCATGCTTATAACACTGTATCTGTAATCTATCACCTTTATTTAACTTTTCCATAGTACTTCTCTCCCTATACCCATTATAAACTATTTTTAAAAAAAATAAAAGGACACAAAAAGTGTCATTCTATTAATTCTATCGCCTTTTGAAGTTGATTATCATTATCAAAAGAAGGCTCATCATAATATTTTTCATCTAAACTAACCTTATAATCAGGTTCAATGCCCTTACCATCAATAACCTTACCTTTAGAAGTAAGCCAAGACTTTGTTGTTAATTTATATTGTTCACCATCATTCAAAGATTGTAACTCCTGCACAGTTCCTTTACCATAACTTTTTTCACCAACTGTAACAGCACCATATTGTTCAGTCAAAGCAGAGGTTACCACCTCTGAAGCAGAAGCACTATTTTTATCAATTAAAATCACTATTTTATATTTTTTAGTCTCCTTACCCAAAGAATAATAAGTATTTAAACTATCTTTGGTTTTAATTTGATAAATAGGATGAGAAGAATCTAAAAACAAAGAAATAATTTCTTCAGCCGATGACAAATGTCCACCAGAATTAGATCTTAAATCAATAATTAAACCATTCATATTTTCATTTTCCAAATTAGAAAGTGCTTTTTTAAACTGTTCATATGTATTATTAGCAAATATACTCATTTGAATATAACCAATTTTTTTATCATTCTTTTCTATAGTTTCAGAATATACAGATTTTAACTCAACTTTACTAACCTTTAATGAAACAGTCTTTTCTTCATCATCTCTTTTATAAGTAATTTTAAATTTACCTTTTTGTTTTTTCACAAGTGAAGAAAAATCCGCAATAGACATATTAGTAGTATCTTTATCGTTAAGTCTAATAATAACATCACCAGCTTTTAAACCAGCCTTACTAGCAGAAGTATCATCAAAAACAGAATATATAACTATGTTATTATTCTCATCATTATATACTTGTATACCAGTACCCTCATAACTACCTTCCAAATAAATACTAAAATTATCATCATCGCTACCAACATAAGTAGAATTCTTATCCAAAGTATTAAGCATACCAGAAATCGCCGAATCAATTAATTCATTTTTATCAACATCACCATAATAATTATTAGTAATATAATCATAATTTTTAATAAACTCCGCTAATTCAGAATCAACATTCGTACCTTTTAAAGTAACATTATAAGTAACAATACCACCCATAATCAAACTAATAATAGCTGTAATAAGTAAAAGAAAAACAACCTCTTTAGTTTTAAAAGTAGGTAAAGTCTTTTTATTATTAACCTTAATATCCAAAGATTTAGATAGTTTTTCCAAATTATCTGAAGTTTTCTGTTCTTTTTTATTCATAACTACCACCTATACCAAAAAAAGTATACCACAAAAATATCAAAAAATATTAAAAAAATAGAAAAAAAATACAAGACATATACATCTTGCATTAATCTAATTCACCTAACTTTTTAGAAATAGAATCATAATTATCATAAACATTCGTAATTTTATGATCTTTAATTCTAACCAAAGTTGTACCTTTAACTCTAAATTTAGACATATCTGATTCATAATTAGTTTTATCACTTAAATACTTTTTATTAAAACTACTATCTAAATCAGCAGTATAAATAGTTGGAGCATCAGGATTAGCCTTAATAGTTTGAATGAAAGTAGTATATTCAGATAATCTTATATCATCACTATCTTCTATCAAAACATAAAATGAGCCATTTATTTTAAGCATAGAACCAATAGTAATACTATCGTATTGGATTTCAGCCTGTTCACTTTTATCACTAGCTTCTTTAGCTTTTTCCGTTACAACTACAGTAACAAGATAAAATACAATAATAATACCAGTTACAATTAAAATAATTTTAACTAATTTTGAAAGCTCATCACTACTAGAATCATCATTCTTATAATATAACTGCTTACGAGCCTCTTTAATGTTTTTTTCTTTCTCTTCAAATGATTCTTTTACTTCTTTTTTTGCTTCATCTATTTTTTTAGTCCCTTTTTTCTTATTTTCTTTTGTCATACTTCATCACCTGAAAGCATTATAGCACATTTTAAATAAAAACTTCAACATTTAATAAAAGTGATGTTTAGATAACATCACTTACTTACAGGTAAAACAGATACCGAATTAGCAACATTCAAAAGTTCACTCTCACTCATATTGTCAGCAACGACATAATACTCAATACCATTACTAATCCAGCTAACCATATTATCAGAAACCGCAGCCACACCAGTTGCCATCTGACAAGGCTCACCCATCACAGAAAGAATAGTTTCCTCATCACTTAAAGAAGCAGTTTGCTGAACAAACATAAATGGATTATCTCCCTCAAAAGTCATAATAACTCTTTCACCATTATCCAAACTAACAGTTTCTTTATCAGTTAAACTAGTATTTTCAGGAATATACATCGGATATATTTCCTCATCTATTTTACTAACAGGCTCAAAACTATCTTCTGTTTTAGAAACTTTCATATTTTCATCTAAAGAAAAATACTTATCCTTAAATTTTGCATTCAAATCAACCTTATTAAAAGTCATTTTAATTAAAACATCATCATCTTCATTTAATACCTCTACTTTTGTAGGATTAAGTTTCTTATCAAAATAAATTTTTTGTCTAACCAAGTCACTATTATTAGGATAATTTACACTAGTTGTAAAAATATAATTATCACTAGTTTCTTTAAATTCCTTATTTTCATCACTTTGAATATCAGAAAGTAAAGTTTGAAGTAAATAAACCTGTGAATTATTATAAGGCCAGTCACTTTGGAATTTAAAACTCTTATTAAGAGTTGGAGTTAAAACATAAACCCCATCACTATTTTTCAGAATAATTTGTTCATGATTATTAGTTTTATTTTTCAAAGAAACTCTAAACATATCGCTTTTACTATAAGAAGCATCAACATCATATTTATATACATCATCATTATTTATTATTTCCATTTCACCAGTCAAATTATACGCATCAAGTTTATTAATTTTTTTCTCTAAATCCTTTTCTGCATCCTTCACAGTATATTTTCCGCAACCCGAAAGTAAAAAGCAAATACATAAAAATAAACAAAATTTTTTCATCATCTCACCAGCTTTCTGGTTAAATATATGGAATTAAAATTTTATTTATGAATAATTTTTTAAAAATAAACCAATATATATTTAGAGGAAGGTGAAAAAATGGAAATATTACAAAAAGTATGTTTAGTCCTAACAATTATAGGAGCAATTAACTGGGGATTAATAGGATTATTTGATTTTAATCTAGTATCATTCCTATTTGGCGATATGTCTATAATATCTAGGATAGTATACTCCCTAGTTGGTATAGCAGGTCTAATAAATATAGGATTACTATTTACACATTTAGAGACAAAATAAAAATCTAAACAAAGTAGATTTTTATTTTTTTTCATCGATAATTTTAACATCAAATACACCAGGATAATCAACTTTAGAATAACTATAAATAGTAAATATATTACTAATAGCATCCACAATTAATATAGCTCCTATAATTTGTACGCTTACCTCTAAAACCTCAAAAGGATTAAACACTAAAATTAAACCACATCCAAGCAAAATAAACGCAACAATTAACATTTGCCACCATTTTTGATAACCAAACTTCTTTAAATCAAAAGCCATAGATAATTTGCTAACAGAATCAGCCAGTAAAAATATACCAACAACAAGAGGTAAAAATGAAGCAAAAGTTTCAGAATTTAATAAAACATAAACCCCAAAAGCCCCAAAAATAATAGACATTATCAAAGTAAAACTAGTAAAAGCTGTTTTTAGTTCGGTTTTCATATACATAACAGCGCCAGAAACACCAACAAACAAAAACATAATACCCACTAAATAACAAACAGATTTAATAACAACAGAAGGTAAAAATAACATAACAAGCCCAAATAGTAAATAAAGTACTGATGTAGCAATCAAAGTATTTCGTAATTTTTTAAACATATAACCGCTCCTTTTATAATAATATTTTTAAAAATAAATGTGGCGAAAAGTAGCACTTTAAAGCTACTTTTCAACTACCCTAATTTTAACCTTTTTAGTTTTAGATAAATATTGAACCCTAGAATCAGTACCAGAAACATGAACATCCACTTCATACTCTCCAGGCTCATAACCTTTCAAATCAATATAAGCCGTAACATCATCCGCCTCTAAATTATTTAAAACAGATTCAACACCTTTTAAGCTAACAGTAACTTGAATATCATTTTGAGATAATCCCTGTACACTATATCTATCATCCAAATTACGAACATCAATATTAACGTTAGGAATATCCTTATCAGCAGACGTTCCCAAAGAAACTTCTACTGTAACATTATTCACGCTCATAGATCTAACACCTTTAGGTTTCTTCAAATCAAGTTTATATTCCCTATTTTCTTTCAAACCATCGACATCAACTTCCAAAGGAACATACTCTAAATCATCTAACACACTTTGCTTACCATAAACAGTAACATTATTCTGACTTAAATTAATAGAACTAATAGCCTGACCAAAAGTAACATCACCTTTAGGAATAGCCCTAATAGGAACTGTTTTACTTGGAGAAGACAAATCAACCTCAACTTCAATTTTAGAAGGAACAATTTCAACATCCAAACTATTACCATCAGAATCATAAGCTTTCAAAGGAACATCTTTCAAAGTAACAGTTCCGACATCTTGATCATTCAAACTAGAAACATCAACCAAAGCCTTAACAGTCGCAACTTTAGTTAAACTGTTAATAGCATTCTCATCTTCCGCACCCTTAATTACAACATTATCAACTTCAGGAGTAACATTATCAATAATAAGTTTAGGATCTAAATCATCTTGATTAAGTAAATCAGTAGTTAAAGTTTTAGATTCAGAAACTTTAGGATAAATATTGACAGTTGCAACCGAAGGATTAACACTATAATCAACCGCATCATTAGGTCTCATATACTCGATATCAACCTTATGAGTACCAGGTTTTAAACCAGTCAAATCAACAGTTACTTTAGAAGCAGTAGACTGTTTCGCAATAAATAAATCACTTCTACTACCCATCAAAGTAATATCGACCTTTTCAGGTAAGCCCTCAACGACATAAGCCTCTTCATTATAAACAGCTTCAACAGTCTGATCTTTCAAAACCTCCGCACTAGTATCATTAAACGAAATTTTCTTTTGATCAAATAAAATAAACACCACCAAAGCTAAAAATAAAGAAACAAAAAGTAAAGTATTACTCTTAGACAAAAAGTTTTCTAAAGAAATATTAGAACTATTAAACCTCTTACCAATTTTCATAATAGCTTTAGTAATAGGCACAACTATTTTCTTATCTATAAAACGAACAATTTTTTTCAATAAACCAGGTTTCTTATTCATTCATACCACCCTCTTTCGCTTCATTTAAAATTTTATGTGAAGGAGCAAGAGCTTCAAGTAAACGAATTCTAACCTCATCTAAAGAAAGATTATAAATAAGTTCACCATTCATAGCAATTGAAATTCTACTAGTCTCTTCAGAAACAACCAAAGCAATCGCATCAGTTCTTTCAGCAATACCCAAAGCAGCTCTATGACGAGTACCTAATCTTTTACTAATAGCCATACTATCGCTAGTAGGGAATACCGCACCCGCACAAATAATCTTATCACCACGAATAATTACACCGCCATCATGAAGTGGATTATTTGTAAAGAAAATAGAAGAAAGAAGTGGTCCAGAAATATCCGCATATATTTTTTGAGCCTTCTCCACATAACTAGCTAAACTATTTTCTCTTTCGATAACAATTAAAGCCCCAATACGCATTTTTCTCATATAATCAGTCGCACTCGTAATTTCACTAATAGATTTTTCAAGTTCAGTTAAAGATAAAGTTTTATGTCTACCAAGTAACTGCGCTCTTCCAAGTTGTTCCAAAGCATCACGAATTTCAGGCTGAAAAATAATAATTAAAGCTAAAGGCGCCCATTCTAACACATAATCAATTAAATAACCAATAGTAACCAAATCCAAAACATCAGCCAATATTTTAGTTATTATAATAATTAAAATACCCTTAAAAAGCATTATCATTTTAACATTTTTTCTCAAACTTCTTAAAACAAAATAAAATAATCCCCAAACAAGCAAAACATCTAAAATTTTTCTTGCCAGTTCCATTAAAGATTCTATTGTCATGAAATAACCTCCATCTAACTTAATTAATTATATCACACTTATTCTTCCGATAAAACCCTATATTTTTCCAAAAAAACTTAAAAAACCATAAAAAGCGCATAAAAAAAGATGAAAATCACCTTTTTATAAATTCCAAATATCGTTATTTTTTTCTTCAGTAGATGTTTCATTTGTATTTTCTACATTTGTATTTTCTACTGGAGTTTGAATATTAGATGAATCTTCTACATCACTATCTAAAGTTTCTGTAGTAGGTTCACTAACTTCTTCTAAAGTACTAACTTCAGGAGTTACCTCTTCAGTAGGAGTTGCTTCAGAAACAGCTACAGGAGTTTCAGTAGAATTATTATCTACACTTGGAGTTTCGATAGTATCCACTTTAACTTCATCCATAGTTTCAACCTTTGGCATATCCATCCAATCATCAGCCTTAACCTCTGTTTGAACATTTTCATCTACAGTTTCAGTATTAACAGTAGGTTCTTCCTCTTTAGGTTCTTCTTTTTTCTCCTCTTTAGTTTTTTTCATACTTTCAGTTAAATAACCAATTAAAGCTAAAACAAAAACTATAGAAGCTAAAATAACCCAAAATATCCAATTTGAAAAAATTTCCATAAAAACTTGCTCCTTCCTATCCTAAAAAAATAATACCATTTTTTTTAACATATTTCAACCCTATTTTTCCAAATAGTCTTTACCCTTAAAAGGTTCATCAAAAAGTAGGTCATCATAATTTCTCTGTCTTAAAACCTCATAAACCATAATAGCAACAGTATTAGAAAGATTTAAAGCCCTAACCTTATCAGTCATAGGCATCCTAATACAAGTATCCAAATGTTTTTTTAATAACCCTTTAGGAATACCAGTACTTTCCTTACCAAATACTAAATAAATATTCTCATTTTTATCACTATAATCAAAATCAGAATGAGGTTTATGACCATATCTCGTTAAAAAATAAAAAGTTCCGTTATTTTTACTTAAAAAATCATCCCAATTTTCATACAAAGTATAATCACAATTATCAATATAATTTGCGCCACTTCTTTTAATATACTTCTCATCCAAACTAAAACCAAGAGGTTTAATTAAATGAAGTTTAGTATTAGTAGCAGCGCAAGTTCTCATGATATTACCCGTATTTTGTGGAATTTCAGGTTCATATAAAACAACATTAAGCATTATCTAATATCCCACCTATCAATTACTGTTTCTAATCTATTCATAGAATAATTATTTACATTAGAAAGCACATCCGTAATTTTAGAATCAGTAAAAACATACATACTAGCCATAGAATTAGAGTTAATTTGATTTTTAACTTTACTATCAAAAGCATAACTCTTCAAAGAATCATAAAGCCGGTTATTATCCACATCATCTAAATTCATATATAATACAAGATCATTCAAATCCATATCTTGAATCAAATCTTTAAACTTATTTTCAAAATCTTTAATCTCCATATTTTTACCAGAAGCCACATATAAAATAAATTTTTGATTTTCTAAAATAAAATTAGAAAGCTCATCACCCTTAATTTCCCTAATAGCATCTTTCATCACAGAGTTTTGCATATAATACTCTTTAGTAGTGTTATACCAGTCTCTCGCATAAAATACCACTCCAATAGTAAACAAAAATACAAGCCCCAAAATAACATAATTTTTAAACGGTATTTTTCTCACAAAATAACCTCCTTTACCTAATTATATGATTATAAATCATTTCCAGTATCGATATCCTCTAATTTAACATCAGGTAATACAATACCACTATCCTCACAAATTCTTTTAAATTTTTCTCTAAAAGCCGCACATTCTTTCACCCTACTATCAGGATAAATTCTCTTACTATCCCTAATAGCCGAATAAACATCAATAATACCAACTTCTACCCTATTTTCAAATAAAGCATTCGAAAAAGCACCAGATAAAACAGATAAAGAAACATCAGGATACATCGCAGATAAACCATAAACCCTTTTATATTGACTAGTCGCATCAACAATAGACTCCATCAAAAGTCTAGTAAGAAAACTATTATTAACCATCTTTATACCAGTTTTATATTCAATTTTAGGAATAGTTCCAATTAAAATTTGAATAGTAGCCTCTCTATCAGGTTCTAAAACATCAATTCTATCAAAACGTCTTAAGAAAGCCCTATCACGCACAATATAAGTTTCATATTCAATAGTAGTAGTCGCACCAATAGCTTTAATATCTCCCCTATCCAAAGCAGGTTTCAAAATATTAGCCAAATCCATTGGACCATCTTTAGAACCACCAATTAAAGTATGAACCTCATCTATAAAAAGAATAGTTTTAGGAGCTCTTTTAAGTTCTGAAACAAGCAAATTAACAACAGATTCAGGCTTACCATTAACATTCATAGTTCCAAGCATAGAAGAAGAATTAATTTTTAAAATAGTATAACCCTTTAACGCATTAGGAACCTCATCCCTTTGAATCTTATAAGCAATACCTTCGACAATAGCAGTTTTACCAATACCAGGTTTACCAATAAGCAAAGCCGATTTATCAGGAGTAAGCAAAACAAGCATAGTTTTTTTAATCTCCTCTTCACGGGCAATAGCCGGATTAGTAACATACTTTTTAGCAGTTAAATTTTCACAGTAATTAGTAATAATAGGAAAATCATTCGCATTAATTACATTCTCATTTAAATTATCCATAACATCAGTCCTTTATATATCCATTTTCTTTAAATTTATCTATAATCTCACTTTTCTTCGCACTACCAACAATTCTATTATAAGTAGAATCTTCATCACCACTATCAATAAAAATAGTTGTAGGAGTACCTGTTATCGGAAACATACTCAAAAGTCTAGATTCTTCATTTTTAGATAATTTAGAAAGATCTATATACTTAACATCAGTCCCATATTCTTCTATAACATCATTTAAAGTCACACTATATCTAGCACACGCCCCACAAGAACTAGAACCAATAAATAAAATAAAACTCTCTTTATCCTCTAACATATCATTTACTTTTTCATAACTAACTTCCTCATAAGTTTTAGGAGCGCAGCCAGTTAAAGAAAAAATAGCAATTAAAATTATAAGTATTTTTTTCACTCTACCACCATATTAATTATATAACAAAACAAGTTAAAAAAAAAGGCAAATAAAAAACAAAGCCATAAAAACTTTATTTTTTATACAAAATAAGTTGATCATTAGTCAAATAAATTGTAGGATTTTGTTTAACCAAATCATTCGCATTTACATTTAACCTTCTCATAACATCACCCAAAGTATCATCATCTTCCGTAATATAAAAACTAACATTTTTTCTAGGAAGCATAATTAACTGATTTGGGTAAATAATATCTGAATCATTTAAACCATTTAATCTTAAAAGTTGATTTAATTCAATACCATTAGCTCTAGCAATTTCATAAATATTATCGCCATTTTTAATAACATATTCTCTAAAATAAGGATTTTCAGTCTTAACCTTTGGTACAACCAAATAATCACCAGTCTTTAATAAAGAACCAGCCATTATACCATTTAAACTAGATAAAGTATCTAAAGTAGTATTAAACTTTTGAGCCACACTAGCTAGTGTATCACCCTTTTGTACTTCATATATTGTATACATATAATCACCCCACAGTATTATATGTGAATAAAAAAAATAGGTCCTACTCATTAGAACCAATTTTTTTAATTATAACATCGTATATAATTCCAATACCAATAATTAAAGAAAGTAAAGAAACTATAAAATTAATACCAGGAATTAAATTTAAAACAAACAATATAGCAAGTCCAAATATACCAACAACAAGCATATTTATATCATTATTGAAAAACCTTTGCCATAACTTATAACCAATTAAATATCCCGTAAATATAACAGATAAATACATGATAATAAAGTAAAAAGCCAGTAAAATTAAAGCAAGAGGAATACCGATAGACATCAAAAGTAAAATAAATATAATAATAGGAACTAAAATAACAAATAAAAGACCTTTAGTAAAAGTTTCTAATCCCTTATTAAAATCAAACTTACTATATTCATCTTGAATATTAGTAAATATTTTAGAAGCAGCCAAACTAATAACCGCAAAAATTAAAATTAAAGACATAAAAGACCAAAATTTACCCATCATTAAAGTAACAAAAGAATCATCGTTTTCATTAATAGCATCAGTCTTAATTATCTCACCCTTAACACTTTTTTTATCAATATTAACTTCAGCATCAGAAGGATAATATAAATCACCATTAATAATAGTATCTTTATCAATATTAACCGTATTCGCACTTATCTTAACATTACCCTCTATAGTAGAACCTTTCAAACTAACGCTAGAAGCATATATACTAATATTTCTACCTACTTTACCATTAAGTTCTATATCTGCACCAGCAATAACAACATCCCTTTTTAAATTAGCTTTATCCTTAATTTTAATAATATTACCAGCAATAAAAGTATCTTTGTTAACTATACCATTAACCTCGATAGAATTACCAGCAAACACCCCATATTCAGTGTTACCTTCAAAAACAACTTTATTAGCGCCCATAAAACTAACGCCTTCAGATTCACCATCCATCGAAGCATTAGATCCAGCAACTAAAGTAGAGCCCTTAACATTATCGCTCATTTCCGCATTTTCATCCATAACACCGTGGAAATGATTAATAGTTTTAGCTTGAACATTAAAACTAAACATAAAAAATAACACAAAACAAATAAATAATTTTAAAATTTTCTTCATATTTACCTCCATTTAAATCTTACCATGAAAATAAACCTTTGTAAATCATAATTTTTTAACCTTAAAATCAAAATATTGAGGATTAATCTCTAATAGTTTTTCTTTTAAAATTAAAACATCTACACTAGTTAAAAGAAAAATTTCTCTTTTATGATTACTAAGCCAGTAACCAATAAAAGTGCCATCACTAAATAAAGCATCCATATTACTTTGAAAAGGAATAATACCATTAATATCTATATAATTATATGCCTCTATAACTTTTTCATCAAAACTTAATTTAAAAGCATTTTGAATAATAAATGAAACAATTTCATTATCCTTTAATTCATATATCCTATCTTTATTATCCTTAAGAAACCCCTTCACACTAACACCATCACTAAAAGTAGAATCGTTAGTTAAAACACTTTCATTTAATAAATCATAAAGTTCTATTATTTTTTCACTAAAGTTAAGTTTTTTCTTACTTTCTAAATATTCATAAATAGCCTTTTCTTTAAAGTTTTCCAAATTTAATTTATCTTTATTCCTTGAAATAAAATAATAAATTACCTCACCATTACTAAATAAAGCTTTATTATTAGTAGGTAAACATTTATTTTTAATTAAATAATCATAAACCTCATCTATTTTTTCTTCAAAAGATAATTTTCTTTTTCTTCTTTTATTTAAATAACAAATAATACTTTTAGTATAAATATCATCAGAGCTAAATTTATCAAAATGATCATATAAAAATACACCCATTAAAGTACCATCAGAAAAGAAAACCCTACTATCTTTAAAAGGTAAACTATTATTTTTAATCAAATAATCATAAGTCTCTTTTACTTTTTCTTCAAAAGATAATCCATTTAAAGCCTTAATAATCTGAAAGGCTTTATCATTAGAAATTTGAGATAATCTTTTTTTATTTTCCCTGATAAAACTTTTAATTAAAGTACCATCACTTAAAGAACAATTAGAAAACAAAATATCTTTATCTAAAACAAATTTATCATATAGCTCATCTAACTTATCATAAAAACTAAGTTTTCTTTTATCCAAACACTTAATAATTTCCCTAGCCATAAAATCATTCATATTTTTAAGTCTATTTCTATTATGACCAAGCCATAGTCCCATAACCTCACCATTAGTAAATAATACCTCATTAGAAGAAATAGAAGGTAAATAATGATGGAAATATAAAAATTCATAAGTCTCTTTTAATTTATCATCAAAACTCAAATCCATTTTTTCAAAATATAAAGCAATATCATAAGCATATATATTAGCTTCTTTAAGAAAAATAATTTTCTTTTTATTATGTGAAATAAATTTTCCCATATAGCTTCCATCTTTAAATTTAAACTTATCATCCTGTTTAGGTAACTTATGATATTTATTCAAAAACATAAATAATTCTTTTAACCTTAAAATAAATTTATCATCCACCTTATAGACAAATTTCTTTTCCTTTAAAAGTTCAGAAACAATATCATAAGCCCTAAAATCATTCATAAACATTAAAATAGAAGAATTTTCTTTAAGCCAGTTATAATGTTCACCTTCTAAATTATAAAAATTACCATATCTCTTTAAATAATTATGAATACCATTTAAATAAACATTAAATTTTAAAATGTCCAAAGATAAAGACTTTTCCAAAGCCCTTAAACTTTCTTCCATAGCAAAAGAAGAATATTTAAAAGTTATTAAAATATCATTATAACTCTTTAAATATTCATACTTATAACTCAAAGGTAAACAAGTATTCATAATCCTATCTTTCATAAAACCACCTAATAAGTCATTTCCAAATAATCATCAGGAATTTCAAATAGGTTACTACTAACTTTATCTTTTGTCAAATTAAACCTATAAAGTAAAGTGTTTTGAATACCCTCATATTTTATATAAATAAGTTTCTTACCACTAAAATAATAAGTAGTTTCTCCATCATCAAAACTATATTTTTCATAAATATAATTTTTACCATAAACCTTTTCTTCGCCAGTTTCATAACCTTTAGTTCTTAAACCCTTAATATCATTAGGTAAAATACCTAAAGAATAATCCATAATTATAGACTCTTGTTTACTATAATTTTTTAACTGATTATCAATAGTATATAAATATCCATCTTTCCAAATATTTATCATGTTATTAGCGCCATCAATTTCATAATAATACTCATCATCACTTCTAGCCATGATTATTTTAGTATCATCATTTTTATTAACATTTCTATCCCAAAGTTCAACATAATAATTATTAGGATCAAAATCTTTAAAAAATAAATAAGTTTTAGAATCACCATCAGCCTCTTTGATAACTCTAGTCTCTACTCCGCAGCCCACTAAAATTAAAGTAAGCAAACATAAAATAAATTTTCTCATTTACTTCTAACCCTTAAATATTCAGCAAATCCCAATAATATTTTTTTATTTTTAATATCTAAAAAATCCAAATCTAAAATACTTTGAAAACTCTGTTTAAATAATTTATCCATAGTCTTATTCGCATATTCTCTAGCGCCAGATTTATCGAAAATATCTCTAACCTTATCCATCAAAGAAACATCTATATTTTTACCATAATATTTAAGTAATTCATCTTTATAACTAGTATTAACCGTATAAGCATACAAAATAGTCTGTTTAAACTCACTAACATCAGATGTAATAGATTTACCAATATGAGTCTCATCACCATAAATACCAAGTAAATCATCCTTAATTTGAAAAGCAATACCTAAACCAAGCAAAGCATCTTCTAATTTATGAACCTTTTCTTCATCACATCCACCTAAAATAGCCCCCAAACAGTATGGACCAACAACCGAATACCAAGCAGTTTTTAACCTATATATTTCCATAACATGACTTTCTATATCATCTTCACATCCAAAATACTCTTCATAAAAAGGTAAAATAACATCTACCATTTCACCCTCACAAGTTTTAATAGCAACGTCATTATAATATTCTAATACCCTATCTAAATTTTTATTATTTCTATAATTTTTAACAATAACCTGCAAAGCTAAATAAAAGCCTAAATCACCTAAACATAAAGCCATAGAATTACCTAAATCTTTTCTCTTAATATCAAAATCATCATTACCTTTAACCTTATCACTATATAATTTTTGATACTTAATAGGAATAGTATCTAAACCCCTTCTTTTATCAGCTTTATCAATAATATCATCATGAATTAAAATAGAAGTTTGAAATATTTCCAAAGCTAAACCCAAAGGTAAATAATCATCGTCTTTCTTAAAACTGTTATATCCCATAGCTATCAAAGAAGCCCTTAAAAATTTACCACCCTTATTACTAGAAACAAATTGATTCAAAGCCTCTTCTAAAAACTTATTACTATAGCCTTTAACAAATAAATCATTATAATCATTCATCTTTAAATCAAACTTACTCTTAACAGATAAATAATATTTTAAAAACTCATATAAAATCTCTATTTTTTTAACAGTACCATCATCATCTAAAATAAAACCAATTTTTTTATCAAATAAACTTTTATCACTCATAAACCATTTTAAAAATTCTTCACAGCTTTTTATAATAACAATTTCTTTATCCTTATATTCTTCACTATTACTTATAACCAAATCATTTTCCTTTATTATTTTTTTTACATCCACCATAACAATATCCTCCTACCACCATTATACCTTAAATTAATAATTTTGAATATACAAAAAAATTTAACAACCAGTAATTAATTTGATAAAAATATAATATTTTAAAAGCGACCGCTACACGGTCGCACCTATACTTGCTTTTTAGTTTTTATATCATTTATTCACATATATAGTTATATACATTACTAGTATTATCCTAAATTATCCTTTCAAATTCTTAATAGCCTATAATTCGAGGGCCTTTGCGAGGTATCGTTCCGCTCACCCCGCTTTCCAAAAAACTCCAAAGGAGTTTTGCTTATGTGAAAAACTTTCGTTTACCACCTTAATTAATTTTATATGGATCTCCAACCGTTCCACTTCCACTTAAGCTGATATCAGAGCTTAGAGTAATGGCGGGAAGAACCGCATTAGTAATTTCCGAGTAGTTGCCGTTCAAATAGCCAGTGTTAAACACGTGGAAGACATAGTAAGAATTACTGGAATCAGGCGATATAGTCCAATAAATTGTTTCTTTAAATAGCCAATTCGTTGTTTTACAGGTACTATAATTATCATTATTTAAACTAAAATTACCACATTCTTCTTTATTGGTATTTGCTCTTAAATATTCTGATACTGTAATTAAACCTACATTTGCTGATTGTGACTGTGTTCCATTTTCATTTGCTATTTGTCCGGCTAAATCATTATTATCATAGGTTACTGTTCCTATACTCCATGTACTTGGTACTATTTTTTCTTTATTTACTGTTATACTCTCTAAATATTCTCCATTTAAATATGTCTTTATATCTGATGGTCTATCCCAATTGTTTGAACCATATGTTCCACCAGTTGTATCGAATGCTCTATCTGGAAGCAACTCATTTCTTACTATCTTTATTCTTCCGCTTGAATCTATAGATAATATTCTCCATGTTTCATTATTAAAGGTTATATAATTATTTGGATTTACTCCTTTATAAATGTATCTTCCACTTTCGTATTCATCAGCATATAATCCGTCACCCTCTGTAACTGCGAGTGCTTTTAAATCATCTGGTGTCATTCCTGTTACTGGTGGCTCATATCCATTTGGCGCTTGACTATATTCTAATGTTATATTAAAGTTTATATTTAATTCTTCTTGACTAGGCTGACTTGTTACATTATTATATTTTACTGTGACTGTGAGTAAGGCTGTTTCATTTGATTTTAGTAAATCTCCTTCTTTTATTCCTGTTACTTCATAGCTTATAGCTGTACTTTCATTTTCTGGTACATTTATTCTATCTAGTTTAGCATCCAAACTTCCTAAATTTGATACTGTTATATCATATTTCATTGTATCGTTTGGTTTATATAATTTTGTATGAAATGTTGCGGATAATTTATCATGTGTTGGTTCTATTTGATTTGTTGGTGTACCTACAACTACACTACTTTGTATATCTGTTATTTGTACATCCCATGTACTATCGATATTACTTGTTCCTATTATTTTTAGCTGACTTGAAAATGCTGCATACCCAACACCCATTATTACTAATATTGCACATAGCCCTATAATAATATAATTCCTCTGCGTACTATTAAATCTTCCTCTCATTTATCATTCACTCCTTTTCTTTATTATGGATAATAATTAAAACAACTATTCATCCTAAACGCTATAAAATATTGTATAAAGCTCATTTTTTCAAAACTATATGTTAAAACACTACCTTATAATAAAATATTAGCACCCAAATGAATGCGTGTCAAGGAATTCAAATAAATTCTTGCTAAAATCTAAATAGGGGTGCAAAAATATGTATTTAAAGGAACTAAAGGATTTGCGCATAAATAACGATTTATACCAAAAAGAAGTCGCCGCCATACTAAAAATAACAAGACAGCAATACGGATTATATGAAACTGGTAAAAGAGATATACCCATAGACTTATTAATAAAACTAGCTGTTTTTTATAATGTAAGTATAGATTATATTTTAAATAGAACAAACAAAAAAGAATTCGATAGACAAACTATTTAATTCTTTTTTAGTTCTCTTTTTTCAGCCACTTTATAAATTATAAATAATATAAATGAAATTAATAATATAACTACTCCACTATACAAAATAGGTTTAGTCAGAAAATCAGTTAATTTAGTAGTTAAACCAAGAAGTTCTGCTTCACCAAGATATTCCAAAGCAAAAGAAGGAAGTAACAAAGATATACCAATAATAACTAAACCAGATATCAACATAGAAACTCCTATGTTTGAGCACCACTCAAACTCTTTTCTTTTTAAAATAATAACTATTAAAGCGCTTATAGCCAAAGAAACACACAAAACTATTTTAGTATTAGTTCCAAAAACTGTTTGAAAAATTTTGATATTATCCGCATAGCTATTATTCATTAACTCTTTAGAAGTAGGAATAACTTCTACAATATCAGGTAATTGTTTTTTTACCTCTCTTAAAAACTTTTCCTTTTGTCCCTTATCAATTTTTATATCATTTTCATCCAATATGTCATCTAAATTATCATCTATTAAATTATAAATATCATCTTCAGATAAAGCTTTAGTATCAGTACCGTTAATAATATAATCAGTTAAATTACCAGCTGCATCACCAATAATTTCTTTAGTTATATCAGAATCGATAATACCATCGACAACTTCTTCATCAACAGAAAATTGAGAAGCCAAAGAATACATTTCATCAATAACCTGTGCGAGTTTACTATTACCTTCTGAACTACCACTATTTCTAATTTTCTTTACTTCAGTAAGGATATCAGTTTCTTTCATTTTACTTACAATATTTTCTTTAGTTGCAAAACTGCTCACACTAAAAACACATACAGTTATAACAAGTAAAATTCCAAAAACTAAAGAAAAAAGTCCCGATATAAAACTTTTAAGGAAATTCATATGATCACCTTCTACTACCATGATTATAACATATACCTTTAAATTTTAAAAATTTAAATTTTTTTTCTAAAAAAAAGAGGAATTTAATAAAAAAAATCGTATCTTAATATATGAAAGGGGCTTTTGGAAAGGAGA
>CALVRL010000012.1 GCA_944358625.1 uncultured Bacilli bacterium | reverse complement strand
TAATGTAAGTGGAAGGTGATGATATGAAATATATAATCCGTGGCAAAAAAGTCAAAGTCACAAATGACCTCAAAGAACACACAGAAAAGAAGCTTTCAAAGCTTGACAAATATTTTAATGAAAACGAGGAATTTACTGCAACAGTATTAATCAGAGCAGTAGAACCAAACTACAAAGTAGAAGTAACAATTCCCGTTAAAAAAATAATTTTAAGAGCTGAAGAAAGTCATAAAGACCCTTTCGCTGCTATTGATTTAATAGTCGATAAGCTAGAAAGACAAATAAGAAAAAACAAAACAAGAATGAGCAAAAAAGTAATAAAGGATAAATATCCTAGCTTCTCAAAAGAAATCAAGGTAGAAAAAGAAGAAAGCGATAAAAGTAAAATCGTAAAACGTAAAAGTGTTGAACTAAAACCTATGAGTGAAGAAGAAGCTATATTACAGATGAATTTAACAGATCATGAATTCTTTATCTTCAGAAACTCAAAAACCGGAGATATAGAAGTTGTATATAAAAGAAAAGACGGAAACTACGGCTTAATCAAAGAGAAATAATCGCCAAAAGCGATTTTTCTCATGAACATCACCAAAAAAGAATAAAAAACAGGGCAAAATTCGATATATTTTGATTTTTTACCCTGTTTTTCTATCAATTTTAATGTTTTTTTGGTAAAATACTATATAGACGAAAGGATGGACATTATGAAATTTTTAAAAAAGATATTTGATCATGAATATAAAGAGTTAGAAAAATTCAAACAAATAGCAGATGAAATAGACGCTTTAGATGAAACAATGTCTAAATTAACTGACAAAGAATTAAAAGCAAAAACAAAAGAATTTAAAGAAAGATTACAAAATGGTGAGACATTAGAAGACATTAAAGTAGAAGCATTTGCTGTTGCTAGAGAAGCTGCATACCGTGTAATAGGAGAAAAACCATATTATGTGCAGTTATTAGGTGGTCTAGCTATTCATTATGGAAATATAGCAGAAATGAAAACAGGAGAAGGAAAAACATTAACTTCTATTTTACCAGCTTATTTAAATGCCTTAACAGGTGATGGAGTACACATCATTACAGTTAACGAATATCTAGCAGGTCGTGATGCCGTATGGATGGGAAAAATATATGAATTTTTAGGTTTAACAGTAGGAATAAATTATAGAGAATATACACAAGAACAAAAAAGAGAAGCTTATAACTGTGATATTATGTATTCTACAAATAACGAAATAGGATTTGATTACTTAAGAGATAACATGGTAGTTAGAGCCGAAGACAGAGTACAAAGACCATTAAATTTTGTTATCATAGATGAAGTAGACTCAGTATTAATAGATGAAGCAAGAACACCTTTAATAATTTCAGGTGGTAAAATGCAGTCAGCTAACCTATATATGGAAGCCGATAAATTCGTCAAGACATTAAAAGAAGATGAAGGATATATATATGATGAAAAGACTAAAGCAACATCATTAGATGAAAAAGGTATTAAAAAAGCAGAAAAACACTTTAACGTTAAAAATTTATACGACATTGAACATGCTACATTAGTACATTTTATCAACCAAGCATTACATGCTAACTACAGTATGAAAAAAGATTTTGACTACGTTATTCAAGATGGGAAAATAGTTATTGTTGACCAATTTACAGGTCGTTTAATGCCAGGAAGAGCTTTTTCAGAAGGATTACACCAAGCAATAGAAGCTAAAGAAGGTGTTCAAATAAATGAAGAAACAAAAACACTTGCAACCATAACATTCCAAAATTTATTCAGAATGTATAAAAAATTAGCTGGTATGACAGGAACAGCCAAGACAGAAGAAGAAGAATTTAGAGATATCTATAACATGTATGTAATTCAAATACCAACAAACAAACCAGTTATCAGAAAAGATTATAGTGATTTAATATTCGCAACAGCAGAAGGAAAATATAAAGCAATAGTGAAAGAAATAAAAGAAAGACATGCCAAAGGACAACCAGTACTAGTTGGTACAGTTGCCGTTGAAAACAGTGAGAAATTAAGCAATATGCTTAAAAAAGAACACATTCCACACGAAGTATTAAATGCTAAAAACAATGCTCGTGAAGCAGAAATAATTGCTAAAGCCGGTGAAAAAGGAGCAGTAACAATAGCAACTAATATGGCTGGACGTGGTACTGATATTAAACTTGGAAAAGGTGTTGTTGAATTAGGTGGATTATGTGTACTTGGTACAGAAAGACACGAATCAAGACGTATCGATAACCAGTTAAGAGGTCGTTCAGGACGTCAAGGAGACCCAGGAATGAGTCAATTCTGTGTATCATTTGAAGATGATCTAATGGTAAGATTTGGAACAGATAGTGCAAAACATTTACTTCAAAAAGTAGGTTTTGACGGAGAACTTTCAATTAGAAGCAAAGCATTATCAAGATCAATAGAATCAGCTCAAAAAAGAGTTGAAGGAAATAACTTTGATACTCGTAAACATTTATTAGAATATGATGATGTAATAAACAACCAAAGAATGATTATATATGGAAATCGTAATCAAATATTAGACAGTGATTCAATTCATAGCATTACACTAGAACATTTTAAAAATCACATCACTAATATAGTTAATAGTCATTTAATAGATAGTAATAAATTAACGGGACTAGATGTTAGTGAAATATTAGAATCAGTTAATGAAAATTTATTAAAGCACGATTTATCAGTTGATGAATTAGAAGAGTTAGATTCAGAAAGTTTAATTGAAACAATTTATGAACACGTAGTAGAAGAATACGAAGAAAAAATAAAAGCTTTCCCAGATGAACTTAAAAATGAGTTTGAAAAAGCAATTTCATTGCGTGTAATTGATACACATTGGATGGATCATATCAATGCCATGAGTATACTTAGAGAAGGAATTTATTTAAGGCAGTATGCCCAAGAAAATCCATTACAAGCATATACTGCTGAAGGATATGAGATGTTTGATAATTTACTTGCAACAATAGACATGGATATCAGTAGATATTTATTAAATGCTGAAATCAGACAAAACACTGAAAGAGAGCAAGTAATCAAAGGAACACCAAATGAAGATAAAAGTAAAGTAAAAAAACAAACACCAAAAAGAGTTAAAAAAATAGGTAGAAATGACCCATGTCCATGCGGAAGTGGAAAAAAGTATAAGAACTGTTGTGGCAAAAATGTGTAAAGCCTTATTTTATAAGGGTTTTGCAAAAAAACAAAAACTCAGAAAGATAACAAAATCGTTAAAAAATCGGTTTTGTCCACATTTTGTCCACATTTTGTCCACATAATTTGTGGACACATCAAAAAATCCATTTATGTATATAAAATAAGGGAAAAGTAACGTGGACAAATTGTAAATATAAGTGTCGCATTCTAAAATGTGGACACTTTTTTGTTTACTCCATTTACTAAAAATAGTAAAGGAGTATTTGGATGAGAAAAGTATTAGTAAAAAAAAGAGGAAAGTATTATCAATATCAATTTGAAATAGCTTCTCAAAGTGGAAAAAGAAAATGGAAAACTAAATCAGGCTTTTTAAATAGAGCGTCTGCTTATGATGCTGGATGTATTGCTTACAATGAATATACACAAACAGGAAGAAATTTTGTATCAACAGAAATCTTGTATAGTGATTATCTTGATTATTGGGTGGATAAATATGTAGAAGTGAACTTAAAATACAATACTATTAGAACATACAAAAATATTATCAACAACCATATTAAACCTAAATTAGGAGTATATCAATTAAGTAAAATAACTTCAGCATCAATACAAGAGTTTATAACAGATTTATTTTTAACAGGGAGATATACAAAAAAGTATTTGCGTTCTATATTAAAAGTTGTAAAAAGCTCATTTACCTATGCAGCAGATGTAGTTTAATTTGTAAAAAGAACCTTTCATTAAAAGCTAAAATTATAAAATATGAAACTAAAGAAAAGATTCAGTACTTATTTTAATAATGTATAATAAATTTTTTTAATTTGTATATAATATATATAATTACCAAAAAAAGTGTAAATACACTAAATATTCAAAAAACAATGTTGACGGAAAGAAAAAATAATATTATAATTGAATTACCAAAAAAGGTGTAAATACACCGAAAAAGGGAATGATGATATGAAAGAAATAAAAAGAGATTATTATTTGAATAAATTAATAAAAAGGCGTGAAAATGGTAGAATAAAAATAATAACAGGTATTCGAAGATGTGGTAAGTCATATCTGTTAAACCCAATTTTCAAAAATTATTTACTTAAAACTGGTGTTTCTGAAGATCATATTATTAATTTAGATTTGGATTATATAGAAAATAAAAAATATCATGATCCTAACATACTATTTGAATACGTTATGAATAAAAGAAAAGATAATAAAATGTACTATGTTTTATTAGATGAAATTCAAGAAGTTGATGATTTCGAAAGAGTACTAAATAGTTTTTTGGGCAAAGGAAATTTAGATGTTTATGTAACAGGTTCAAATTCTAAATTTTTATCTAATGATATTAAAACAGAATTTCGTGGTAGAGGAGATGAAATAAGAATTTATCCTTTGTCATTTAAAGAATTTTCTTCAGCATGTTCAGGAACAGATAATCAAAAATGGAATCAATATGTTACTTACGGTGGAATGCCTTATATTTTGGCATTAGATACAGATGAGGATAAAAGTCAATATTTAAAAGATTTATTTGATAATACGTATTTAAAAGATATTTTAGAAAGAAATAAAATATATAAAGATGATATTTTAGATAAAACAGTTGATATATTATCTTCGTCAGTAGGTTCACTTACAAATCCGAAAAAAATAGCTGACACATTTGTTAGCCAAGGAATAAAAGAAGTATCACATAAAACAATTTCGGTCTATATTGGATATTTATTAGATTCTTTTATGATAACAAAAGCTGAAAGATATGACATAAAAGGAAGAAAATATATTTCTACACCATCAAAATACTATTTTGTTGATGTAGGGCTTCGCAATGCTAGATTAAATTTTAGACAAATAGAGCAAAATCATTTAATGGAAAATATTATATACAATGAATTATTAATGCGCGGTTATAACGTTGATGTAGGTGTTGTAGAACAATTTTCTAAAAATGAAAATGGAACGACAGTAAAAAAACAATTAGAAATAGATTTTGTTTGTAATCAAGGAAGTAAGAGATATTATATTCAATCAGCTCTTAATATAGACGATGAAGAAAAAAAGGCACAAGAGTTAAGACCACTTTTAAATGTTAAAGATTTTTTTAAAAAAATAATTATTGTTAAAGATGATATTGTTCCTTGGCATAATGAAGAAGGCGTTTTAATTATAGGAATTAAAGATTTTTTGTTGAGAGAAGATAGTTTAGATATATAGCAAGATAAATTAAAAATTATATATAAAATTTAAGTTTTAAATTTTATAAGATGAGTAAATGTAATACATATATTGTCCACAAATTATGTGGACAAATTGTAAATATAAGTGTCGCATTCTAAAATGTGGACACTTTTTTGTTCACTTTGTTTAATAAAAACAGTAAGGGGGATTTTGAGGAGAAAAGTATTAGTAAAATGAATTGGTCTAAGTTAAAAAATACCAAGAGGTAAAAAAATTGAATTATTTATTTATAAAAAATGTTTCTTTCAACTAACAAATTTATAAATATGTATGTTCAAAGAAACAAACAATTTAATCTTAATAAGTAAAATTTACACATAAATAAAAAACAATTTCTAAAAACAATTGCAATTTTGAAAAAATCATGATATATTTAAATTACTTAATAGAGATAGTCACTTATGCACTAATAATTTTTAATCTGTGTATACTTATTAGAAATTATTTTTCAGTAAATTTTTAGTAATTTATGATGCGATTACAAAGCAATTATGGTTTGAATATGATTAGCTTTGTTCATTATTCTATCAATTTATCAAGCTATTAAGTAATGTACGTACATGTGGGATCTTGATAAAAACTAGTTGATATATCTGTCAGTATATTATTAGTTTCGCTAACCCACAAAAAAATAAACTATTTGACAGGTAGTTTATTTTTTTGACACTTTTTTCATAAAAAAATAGTTTATTAAATTGTAGAAAATAAAAAAATAGGGTATACTTATTATAAGATACTAGATAATACCGCGTAAGCCACTACATAATCAGTTTCATAAGATATCGAAACCTGTATTTGAGGCATAGCCTTATTATTAATCAAAACATAAGGTTTACCATCATCATCATTTAGTATCTCAATGAATTTTAAATCGTGTTCATACTTTGATAACGCTTTAACAATAGCTTCTTTAGCCGCAAAACGTGAAGCTAAATAAGAAATATCATTTCTTTTATGATATTCTCCTATTTCCCTTTCACTAAAGCATCGTTTAAGGAAAGCAGGAGTTGCCACAATAATATTTTTAACTCTATCAATAGATAAAATATCACAGCCAATTCCTTTAATCATAATATCACCATTCAAAGTATAGCACATTTATAAAGAAAGGAGAATAATTATGCGTGATGAAGTTTTAAAAAAATTAATTGAAAAGACTGCCAAAGTAATGCGTGTTGATCCTTCAACATTATCAGAAAATACAAATATCAAAACAGACTTAAATTTAAAAAGTCTAGAATTAGCCGGTATTATTTCTGAATTTGAAGAAGAATATGACTGCTATATCAAATATACAGAGCTAATGCACGCTGAAACAATTGGTCAAGCAGCAGATGCAATAGCAAAAATGGTAGAATAAGAAAGAAGGGGTTATATGAACGAAGAAAATAATATGGCATTACCAAAAGAATTGCCAAAAAGAGAAGAAAAAATCGTTAAAGTAACATATCCAAACGGAAGTACATGCGATGTAATTTTCTCAAAATTAACACAGCCAATTCCAAAAGAACAGTATATGAAATTACCACGTGAAGAAATGGCTAATTACTGCATTGAAGTACCAGTAAATACTACAGAGTATTATGTAGATGATGCAGAAAAAATAATATGTTTGCAAGACCAACCAGTAAAAATGAGAGATGGTGTAACAATTTATGCAGATATATACATGCCAAAAACAGCCAAAGAAGATCCAGTACCACTTATCATAAGTTGGTCATTCTTTGGAAAACAACCATGGCATCAACCAGTACAAATCTTTAGACCAATGGGAGTTCCAACAGGAGCCGTATCTAAAGTTTGTAAATTTGAATCATCAGATCCATTATTCTGGTGTTATCAAGGATATGCAGTAGCAAATGTTGATCCAAGAGGAATCGGAAATTCAGAAGGAGACCAAATACAATTTGGAACTCAAGAAGGAAGAGATGGATACGACTTTATCGAATGGGCTGCACAGCAAAAATGGTGTTCAGGTAAAGTAGGATTATTTGGAAACTCAGGAGTAGCCATGAGTCAGTGGAGAATAGCTGCTGAAAATCCACCACACCTAACATGTATCGCACCATGGGAAGCAACAGGAGACCAATATAGAGAAAGTCTAATGGAAGGTGGAATTCCAGGGTTATTCGGTGGTTCAATAGTAGTTGCCGCTCAAGGTAAAGGATTTATCGATAATACTTTAGCAATGGCCAAAAAAGAGCCATACGTTACAAGCCCATATTGGCAAGATAAAATTCCACAGTTTGAAAAGATAACAGTACCTACCTATGCAACATGTAACTGGAATCATTTCCACTTAAGAGGAGCATGGGAAGGATTTAACAAAATTAAATCAAAGAAAAAATGGATGAGATGTCACCAAGTATTCGAATGGCCAGACACCTATAATCCAACATGGTTACAAGATTTAAAACTATTCTTTGATCGTTATTTAAAAGATATTTATAACGGTTGGGAATTAACACCAAAAATCAGAATGGAAGTTATGGATGCCTTTGAATATCCATATCAAACAAATAGACCAGAAAGCGAATTTCCACTTGCAAGAACGCAGTATAAGAAATTATACTTAAACGCAGCAAACGGAAAATTAGGAGACGCACCAGTAAAAAATGAAGCCGAAGTAAGTTATGATGGTGCTACAGGATTAACCACATTCGATTATACATTTAGAAAAGATACCGAATTAACAGGTTATATGAAATTAAGAATGTGGGTAGAAGCTAAAGGTCATGACGACATGGATTTATTTATAACAATTAAAAAGTTATCAACCAAAGATGAAGAACTTCCAGTAACAATATTTGGCACAGAAAGACATCCAGGAGCTTGGGGTAAATTAAGAGTATCCGCCAGACACCTAGATGAAGAAAAATCAACAGAATATCAACCAGTACATACACACGATAGAACAGAAAAATTAAAACCAGGTGAAATTGTACCAGTAGATATCGAAATTTGGCCAGTAAGTAGATTCTGGCACAAAGGACAAAAATTACGCGTTCAAGTAGCCGGAAGATATATCAGAGATGAATGGTTCGAACCACTAGTTTGGTTCCCAGATAATAAAGGTGAGCACGTTATCCATACAGGAGGGAAATACGATTCTTACCTATTAGTACCTGAAATTCCACCACGCTATGAAGATGGAGACTACATTTATAGATAATGAAAAATAATCTAATGAACGAAATATTTGCAAAAGCAAAGGCTAACCCAAAAAGGGTAGCCTTTCCTGAAGCAAATAATATAAAAATGCTTGCTGCAATGCAAGAAGTAGCCAGTAAAGGTTATGCAGAAACTGTCGTGGTTGGAAATATAGAAGAAGTAAAAACATTAGTCAAAGAAAACAATATCGATGATTCAAAATTCAAATACATTGATAATTTAGACGAAAAATATAGTAATGATGTTTTACAAAGATATTTAAAATTACCTAATATCATTTTTGGTGAAAAGTCATTATTAAGAAGAATGAAAGATCCATTAAACTTTGCTTTAATGATGGAAGCAGTTGGAGATGTAGATGTCACATTCGCTGGAATAAATAGTAGTACAGGAGAAGTAATATATGCCGCACAAACATTAATCGGTCTAGAAGATAATTTAGATACCATATCAAGTATAGGTATAGCCGAAATGCCAAACTATACATTCTCATACGGTTCAAACATTATAGCCGTAGGAGACTGTGCCGTATGTACAAATCCATCAGCAAGCGAACTTGCCAGTATAGCCATAGCAGCCTGTGATACCATGAAAGCAGTAACAGGTTACGAACCAAGATGCGCAATGCTTTCATATTCGACATGCGGATCAGGAAGTGGAGAATTAGTTGATAAAGTAACATCAGCTATCAAAATAGCCAAAGAAAAAAGACCAGATTTAAAAATAGACGGCGAATTTCAATTAGATAGTGCCATAGTTCCAGAAGTAGCTACAAAAAAAGTAAAAAGAGAAAGCGAAGTAGCAGGAAAGGCCAATATCTTAATCTTCCCAGACTTAAACGCTGGAAATATAGGAGTAAAATTAATCCAAAGATTTGGTGGAGCAAATGCCTATGGACCATTATTACAAGGATTTAAAAAAATCTGCTGCGACTGTTCAAGAGGCGCACCAATATCAGAAATGGTTGGAAATATAGCCATATCAGTAGTTAGAGCAGGTGAAAAAGATGCTCAAAAATAAATACCGAGTATTATCGGTAAATCCAGGTAGTACAAGTACAAAAATAGGATTATTTGAAAACAGTAAAGTAATATTCAAAACTACTATCCAGCACACCCCAAAAGAATTAGAGCCATTTCCAGATATCAAAGATCAATATGATTTTAGATTAAATACAGTTATAAAAACTTTAGAAAAAGAAAATATTGACATATCCACTATAGATGCCTTTTCAGGAAGAGGCGGTTCACTAGAACCATGTCAAGGAGGAACATATCTAATAAACGATTTAATGTATAAAGATGCTAGTCAAATGAAAATAGTTAAACACCCATCAGCCCTAGGAATAGTCATAGCAAAAAACCTAGGAGATAAATATAATAAACCATCATTCTGCGTAAACCCACCAGATGTCGATGAGTTTATAATAGAATCTAGAATAACAGGTATACCAGGGATATATAGAGAATCTAGAATACATGCCTTAAATCAAAAAGAAATAGCCATTAGATATGCCAAAAAAATAAACAAAAATTACAAAAATTTAAATCTAATAATATGTCATTTAGGCGGAGGAATAAGCATAGCCGCCCATCAAAAAGGAAAAATGATAGACTGTAATGATATCGTTAACGGAGATGGACCAATGACACCAAATAGAAGCGGATTCTTACCAGCCAAAGCCGTTTTAAAAATGTGTACAAGTAATTATACACCAGAGCAAATAAAAGGTTATATAGGAAAAAATGGCGGATTAACCGCATGGTTAGGAACAAATGACATTAGAAAAGTCCATCAAATGATAGATAAAGGCAATAAAAAAGCCAAAATAATATTAGATGCAATGATATATCAAATAGTAAAACAAATAGGTGCGATGTACGCATCATTAAAAGGAAACTGTTCAGCTATTATCCTAACAGGAGGAATAGCTAACGATAAATATGTGAAAGATAAAATAAAAACATATTGTAAAAAAATGGCCAAAATAGTATCAATGCCAGGAGAATTCGAACTAGAAGCCCTAGCATCTGGAGCAATTAGGGTATTAAAAGGCGAAGAAAAACCAATGATTTATACAGGGAAACCCGTATTTAAATCACTTTAGGAGGAAAAAATGAAAAGTAAAGATATTATAAAACAGTTAGCCCCAGGTTTAATTGTTGGATTTATTCTTGGATTCGCATTAATAACAGTGGTAGGAGTAGATACCGAAAATGAAGTACCAAATATAATAGGAGGAGTAATGAGCTGTACCATTCCAACCCTATTAAATGGCTTAATAGTATTAAAAGGAACAGCAAAAGTGTTAGATAGAAAACTATCAATAGGTAAAGCATTTTTAATTAATATTCCATATATTATAATAGCTGGAATTTTAGGCTTCCTATTTGCCTATGGAGTTTTAATGACAGCACTAGATATCGATTTAAGAACTCTTCAACCAATGGAAAATACACTTATATTTGCTACTCTAGGAGCAATCATATCTACTTTCCTAGCATATTTCGCATTAAGACATTATGAAAAATCAGTAAAATATACAAGAAGGGATAAATAAAAGGCTTAAATAAAGCTTTTTATTTTGAAAACATGAACAAAAAATTAATAGCCATAATGAGTTTAAGTATGTTCTTACTATCATATATGGCCTTAACCCCCATAGTAGCAAGTATATATAATAGTTTTCCAAATGAAAAATTAGAAAATATCCAAATGATAGTCACCATAATACCATTATTTTCCGTAATTACAATGTTTTTATGCAACCCCTTATCACAAAAAATAAGCATGAAAAACATCGGAATTATAGGATTAATTTTAATAGTATTAGGAGGAGCATTTACCTATATATTTCATAAATTTATATGGCAAATATATCTATCAAGTATTTTACTAGGATTAGGAATAGGATTAATAAACGTTATCAGCTCTACCATGATTTCCTATTATTTCAAAGGCGAAGAAAAGATGAAAGTCATGGGATACCAGTCAATATTTGTAAGTATCGGAGGAGCATTATTTTCCTATTTAAGTGGAATACTTGCAAATATAACATGGACATATTCATACCTAAGCTTTTTCCTAGCCTTAATAGTTATAATATTATGTATAATTTATCTTCCAAACAATAAGTTAGAAAAGATAGATAAAACCAAAGAAAAATTACCGCCAAGAATTTACCTACTAGCCTTCATATCAATATTATTTTTCATAAGCATAAACGTATTTAATACAAATATAGCCCTATTACTAGAAAATATAGGATATAAATCAGATACAAGCGGTATAGTTACAGCCATATACACCCTAATAGGCTTAATAGCCGGATTCATATTAAATAAAATAGTTAAAATATTTAAGACAAACACCCTAACAGTTGCTTGTTTACTAGCAGCCATCGGATTTTTCTTAATAGCCAGCAAAAACATAATTTTAATATTCATAGGTTCAGCCCTATTAGGCTTTGCCTTTGCAACCAGAAATCCAGCAGGAATAACCTTTTCAGCCAATATGGTGGATAAATCAAAATCAGCATTAGCCATAGCCATATTCAATGGAGCAGGGCAGTTTGGTGCATTTTTGTCACCATATATAATAAACTATATATCAAATTTCTTTAATAAAAACATACTAACAACATTTACAGTATCAGGAATATTTATGGTTATAGTAACATTTATTCATATCCTATTAAATCCAATAAAAAAAGGTGATCTAAAATGATAATAAAAAGTAAAATAAAAATAAAAGGTAAATATATATCTTATATATATACACATGAAAATAACGAAAAACTAGTTTTAATGTTACATGGGTTTGGGTCAAATATGCACGAAAAAGAAAACTATGACATTTTATCAAAAAAACTACTAGACAATAACATAGATTCTTTAAGATTTGATTATTTAGGTCATGGTTTATCAGAAGGAAACACCGAAGATTTAACCATAGAAATTGCCATGAATGAAGCCTTAACACTATTAAAAAAATATCCCCATAAAAAGTTATATATTGTAGGAACATCCTATGGAGGAGGACTAGCCGCATTACTAACAGAAAAAATAAAAGTAGAAAAATTAGTATTATGGAGTCCTTTAATAGATGCTAAAAACAACGTAATAAATCCACAAAATCATTTCTGTAAAGATTTTTTAGGAGATGAAGCCTTAAAACAAATAAAAGAAAAAGGTTATGCAACATTTGGAAATACAAATATTAAATTCAACATGAATACATTTAATGATGCCAAAAAATATGATGTCAAAAAAGTATTATTAAACTATAAAGGAAAAGTTAAAATATTTCATGGAACATTAGATTTAGTAGTACCATATAAACAGTCATTAGAGTTAGAAAATAAAAATATAAATGTTGAATTAATAGAAAACGCAGTACACTGTTTTTATGATGAAAATAGTAAAGAAGTTATAAATAAAACAGTTGACTTTTTAATATAAAGCAAGGATAAAACCTTGTTTTAGTATACAAAAAACTGTATAATAAAATTGAAATGAGGGATAAAATGAGAAAAATAGTAAAAAATGCTATTTATAGACATTTCAAAGGAGATTATTATTTAGTACTCGATGTAGCCTGTCATTCAGAAACAGAAGAAGAATATGTAGTTTATAGAGCACTCTATGGTGACAATAAGTTATATATAAGACCAAAAGAAATGTTTCTATCAGAAGTAGATCACGAAAAATATCCAGAAGAAAACCAAAAATATAGATTTGAAAAAGTAAAGATAGATAGCGTAAAAGTAAAAAGGAAGTGAAAACATGTTAGATACAATATATAAAAAAATAAAAGATTTTAAAAAAAGATATCCTATGACAATTTCATGGAGATTAAAAGCCCATAGCAAAGTAGCAGCCGAACATGTAAACGATGATGAAGAAGTACTATATGCCTTTGCTGCCCAAAAATTACCAAGTGTTTTTAACATTACATCTACATATGCCATAGTAGTAACCGATAAAAGAATTTTACTAGCGCAAAAACGTTTGATATTCGGATATTTCTATTATACAATTACACCAGATATGTTTAACGATTTAACCCTTAAAATGGGATTATTCTGGGGAAAAATAGTAATCGATACTGTTAAAGAAAAAGTTTATTTAACATTTATCTCAAAAAATGCTTTAAGAGAAATAGAAACAGTATTATCAAAATATATGATGCAAGAAAAAAGACAATATGAAAGTGAATTAACAGACGAAGAACACAACAAATTAAAAAAAGAATTAAAAGAAATATCAAAATACGGAGAAAAATAAACCTCCGTTTTATTATGGACAAATAAAATTCAATGATTTATAATTATTATTAGGAGGAAGTTTTATGAAGTACCTTTTTAAAACCCTAATAATTTTTATTGCAATTTTTTTAATATTAAAATTAATACTCTTCTTTTTCGATAACTCACATACCATAAACTATAATATCGGAAATTTTAAAGTAAAAGAAGTTTTCAATGCTAAACCAAATAATTATTATTTCAAATTAACACACGAAAACTTCGATATAAACTTTAGAATAAATGAAAATTATAATAAAAAAGAAAAAATAATAGCTAAAATAGAATATAAGAAAATAGACGGATATAACTGTGTTTTACCAATATTTAAAGGAAATAAAATTTTAACAGATGTTATGTGCTTAAAAGATAATACAGTAAAATATGCAAGTAATTTAAATAATAAAAATATAGATAACTATTTAAAAACATTAGAAAAAAGTGGATATAAAAAAGAAAACTATCAAGATAAAGCAAAAGAAAAGAAACTTTCCAACACTCTATCTACATATGAAGAAAATTTCCTAGAAAATAACTATATAGCCATGGAAACATATAAAGGCTTAAATTTATTTTCAAAAGAAAATAAGACTATAAAAATATTTGATAATGATGTTTATACAAAACCAATAAGCTATTTTAAAGATAAATATTATATAGTAGCCGACTATACAGAAAACTATACCTTTAAATACTTTTATGTTATTAACATTATAAATGGAAACGAAACAAAAATAAGAAGTTATGATGAAATATCCTTTGATTCATATATCATGGGTGCGTTAGATGAAAACATTTATTTATTTGATAAAGATGCAAGTGTAGAATACAAAATAAGCATAGAAAATGAAAATGTAGAGAAATTTAAAGATAAAAATAACTTGCAAACATATAATGGAAAATGGGAAAACATAACGTTAAACGAAGCATTAAACGAAGTAAAATTCAAAAATTACTACACCAAAGATATTAAAGGATATGAAAAAGTCGACAAAGTAGGGAACTATTATTATGCCTATGAAAAAGAGGGTAATTACTATAATGTATATCAAATAGATATAAAAAATAAAAATCAAAGAACATATCTATTCCAAACAACCTCATTAGAAAGCATCATATATTTAGATGATATCATATATTATCAAAATAAAAACACATTTAACTATTATAATAATTTTGGAACAAGAAAAGTAATAAAAAATACCGAATTAGAATTTAATAAAGACTTATCATTTGGAGTATATAAAAGATAGGAACCATTCCTATCTTTTACCTTTAAATGAAAATTTAATATTAGGAAAAGCCTTAAGTAGTCTTTTAAAACCAATAGACTTATCCATTAAAACCTTTTTAACCTTTTTAGAAATCTCTTCAGTATAATCCTTACGAACAGCTTCTGCAGATACCTTAAGTTTTTGAATTATATTAAAAGAAATGCAAAAATCAGTAAGAGCTAAAAACATAAAAATTATAACAAGAAAAATAAATAAAGAAGAATTAATAAGATTAAACAAATCAAATAAAATAGGATTTATATATTTAACAATTAAAAGTCCACCAACACCAAAAAAACAAGAAGACATAAGACAAACCCTACCATTGATATTAAGAGGTAAATGCGAATAATCCCACCATCTAACCTTAAACATTTTTTCCATCAAATAATTAATTACATATTCCAAAAAAGTACCGATAAAAGCAGAAGATACAATTAAGTTAAATAAGCTATCATCAGGTTTTAAAATCAAAGTAATTAAAACAGCGCCAGTACCCCATATAGGGACTAAAGGACCAATTAAAAAACCACGGTTTACAAATTTACGCTCCGTAATAAAAGTATAAACTACTTCTATTATCCATCCAATAAAAGAATAAATTAAAAAAAGTGCACAAATGATAATAAATTTATAAAAAAAATCAAACATAATAACTCCCTCAAATACATTGTACCTTATTTTTAATATGAAGTCCATAAAATTGTTAAAATATAAAACTTTGTAGTATAATAAACAAAAGAGGTGTAACCATGAGCAAAACAGGATTAGTCTTATCAGGCGGTGGAGCTAAAGGAGCATACGAAATAGGAGTATATATAGCTTTAAAAAAATTACGCAAAAAAATAGATATAGTAACAGGAACATCGATAGGAGCAATAAATGGTATGTTAATCGCACAAAAAGATTTAAAAGGAGCGCTCAAATTTTGGAATCATGTGAATTTTAAAACAATATATGACGAAAAAGAATTTCCACCAATGGAAAATCCAAAACTAGCCCAAGTTTATATTCAGTACGCCAAAGGATTTATAAATGAAGGTGGCTTAGACATTTATAAAATGAAAGATATGTTTGATGATTATTTTAAACCAAAACGTTTTTTCAAATCAAATATAGATTATGGTCTAGTAACTTATAATTTTACGAAACAAAAACCAGTATTAAAAACAAAATCAAATCTAAACAAAGAAAATATGAAAGATTATGTACTTGCATCAGCCTCATGTTATCCAGCCTTCAAACCATATATCATAAATAATGAAATGTATATAGATGGAGGTTATTATGATAACATGCCTATAAATTTAGCCATCGATTTAGGAGCAGAAGAAATAATAGCCGTAGATTTAAGAGCAATAGGATTTAAAAAAGAAATTAAAGATAAAACAGTTGATATTACTTATATAACGCCACAAAATAAATTAGGATCGTTTTTAGTTTTTGATAAAAAAGAAGCCAGAAGAGCAATCAAATTAGGTTATAACGACACCATGAAAAAATATAATAAATTAGATGGAGATAAATACACCTTTAAAAAGAAAAACCTAATTAAAAACTATAATAAATACATAGACTCATACGAAGAAAAATTAAAAAACATTTTTAAATCTAAAGATAGTAAATTATTAAATAAAATATTTGAAACATCAATATTCAAAGATTTTATCCACAGCAAAATTCTATATAATAATTTTACTAAAATAATAGAAACAGCCGGAAGAATATTTGGGTTTGATGATTCAAACATATACAATATTAAAAGCTACAATAAAGGCCTATTAAATGCCCTATCAAGTGTAGAAGACATAGAAATAGATAAAATAAAAAAGCAAATCAAAGAACTAACAAATCTCATAGATAGAAGAAAAATAGTTAAACACTTTTATAATGAGATAAAAGAAGATAAAATAACATTTAAATATATAATCCCATTTACAAACGAATTCTTAGTAGCCCTATACATATATGCAGTAAAACCATCAAGAATTACATATTAAAAATTGGCTAAAAAAGTTTAATATGATAAAATTATTATAGGAGGAAACCAAAATGAAAAAAATTCATAAGATTATTTTAGCAGTTATTGGTATTATTTTACTAATAGCATTAGGAGTATTCGTATATATAAAAGTAACATATATAAGTAAAGCAGAAGCAAGAGAAATCGTTTTAAATCAAGCGCAAAATGAAAGAGATAACATACATATCACAAAAGTAGAATTAGATATTGAAGAAAATTTATATGAAGTAGAATTTTATTATTTTAATCATGATGTAGAATACGAAAGTAAAATCAATGCCAAAACAGGAAGAATTATTTATACAAATTTTAATCGTTCATCTGTTCAAGTAAATACAAATCAAAATAATACCAATCAAAGTAGTAATACCCAAAATAATACAAATCAAGATAACGAAAACAATATCACAATAGAAAAAGCCAAGCAAATAGCACTAGAAGATGCAAAAGCAAAAGAAAGTGAAGTAATATTTACCGAAACCAAAAGAGATTTAGATGATGGAATAGTAAAATATGATATAGAATTTATATATAATAATTATAAATACGATTATGAAATAACCGAAACAGGCGAAATAATAAGTTACAGTAAAGATAGGTGATAAAATGGAAAAAGAGACAATATTAACAGGAATTAGACCAACCGGTCATCTGCATTTAGGTCATTATTTTGGAGCAAGTCAAAACTGGGTAAAATTGCAAGATAAGTTCGATACATATATTGAAGTAGCTGATGTACAAGCCTTAACAGACAACTTTAATAATCCAGAAAAAGTAAGAAAATGTGTAAGAGAATTAGTAATAGATTTATTATCAATAGGTATAGATCCAAATAAAGCCACATTATTTATACAATCAACAATACCAGAGATAGCCGAATTAACCGTATATTACTCAAATCTAGTAACTATAGCAAGACTAGAAAGAAATCCTACAGTTAAAACAGAAATAAAGCAAAAGAAAGAACTATTTGGTGAATCAGGAGAAAGCATTACTTATGGCTTTTTAGGATATCCAGTAAGTCAAGCCGCTGACATAACAGCCTTTAAAGGTAAACTAATACCAGTAGGAGAAGACCAACTACCATTAATAGAACAATGCCGTGAAATAGTTAGAAAATTTAATAGTATTTATGGAGAAACATTAATAGAACCAAAACCATATTTAAGCAAATTACCAAGAATAAAAGGATTAGATGGTAATGAAAAAATGGGAAAAAGTTTAGGAAATGCCATTTTCTTAGCTGACAGTGAAGAAGAGATAAAGAAAAAAATTATGAGTGCTATCACTGATAAAAATAAAATAAAAATAGATGATAAAGCAAACCCAGATGTATGTATGGTCTATTATTATCACAAACTATTAAATAGCAAAAATTTAAACACAATATGTGAAGAATGTAAAGAAGGAAAAAGAGGATGCGTTGCTTGTAAGAAAGAACTAATAAAAGAAATGTTAGAATTTTTAAAACCAATTACAGAAAAAAGAAAATATTACGAAGAAAATCCAGAATTAGTAGACAAAATTTTAAAAGAAGGAAATGCCAAAGCAAAAAAGGTAGCCGAAAAAACAATAAAAGAAGTTAAAAAAAGTATGAAAATAAATTATTTTGACTAAACGCATAAAAGCGTTTTTTTTAAAAGAAAAAGGAGTTTAAGAAATACCTTAAACTCCTTCTACATATGTATCATTTAAACATTTTAAAGCACATACACAGCCTAAATTCATAGTGAAAAATGAATTAGTAGCTACATAAGGTGTAGTAGCAGATGTAGTAGGGTCAGTATTAGGAGCAAGTACTCTGAAAGTTGCACACTCACCATCAACCTTTTCAACCCTAAACACACTAGAGCAAGTAGAACCTACACTAGAACAGTCAACATTTTCTTTAGTAGTAGGCATACTCCAAGGTGTTCCATTGCCACAGCACGTATAAAGTGTTACAGGTCTTGTATTAAGACCTAAAGTAGAAACAGTATTACCTAAAAAACCACGATCACAAGTGTCTAAACAATTATCAGAACATTCCGCATTACATTGTAAAATATTAATTACTGTTAATATTTCTGCAATGCAAGAACTATCATTAGAATTATTACACATATAATCCACCCCTTCTTTATTCTCAATATAACATATTCAAATTTTCAAATAGAGTACACACCAAAAACCCAAATATAAGTAATTGTCTATAATTAATTTCATAAAATTAATTGAGGTGCATAGTTTGAAAAACAAAAATAGAAATTATTGTACAACAAAAAGAATTTTAGTTCACCAAATTTTAAAAATTTGGAGA
>CALVRL010000011.1 GCA_944358625.1 uncultured Bacilli bacterium | reverse complement strand
ATTTAACTGAAATTAAAGAATTAAATAATAGTTTTGATAAAGAAATGAAATTAGGAGATCAAATTATTGAAATTATTGGTATTGCAAGAGGAGAAAAAACTACTAATAATGTTTCTTTAAAGACTTCTATAAAAATTCTTGATATAGATGTTAATGCAGAATTAAAAAATGCAATCGAAAAATCAGTCAAAGATTTTAAGGCAACCTTATTTATTAATGAACTAAAGCTAAATGAAATAAAAAAAGATTATAAAATAAGAACTATTGAGCTAGATATTGAAAATTAAATGTTTTATTAGAAAGGTAATATTATGACAAAAATGTTAGTAGATGAAAATGAAGATAACGAATATTTTATTGATTACTCGTATAAACCTATAGATGTAGTTTCTGGTGATGGTCAATGGTTTGGCACTTATAGATATGAGCCATTTTTGAAGCGCTGGTTTTATATCGAGCCAAATATGAAAGGCAATATGGAATTAGTTACAACAGATGATTTACCTAGTGAAATTTTGAAGCTAGCTTCAAAAATTAAATATAAAAAAATTAATTCTTATTATGCACCAATAAAAATGCAAATACAATTAAATACATCTTGTAATTTTAATTGTAAAATGTGTTATGTTTCGCCAGAATTAAAAAATAAATTTTTAGATCTAAAACAACTTGATATAATTCTAGCAAAGGCAAAAGAAAATGGGGTACTGAGAATTAATTTAGTTGGTGGTGAAATATTTATGCGCAATGATATTGTTGAAATAGTTTCACTCATAAAGAAACATCATTTATTGGTTTCTTGCATAACGAATGGTATGATTCCTGGTATTAATATACCTAAATATAAGAAAGTCCTAAATGAATTTTATATGGTTCAAGTATCTTGTAATGGGATTGAAGACTCTTTTAATATAGAACATAATATTAAAATTTGGCCCAAAGCAAAACAATGCATTTCAAATGTAATAAAAAATACACAAAAAAACATCTTATCATTTGTTATTTCAGAAGATAATGTTGATGACATTCCCAATTTTTTAGAATTTGCCAATAAGATAAAACCTACATTTGTCAAATTTGGAACTATTTGCTGGTCTGGTAAATCAAAGGATAAGAAACAAACAAATTATTATAAACATATTATTCCTTTAGCTCGAACATATATAAATGAAGGTAGAAAAAAGTTTCCAAACTTAAAGATACAAAGTCAAATTGATATAGGAGAAGATACTCCATTGTGGGAAGAATATATAAATGGATATCGTCCATTAGAATTTTATTTTTCTCCCGAAGGCAGAGATGACTTATATTTAAGTGCAAGTGGCAAATTATTTCCTTTTCCATTGATGAGTGATAATGATAAGTTTTGTATAGGAAATTATAATGATGATTGGGAATATATATGGTCAAATAATAAAATTTTATCAGAATTAAGAAATGTAACTTTTGCCAATTCAAAGTGCGGTAAACTTGGCTGTACTAGGGTTTGTGGCCTTTGGAATAGATCATACGCGATTTCTTGGACTAATGATTTTTACGGCAAGGTTCCTTGTGAGGTAGATGATACTATTGAGAATAATTGATTCGCATGTTCATTTACATGTTAGTGATAATGATAAACTTGATGAATATAATTTTTATAATATTTTGGACTTGTTGAATGATCAACAAAAATATAAAATTAATAAATCAGTATGTTTTTTGAATCCTTTTGTTCCTGAATTATTATGTAAAGTAAATTGTAAACATAGAATAAAAATAGTAGATAAAGATGATAAAGAATTACAAATCTATTGTGAAAATTGCGAAAAAATAATATATTCTGGCATTGACCCATTAAGATTGCTGAATATACAATTATTGAAGCAAACAAGAGAAATTAAATCAATAATTCCATTCGTTTACTTAAATATTTCAAGGGCTATTAATTCTGAAGTTAGATATTTTGAACAATATTATGGTGATTTAGTTATGGGATATAAAATTCATCCAAAATTATGTTCCCGTCATTTATCAAGTGTTACTATTAATTCTAATAAACCAATTATAGTACATACTGGAGTTCAAGAGGAAACATCACCAGCTGATATAATTAAATTTGCTAAAAATTATAAGGGTGATGTTATATTAGCGCATTGCGCTAGATTTAGTGAAAAAGACTTATTAATAATAAAAAACACTTCAAATTTATACATAGATATTAGTCCATTTTTAACTTTATATAAATCAATTAAAGAAAAATCTAATACTTTATATGATATATCATACTTGGGGAAAATAAATAATCCGACCGATTTATTACAAAAACTGATTAATTATGTAGGAATAAATAAAATTGTTTTTGGTACTGATGCTCCTTTTACAAATTTTAAAGAAGAACTTGAATTTATTTTAAATTGCGATATAATAAAAGCAGATAAAGAGAAAATATTATTTAATAACTTTTACTCTTTACTACATAAAACAAGGAGGGTGGAAAATGAAAAAAATAGTAAGCAGTTTGCCATTAAAGCCAAAGAAAAGTAAAAAGGTTTCTATTTGCTCACAAGCTGTTACTCAAGACTAAAAATAGCAAATGTTTAATTTTTGCTATTTTTTTATAAAAATTGTATTTACAATAGTGTCGGCCAATATTTCATAATTATTTTTTCTCATAAATTTTACAATTTTATTATATATTTTAGATTTGTTACTAGTTATCGGATCGATTGTTTCTATACAAATAATTAAAGGTTTATATTTGTCAAAGTTTATATCCTTTAAGATTTCAAATTCATTTCCTTCGCAATCTATATTTATAAAATCAATTTTTTGATTTGCCATAGCCAAAATACTGTTAATATCTATAGAATTTACTGGCTCAACCTTTTTAAGTTTATATCCTAATTTTTTATATATATTTTTTTCGTCTTCTGATGTTGTAGTAATGATATTATGCTTAAACAAATATAAAGTTTCTTGTTTTTTATTTGAAATGGATTTGTTTATGAATAAATCTTTTGGCCGTTTTTTCTTAAATTTTTTAGCAAATTTTTTTTGAGGATCTATACATATACCTTTACCATTTCTTTTGTATAAATAATATGTATTACTATATTTGATTGGATCAAAGCACCCAATATCTATATAAAAGAATGAATCTAATTTGCAATTATATTTTAAATAATTATATATAATAATATCTTCACCTCTTTGGGAATAACTTATATTATTAAAACCTAATATATTTCTCATTATGTTTTTTTTATTCATTTTTTAGCACCTCTTGAAGAAATTTTAACAGACGTATTTTTTTTTGTCAATTATAATCTAAGATATTATTTTAAATCTTATTTTAAAAAAAATCGGATTATATATCATTGGAGCTGTAAAAATAACAGGTGCGCATGATCCCAACGATTTTGAAGTTAGTCAAAGACATAATTTAAAAAACATAGTAGTTATGAATCAAGATGCTACCATGAATGAAAATGCCGGTAAATATCAAGGATTAAATAGATTTGAATGTAGAGAAAAATTATTAGAAGAGTTAAAGGAAAAAGATTTATTAATCAAAGAAGAAAAGATAATACATTCAGTTGGGCATTCTGAAAGAAGTGATGCCATTGTCGAACCATATTTATCAAAACAGTGGTTTGTAAAAATGGATGTTTTAGCTCAAAATGCCTTAAAAAATCAAAAGGACAAAGATAGAAAAGTAAATTTTTATCCAGAAAGATTCGAAAAAACATTAAATCACTGGTTAGAAATTTCACATGACTGGTGTATTTCAAGACAATTATGGTGGGGACACCGAATACCAGCTTGGTATAAAGATGATAAAATATATGTTGGCTTAGAGTCACCAAAAGAAGAAGGATGGATTCAAGACCCAGACACACTAGACACATGGTTTTCATCAGCCTTATGGCCATTTAGTACGCTAGGTTGGCCAGATAATACAGAGCTATATCAAAGATATTATCCAAATGATGTTTTAATAGCCGGATTTGATATTATATTCTTCTGGGTAAGCCGTATGATATTCCAAGGATTAGAATTTACAAAAACAAAACCATTTAAAAACTGTTTAATACATGGTTTAGTTCGTGATAACATCGGAAGAAAAATGAGTAAATCATTAGGAAATGGTGTTGATCCAATGGATGAAATAGAAAAATATGGTGCAGATAGTTTAAGATTTTTCCTAACAACCTCATCAGCCCCAGGAATGGACGTTAAATATGAACCAGAAAAAGTAAAATCAACATGGAATTTTATAAATAAATTATGGAATGCCTCTAGATTTGTTTTGTTAAATATAGAAGGTTATAATGAAACATACGAAAATTTAAAATTACAAGATAAGTGGATATTAACAAGATTAAATGAAACAGTTAAAGAAGTCACAGAAAATATGGAAAAATATGAGTTTAATCTAGTTGGAGCTACACTATATAATTTCATTTGGAATGATTTTTGTGACTGGTATATAGAATTATCTAAACTAAATATGAATGATACATCAAAGACAGTACTAGTTCATGTATTAAAATCAATATTAATCATGATGCACCCATTCATGCCATATGTTACAGAAGAAATATATACCAAACTTCCAAATACCGAAGAGTCTATTATGTTAAGTAAATATCCAGAGTATAATCAAAAAGAGATATTTAAAGAAAGTAGTGACCTAGAAGAGATAATAGACCTTATTAAAAAAATAAGAAAAGCAAGATTAGAAAATAATATAAAAGAAAATTATATTGAATATAAAAATGAAGTTCTAATAAATAATAAAGAAATAATAGACAAAATGACAAAAAATGTAAACATAAATAACTATAAAAGTTTAGATACTTTAAAGTTTAATTTCAAAGGAGAGATAGTTACTTTATATTATGATAATTCATCAAATGAAACAGCCGAAATAGAAAGGTTATATAAAGAAAAAGAAAGATTAGAAAACTCTATTTTAAGGCGTGAAAAACTATTAAATAATGAAAATTATGTAAATAAAGCGCCAAAAGAAATTGTCGAAACAGAAAGAAAAATGCTAGAAAAAGAAAAACAAGAATTAGAAATCATTATTCAAAAATTAAAATAAAACATATTGATTTATAAAAGAAAATATGATATATTGGTAACAGAATAAGGGGCAAGGAGGTGAAATAGATGAGAAAGAATTCAAAAGGTTTTACATTGGTTGAGCTCTTGGCTGTAATCGTTATCTTAGCTATTATCGCCTTAATTACAACGCCAATTATCTTGAATGTAATTGAACAGTCAAGAAAAAATGCGGCTGTCGATAAAGCGTGGGGTACTATTGATGCTGTAAGACTCGCATATTCACAAGCTCAAGACCCGGTAGACCCAGTAGGACTTCCATTTACTGTTAATTTTCCTAAAGGAACAGCTGAACAAACATGTGAAGGAGGAGAGGGTAGTAGTGACGGAACTAATACTGATACTCCTTGCGGAACAATAACTGCCACAGGTGGTGGTTGGGGAACAGGTTATGTTAATAAACAACCAGTCGCAGCCAGTGGAGAAATGCCACAAAATGGATTTGTTACCATGTTAGAAGATGGTAGTATTATAGCTTACCAATTACAATTTGGTAGATATTATTGTTCTACTATAGATAAAGAAAGTAATACCTATGACTCAAATTCTATGATTTGTTCTAGAACAAAAACTGATGTTGCTCTTACTAACTGGAAAGATAACGGACATTATATTGGAGGACAATTTAAAGGAGCTTAAATAGGCTTCTTTTTTTTCTAAAAATATTGCTTAATGAATATTAATGTGATATTATTATAATAAGAGGCTGGTTAATATGAAAGAAGAAAATGCACATCGCGCAACAATTAAAGTGATTGAATATAGTAGTATTTTAGTTTTTTCCCTAGTTGTTTTATTCGTGCTTGTTCCTTTAATCCAAAAAATAGTCTACAATATGGCATGGAATGCAGCCATGACCAGCACGAAAGAAACAGTAAATACAGTAAAAACATTTTATACAGATATGAACTTATTTAATGAAGTAGGACTGCCATTTAAAGTAGTTTTCTATGAAGATGGACATGAGTTTTATGAGTTCGGAAAAAAAGTAAGTTATTTATATGAATTAAATATTCAAAATGATGGTGAACTTCCAACAGGCGGAAGCGTTCAAATAAACAAAGATGGATCAGCCACCGTAACAGATTTAACATTCGGTCATTTCAAATGTAACCAGACAAATGAACAAAATTTAGAATGCAAAAGAGAAGAGTGATAACTATAGTTATCACTTTTAATATATTAAAACCTTTGATATAATAATATCAAGGTGATAAAAATGAGACAAGAAAACATTAGAAATTTTTCCATAATAGCTCATATAGACCATGGTAAAAGTA
This sequence comes from uncultured Bacilli bacterium, assembly GCA_944358625.1. Lineage (GTDB taxonomy): Bacteria > Bacillota_I > Bacilli_A > RF39 > UBA660 > Coprosoma. The sequence continues at coordinate 17,101 of CALVRL010000011.1, read as the reverse complement.
CACTTGCAGATCGCATACTAGAACTTACAGGAGCAATTAGTGAAAGAGAAAAGCAAGATCAACTATTAGATAGTATGGATATAGAAAGAGAAAGAGGAATTACCATTAAATTAAATGCAGCTAGATTAAATTATCATTATAAAAATGAAGACTATTTATTACATTTAATAGATACACCAGGACATGTTGATTTTTCATATGAAGTATCTAGAAGTCTAGCAGCCTGTGAGGGAGCCATTTTAGTAGTAGATGCTGCGCAAGGAATAGAAGCTCAAACTTTGGCCAACGTCTTTCTAGCACTAGATAGTAATTTAACAATTATACCAGTTATAAATAAAATAGATCTTCCAAATGCCGATATACCAAAAGTAAAAAAAGAATTAATAGACACATTAGGATTTAATGAAGACGAAATAATTTTAACAAGTGCTAAAACAGGGGAAGGAGTAAAAGAGTTAATAGAAGCTATAATAGAAAAAGTTCCCGCACCAAAAGGTAATCCAAACAGTAATTTAAAGGCCTTGGTGTTTGATAGTTATTTTGATCCTTATAAAGGAGTAGTTGCTTTAATCAGAATAAAAGAAGGAACATTAAAAATCAAAGATAAAATAAAATTTATGGCTACAGGTGCAGTTCACGAAATTACAGAGTTAGGATACAATAGTCCAAAGCCACATAATATAGATAAATTAAACTGTGGAGAAGTAGGATATATATGCGCAAGTATAAAAAGCATAAGCGACATTAAAGTAGGAGATACTATAACTTTAGAAAATAATCCAGCAAAGGAAAGTCTGCCAGGTTATAAACAAATAAGACCAATGGTATTTTGTGGATTATATCCAGTTGAAACAAATAAGTATCCAGATTTAAGAGAAGCCTTAGAAAAATTAAAATTAAACGATGCAGCCTTAGAATTTGAACCAGAGACATCCGAAGCTTTAGGATTTGGTTTTAGATGTGGATTTTTAGGCTTACTACATATGGAAATAACCCTAGAAAGATTAGAAAGAGAATTTAATATAAATCATATTGCAACATCACCATCTGTAATTTACAAAATAATCAAAACAAATAACGAAGAAATATATATAGATAGTCCAGCTAAAATGCCAGATAGAAGTCAAATAAAAAAGGTAGAAGAGCCCTATATAAAAACTAATATATATGTTCCAAGTAATTACATAGGAAGCGTTATGGAAATATGTCAAAATAAAAGAGGAAATTATATAAGCATGGAATATCTAACTCAAACAAGAGTAAATATACACTATGAAATTCCTCTATCCGAAATAGTTTATAACTTTTTTGATAAATTAAAAAGTTCAACTAAAGGATATGCTTCATTTGATTATGAATTAATAGGATATAAACCAAGTGATTTAGTTAAGATGGATATATTATTAAATGGTGAAGTAGTAGACGCCTTTAGTGTTATCGTTCATAAAGACTTTGCCTATAATAGAGGTAAAAAAATAGTATATAAATTAAAAGAAATAATCCCAAGACAATTATTTGAAGTTCCAATACAAGCTGTAATAGGTTCAAAAGTAATCGCTAGAACAGATATAAAAGCCTTAAGAAAAAATGTTTTAGCAAAATGTTATGGTGGAGATATAACAAGAAAAAGAAAATTATTAGAAAAACAAAAAGAAGGAAAAAAACGAATGAAAATGGTTGGAAAAGTAGAAGTTCCTTCAGAAGCTTTTTTAGCCGTTTTAAATGTAGATGAAGAAAAGTAGGTGTTAATATTATGGATTATGCGTGGCATGAAATAGCAAAAGGAGTAAGAGTAATAATATTGCCTCCATCAATAGATGAGGTTTTAGAAAATAATTTTAATTATCCAGATTATATAAAAAAATATTTAATAGAAAGACAAAAAATAGATGACGAATATTTAACAAAATTATATTATAGAGAAATAAGCGAAGATGAAATAATAGATGAAGGAAAACCATTAAGAAATATGCTTATAGAATTAGGACTTAATGATGATTTCGAAAGAGAAATAATTCAAATTCAAAAAATTTACGAAGATGATTTAAAAGAAAAAAAAGCAACACTTGATTATAATAATTTGATGAAATTAATAGCTCAAAAATATTATGATATATTGCAAAAATCAGCCAATAAAGATTCTGACAATATTTTAAAGCAAAAAGAATTAATAGCCGCCAAAGAACGTTTAAATGATTATCAAGAAGGAAAAATATCATTTGGTAAATTATACATAAGTGATTTACAAAAGGTCAAAAGAAATGAAATAAAAGTCAAAGATAGAAAACGATTAATTAAAAATTTTCAAACCATTTTATACGCATTACAATCAGAAGAAGGTATATATGATAAAAAAGTAGAAGAACTTAATTTAAGAAGAAAAAGAAAATGAGTATATATATACATATACCCTTCTGCACTAATATTTGTTCTTACTGTGATTTTTGTAAAATTTTAAAAAATAAACAATGGATAGACAAGTATTTAATAGCTTTAGAAAAAGAGATAAAAGAAAATTATAAAAAAGAAAAAGTAAATACAGTATATATAGGTGGTGGAACTCCAAGTATATTATCACTAAAACAGTTAGAAAAACTATTTAACATATTAAAAATATTTAATATAGATAAAGATGCAGAAATAACATTCGAAACAAACACCGAAGATTTAAGCATAGAAAAAATAAATTTATTAAAACAAAATGTAAATAGATTAAGTATAGGAGTTCAAACATTTGATAAAGAAACATTAAAAACATTAAATAGAAAACTAGACATAGATAATTTAAAATTAGCTTTAAAAAATTTTAAAAACGTAAATATTGATCTAATGTATGGATTTCAAAATCAAAGTATAGAAAATTTAAAAAAAGATTTAGAAAAAATAATCAAATTAAATCCTACACACATATCCACATACACTTTAATAATTGAACCACACACAAAATTATATATAGATAGATATAAGCCATTAAATGATGATAAAGAAAGACAAATGTATGATTTAATAAGAAAAACATTAAAAGAAAATAAGTACGTTCAGTATGAATTAAGTAATTTTTCTAAAAAAGGATATGAATCAAGACATAATCTAACATACTGGAATAACGAAAATTATTATGGATTTGGGCTAGGTGCAAGTGGATATGTAGATAATATCAGATATGAAAACACAAGAAATTTAAACGAATATTTAAAAGGAAATTTTATTTTAAATAAACATACATTAACTATAAAAGAAAAAATAGAAGATGAATTTATAGTAGGATTAAGAAAAACAAAAGGAATAAACAAAGATAAATTTTATAAAAAATATCAAAAAAATATCAAAAAAATAGAAATAGTAAATAAAATGTTAAAAGAAAAATTATTATTAGAAGATGAAACAAATATATTTATAAACCCCAAATATCTATATACATCAAATGAAATACTATTAAATTTTATAGAAATGTAAAATTTATTCTTTACACAAACATAAGTTTGTGGTAATCTTGAAGTAGGTGGTAAAATGACATTTGAAAAAGAACTAACATACATCAAAAATGAAAGATATAAAAAAAGTGCAATAGAGTTAATTAAATTACTTCCAGACTATTTTTATGAAGTTGCAGCTAGTTCTACAGGAAAATATCATCCTTTATTTGCTTTAGGTGAAGGAGGACTTTTAAGACACACCAAAGTAGCTGTAAAAATAGCTCATGAACTTGCAAATAACAAAATAATAGGTTACTCATTCAAAGACGATGAAAAAGATTTAATGATAATAGCTTTAATAATGCACGACGGTTTAAAACACGGGAAAATAAAAGAGCAATATGTAAGATTTGATCATCCAATATTAATGGCAAATTATATAAAAGAAAATAAAGAAAAAACAAAACTAACAGATAATGAAATAGAATTTTTATGTAATGTTATTTCATCTCATATGGGTTCATTTAATACTAATCCATACAGCGATGTAGTATTACCAGTGCCACACAACAAATATCAAAGATTTGTTCACATGTGTGATTTCCTAGCTAGCCGTAAATTTTTAGATGTAAAATTTGAAAATAACGAAATAAAGGAGTGATTAAAAATGGCAAAATGGGATAAAGATTATTTAGATTTATGTAAAAGAATATTAACTGAAGGGAAAGAAACAGAAAATAGAACAGGAATAAATACAATAAAAATACCATCACATCATTTTCATTTTAACCTAGAAGAAGAATTTCCAATATTAACTACAAAACAATTATTCATAAGACAAGCAGTTTTAGAAATGCTTTGGATATATCAAAAGCAAAGTAATGATGTAAGATGGTTAAAAGAAAGAGGCGTTCATATATGGGATGAATGGGAAGTAGACGAAGACGGAATATATAGAATTTATCAGTCAGATACTGAAAAAACACCATATGACAAAGATAAAGAAGTAGAAGTATTAGATGTATACAGTGTTCCAAAACATATGCATAAAGATGATTTAAAACCAAAAGTAGATGAAAATGGAAATATAATTAAAGCAAAAAGTCTATCAGAAACAAAAAATATCAAAAAAGCTAAATTTTATGGTAAAAAATATGCCCATACAATAGGTACCGCTTATGGATATATAGTAGGTAAATATCAGCTTATCCAGCACCTTATAGATAATTTAAAAGAAAGTCCAAACGATAGAAGAAATGTCATCAGCTTATGGCAAGATGAATATGTAAATACAGCCGTATTACCATCGTGTGTATGGTCAAGCGAATGGGATGTTACAGACGGAAAATTAAATGCATGGGTGCATCAAAGAAGCTGTGATGTACCACTAGGACTTCCATTTAATGTTACCCAGTATGCCGTATTATTGAACATGTTAGCTCAAGTTACCAATTTAAAACCGGGAACATTAGACTGGTCTATAAAAAATGCTCATATTTATTTAAATCAAATAGAAGGAATAAAAGAGCAAATAAGAAGAGGAGAAGAGTTAGAAGACTTAAAAGCTCCAGATTTATGGCTAAATCCAGAAGTAACAGATTTCTTTGATTTTGATAATTCAAAAGAATGTAAAGACGTAAAAGTATTAAATTATAAACATCATGGAAAGATAAGATTTCCTCTAGCGCAATGAAATTATCTATAATAGCAGCCATAGGTCAAAATAATGAATTAGGTATTAATAATCAGTTAATATGGCATTTAAAAAAAGACATGAAGTTTTTCAAAGAAACGACAATTAACCATAAAATAGTTATGGGAAGAAAAACATTCGAATCACTTCCTAAATTATTAGTAAATAGAGAGCATATCATTTTGACAAAGCAAAATATAAATCTGCCAAATGTAAAAATATTTCATGATATAAGTTCATTTTTAAAAGCATATGAAAACTTAGATGAAGAAATATTTAATATAGGAGGGCAGTCAATTTATAAAGAATTATTAGAATATGCAGACAAATTATATTTAACCGAAATAGAAGCTACTAGTAAAGCCGATGCATACTTTCCAATATTTGACAAAAATGATTTTGAAAAAGAAATATTAAGTGAAAATGAAGAAGATGGAATAAAATATAAACACGTTTTATATAAAAGGAGGATAGGAAGATGAAAGGAAAATTAGTAACCATTGAAGGGACAGACTGCTCTGGAAAACAGACACAGACTAATTTATTAATTCAAAGATTAAGAAAAGAAGGATATCAAGTAGAAAACTTTTCATTTCCAAACTATTCATCTCCAACAGGAAAGATAATAGGAGGTCCATATTTAGGAAAAGAAGGATTTGATGAATGTTATTTTAAAGAAGGTTCTACAAATGTTGATCCTAAAGTAGCCTCATTATATTATGCAGCTGATAGGAAATATAATATAGATAAAATAATGTTTTTATTAGAAAGAGGATACAATGTTATTTTAGATAGATACATATATTCTAATATGGCTCATCAAGGAGGAAAAATAGAAGATAGTATTGAAAGAAATAAAATGTATGACTGGCTTGATAAATTAGAATTTGACCTAATGGAACTTCCTAAACCAGATTTAACTATCTTCTTACACATGCCAACTGAAGTAGCAGAAAAATTAAAAGAAAAAAGAACAGAAAAAGCTGATGAACACGAAAAGGACAAACAACATTTAAAAAATGCCGAAAGAGCTTATTTAGAACTAGCAGACAAATATAATTTTGTTACAGTAGAGTGTTTTAAAAAAGAAAATCCTAAAGCCATTGAAGAGATAAATGACATAGTTTATAAAATAGTAAAACCAATTTTAAACAAAAGAAGTTAAAAAATTGTTGCACTATGTTTAAAAATATTATATAATTAAATTGTTGAAAGAATATTTATATTCTAGGGTTGGGTTTGGGGACTATATAATTTCTTTGAGGAGTTTTCTTCGCTCCTTACTTCTATGCATATGGACGCTGAAAAGCGTCTTTTGTTTTGCATAAAAACATTATAGTAAAAATAAAATATAAATATGAAGTTAATAGCGCATAGAGGAAATGATGGTATTCATAAAGAAAATAGTTTAGAAGCCATCATAAATAGTTTAAATAAAGATTATGTAGATGGTGTAGAATTTGATGTTAGATTAACCAAAGATAAAAAATTAATCATAAATCACGATCCATTTTATAAAGGTTTTCTAATAAGCCACACCAATTCAATAAAACTGCAAAAACTAGGTTTAAATAGATTAGAAGAAATTTTAGAAAATGTTAAAAGTGATAAAATAATAATGATAGAAATAAAAGTAGATAAAAGGATAAATCAAATGATAAAGGTTTTAAATAAAGTATTAAAAAAATACAAATTGAATTATTATATTTGTAGTTTTAATTATGATTTTATAAAAAAATTAAAAGATTTAAAAAAAGGATTAATAATAAGTTTAAAAATAAATGAAAAGTATTTAAATAATTCATTTGATTTTAATTCCGTAAATTATTTATATAGTAAAAAACTTCCAAATAAAGAAACATTTAGATGGACAGTAAATAGTATAGAAGAGTTAAAAAAAATAAAAAAAGAAAACATTATAACCGATTATCCATTAAAAATGTATAAAATAATTAAGAAGCAATCTTAACTTTTTCACTTAAAATAATAGCTTTTTCATCTATTTTTCTAATAAGAGAGACAATTTTACCCTTATCTTTTCTTCTTCCAGTAACTACCAAAATAGTGTTTTTATCATTTTCACTTCTAACCCTAGAAGTATTAAATTTTTCTTTTTCTAAAATATCAATTAATTTTAAAGATTTAGAATTTTCTATTTCTACCATAAATATATTTGTTCCAAGCGCGATTTTCTCTTCTAAAACACTCCCCAAATAAGAGCCAAATAAAGAACCAAAAGCAAAAGCAATAGCTTTAAAAATATCGTCTTTTAAACCAATTAAAACAGAGCTAGTTAAAATAATCCAAATTAAAGTAACCAAAAACTGTAAAATAGCGCCCAGTTTTTTCTTCCCATTACTAACGACAATTAACCTTAAAGTAGCAAGTGCATCTTCAATAATTTTAAAAATAAAAATAGCAAAATAAATTAAAAAGTTCATAAAACCACCTAAATTTATTTTATCTAAAAAATAACTTTATATACCAATTTGAATTAATAAAAAAAATAATATATAATAACTTTGGTGATGAAAAATGTTAATAGATTTAAATTTATTAAATATAAAAAATGAAATAAAAATAGATGAAGAAGTAACTTTTCCTAAAGAAGATTTAGATAAAGCTAAAATTTTAGATATGAAAAAAGTAAAAGTAACAGGAAAAATCATTCCAGATTTAGATGATTATCAAATAGACATTAATATAAAAGGTAAAATGATATTACCATGCAGCTTAACTTTAGAAGAAGTAGAGTATCCATTTGATATAAATGTTATTGAAAACTTAAGTGAAATTGACGAAAACTATAAAAAAAGTGAAAAAACTATTGATATTTTACCAATAATATGGGAAAATATATTAATGGAAATTCCCATGAAAGTCATAAGTCCCAAAGCAAAGGACATGAAAACAAAGGGAGACGGATGGGAACTAATAACTGATAGCAAAGAAAAAGGTAATAATAGCCTAGCTAAGTTAAAAGATTTATTATAGGAGGTGTTATCATGGCCGTACCAGCAAGAAAGGTTAGTAAAACTAGTGGAAGAATGCGCCGTACACATTATAAAATAGATGCGAAAACTGTTACAGTATGTCCAAAGTGTGGAGCGCCAGTAAAACCACATAGAGTATGTAAAAATTGTGGAACTTATAAAGGTAAAGAAGTTATTGCAAAAGAAAATAACGAAGAATAAAAAAATCAGGAAACCCCTGATTTTTTAGTTTGTATAACGCATCTCTTCATTAGAAATATTAAAAATTAATCCCATCGCAAGCATATAACTAAGCAAACTAGAACCACCATAACTTATAAAAGGTAAAGTAATACCAGTAATAGGTAGTAACCCAAAAGTCATTCCAATATTTTGAATCTGCTGATACAAAAGCATACCAACAACCCCAGCAATGACATATTTGTTAATTAATTTATTAGTTTTTAAAGCTAAAGAAATTAATCTAATATCAAACATAGCAAGTAAAGAAAGTAAAATAATAGAGCCAATAAAACCGAAATGAGAAGCATAAACAGCAAATATAAAGTCAGTTTGAGCTTCAGGAAAATAAATCGGATTAACAGTTAGACCATGTCCAAATAACCCAGCCGAACCAATAGAACTTAAACTATTACCAAGCTGATAACCACTTTGATTAGACCAATCTAAAAGCCTATCAACCCTCAAAAAGAAACTAGTGCCAAATACTTTAATAAACAAATCTTGACTGATAAAATATATACCCAAAACAGCTAAAACAAAGAAAAGAGCTATTCCAATAACAATTAAAAACCATCTATATCTAATACCAGAAGCAAAAAGCATAACAAAAGTAATAAGTAAGTAAATCAAGACAACTCCAGTATCAGGCTGCATAAAAGTTAAAATACTAGGAATTAATACAATGATAGCAATTTTAACCAAAAACATAAATTCTTCTCTGATATTAGGATTAGGAAATTCCTCATTAAATTTAGAAATCATCGAAGCATTTATAATAATTAAAATAATTTTCATAAATTCACTAGGTTGAATAGTACCAACACCTTTTATCTCGTACCAGCACCTCGCTTCATTGATAGAAATGCCAAAGAAAAAAAGACCAATTAAAGAAAGAATGCCAATAATATATAAAAACCAGCTTATTCTATATATATATGTATTGCCAACAGTCATTACTATATAAATAATAATAAACCCAATTATATACCAAATAATTTGATTCGTTACTAAATGATCCATTGTACTAGGTAAAATACTATTAGCACCATATAAAGTAATAATGCTGATAAAAGCAAAAATTAAAATAGGAATTAAAATAGATTTATCTAGCTTATACTTTGAAACGTTCTTCATGAGTATCACCAATAAATATAATACACTATTATTTTTTTTAATACAATTAAATTTGGATGAAAAAAACAAAAAATATGATATACTTATGTTATAGTAGGTGAGGATATGAAAAAAGGGTTTACACTAGCAGAAATTTTAGGAGTAATAGTAATAATAGGAATATTACTAGTTTTAATAGTACCAGCAGTAATAAATAGGATAACAGAATCAGAAGATGAAGCAAAAGGAGCGACAGGAAATATAATATATGATGCGGCCGATCAATATATAAAAGAGCATCCAGATTTATATCCACCAGGACAAAGTGGAAGATACTGTATAACTATAAAAAGCCTAATAGAAGATGGTAAATTAGTTGAGCCAGTAATAGATCCATCAACTGGTGAAGATATATCAGATAAATCAGTGATGGTAACAATATATACAGCAGGTACAAGTGATTTTGAATTAACAGAAAAAGATACGTGTGAAGAAATAGCATCGGTATCATTTATAGATTTTGATGTAACACCAAAAGGAAGTAGTTGGGTAAAACAAAGAACAGTAAAAATTATATGGCCAAAAATGGATGGAGATTATAAAGCACGTTATAGGATAGATAATGGTGAGTGGATATATGTAGATGATATAAATAGTTATAATGGAGGAACAACGGAGATAATATTTAATAAATCATCAGCTAAAACACCATTAGAAGCGCAATATGTTGGAAAAGGAGAAGATGCTACAAGTATTACAGATTCAAGGATAAATATTGTAAACATAGATAGTGTAGCGCCTAAATGTACATTAAGTTTAACAGGCACAATGGGAGATAATGATTGGTATGTATCGAATGTAACGGTAGATTTTGGAGATAATAGAAAGAACTTAACAGATGACTTAAGTGGAGTAGATGACTATGGAATAAGTACCAGTTCATCAGATACATTTGGAAAAATATCAAGTAAAGTTCAAAGTGTAGATACTGATTACATAACATATTATGGATATGTAATAGATAAAGCAGGAAATATAGGAAGATGCAACACAAAACTTAGAAAAGATTCTACCAAACCAACGTGTGAAGTTAAAATAACAGATGGAAAAAAAGGAAACAATGATTGGTATATAACTAATGTAAAATTTGACATGACATATGATGATAATTTAAGTGGAATTCAGCAAAAAGGAATGAATAATAAAAATAGTGTAAATTACAACAATTCTACAAGTATGACATTATCAAGTGATACAACAGGAATAACATATTATGGATTTGTTAAAGATAATGCTGGAAATACAACAAAATGTAGTGAATGGGCAAAAAGAGATGTAACTGCGCCAACATGTACTCCGAAAAAAAGTAATCAATATACACCAGGAGGAGTAACAGTAAGCTATAGATGTACAGATGCGACAAGTAAAGTAGTATCATGCCCTAATGCAAAAACAGGTTTAAAAAGTAATGTATCAGCAATCACAATATATGATAATGCAGGAAATAGTGGAACATGTGCAGCTCAAACAATAAAAAAACAAACACAATATAGAAAGAGTACACGTTCAAATAGAACCTGTAGTGATGGCAACTGCTGTGGATGGATTAATTATTCCTATGTTTGTGGCCAAAATTGTACTAGATGGAGGTGCGCATATCATGATCCTAGTACTGTTGGACGTGTGGAAATGATTTTCACTTATGAGTGCCCTAGCATTTATATTGCATCTAACGGCTTAAGATTTGAATTGATAAATTTAGAATGTATCAATTCTGAAGATAAATATTGTAATGGTACATATGCAGACACGTGTACTAAGTCTTGCTGTGGATATACACCATGGTCAGGTTATGGAAGCTGGGGAACAGGCAACTATTGTACAACGAGTGCTACATATTGTCAGGATGAAAGTAGAGTAGTATATTATTAGAAAGGTGGTAATTAAATTGAAAAAACATAAAAACATAATATTAATAATTGCCATCTTTTTGGTAATTGTTTGTTTAGGATTAGCTATTTATTTCTACATTAATCCAGCAGAGATAAAGTTAAATAGTAAAAAGGATGCAAAAAATTATATAGAAAAAATAAATTCATTTATTTTAAAAGGAAAAACAAATGATGAATATAATAGAGTATTCAAATATAAAATAGATAAAAATTTAATAATATTAGGAGAAGATGCATATCAAAATCAAAAACCTAGTAAAGAAATTATAAAAAAATATAATTTAGAAGAATATGTAAAAGAACATGAAAAACTAATTAAAAATTTAGAAAGTAAAATAAAAGATAACTTTGATGTCAAAGTAATGAAAACAAGTGACTATGAGAACAAATTTAATAATACTATCAATATAAAAACATTTTATTATTCATCTTATATATCAGATTTAAAAACTATAGAATCGGATATAGTATTTCTAGCGGGAATGGATTATACAGATACTAATTTAACAGAAAAAGAAGAGGCAGATAGATACAAAGCTAAAGTGAAAGCTATGAAGATAATAGATGAGTATTTAGATAGATATGTAAATAAAAATGAAACATTATCTATAGAAGTATATCTAAAAGACAAAAAATCTTCTAAATGTGTAAACGAAATAAAATGGTATTTAACAAACATAGTAGGTTATAATTATGAAAAAGACCCAAAATATGATTCAAATAGAATAAATGAATATGCATCTAAAATAGGGGACAAAAATGTTTTAGATTTATAAAGGAGTAAAGTATGAAAAAAGAAAAGATAAAAGATAATACTATAATTATATGCTTAATTATTATAATATGTTTACTTTTATTATTAATAAGTTTAGTATTAATTAAAGGAAAAGTAAAATACAAATATTATGATGATGATTTAATAAGTGTTAATAATAGTACCAACTTTAAAGTACAAACAAATATTTTAGACAATAATACATTAATACTCTTACTTACATCAAATAACGATAAAACATCTAACATAAATGTCGATGTTGATTTTGCTAATGAGAAAGGGAAAAAAATAGATACTCAAACAGTAAACGGGCAAGTTTATGCAAAAAATAGTAGTATATTTGTCTTTCAAGTACCAAACTTAAAAAAAGATGAATATGCAGGAAAAATAAAAATAAATATCAAAAAAGATGGGGAATATAAAAACGAAATAGACATATCTAAAATTAAATGCACAATAAATGACAAAGTAGATGGAGAAAATGTTTTATCAGTAAATGCAAAATGCACAAACAATGACGAACCAATATCATATCTTGGAGGAGACTTTGTCGTATTTAAAGGTAATGATATAGTTGGTGTAAGTTCATTCAGTCAAGAAAATATTCAAAAAAATGAAATGTTTGAAGCAACCTCTACATTCGTTTCCACAGATGGAACAGAAAAACTAGACTACGATAACGCAAAAGTTTTTATTACATATATTCAAAAATAGTCAAATTTATAGTATAATTTAATAGGTGATGAAAAAATGATATGGCAATATATAATTATAATTTTAGTTTTATTAGTAATAGCTTTCGCAATTTTAAAAGCCAAAAGTAAAGATTTTAAATTAGAAGCTAACAAACTAATTGAATATTTAGGAGGTACAGCCAATATTATCAATTATGAAGTAAACAATTCTAGATTTGTCGTTAATCTTCATAATATTAACTTAGTAAACAAAGAAGCCATTCAAAAAATGGGAGCACAAGGAATAGTTGAAATAGATAATCAATTAAAAATAATATTTGGTGAAGAGGCTAAACAACTAAAGAAAAATATCGATGATTTAAAATAGATGTAGAATAAAAAACTACATCTTTTAAATATCCAAAATCAATTGACTTTAAAGGCCATATACTTTATAATTTAAATAGAATAGGGTGGTAAAATGGAAAAGACAAAACTAATCGCAACACTATGTGAAAATAAAGATGAAATAAAACAAATAGAAGAATTTATCAAAAGTGGTATAGATGTAATTAGGTTAAATATGAGTTATTCTAATAAAGAAGTATGCGAAAGATTAATAAACCTAATAAATGAAGCCAACGAAAGATTAAATACAAATGTAGCTATCATGTTAGATTTAGAAGGACCATGTATTAGAACAGATACCTTTATAGGAGGGAAAGCCTTTTTAAATACAGGAGACAAAATAAGAATATACATGAATGAAATAAATGGAAATATGACAGGTTTTTCCGTAAACTACCCAAATTTAGTAAACGATTTAAAATATCACACAAAAATAAAATTAAGTAAAGGTAATGTCATTTTACAAGTAACAGAAAAAGGATTAGATTATGTAGTATGTTCAGTATTAAAAGGTGGCGAAGTATCAGATAATTCAAAAATATACCTGCCAGAGACAAGACCAAACAGAAAATTTTTAACAGAGCAAGATTATCAAGATATTTTATTTGCAGACAAAATGGGAGTAGATTTTTTAGGAGTATCAGGAATAACATCAGCAGAAGATGTATTAGAAATAAACGATTTATTAATCGAACTCAAAAATGAGCACATCAACATTTTAGCCAAAATAGAAAACAAAAATGCTGCTGAAGATATAGATAATATTATCAATATAGCTGATGGAATTATTTTAGATAGAGGCGATTTAGGAATAGAGTTGCCAGTAGAAACAGTACCAAACATTCAAAAAAGAACTATTCATAAATGCTATGAACAAGGATGTCTAATAATAATTACCGCAGAATTTAATAGTTTCTTAACAAAAAAATCAGTTCCAAATAGGGCAGAAGTGTCAGATTTATCAACGTTAGTATCAGAAGCCATAGATGCTATAATGTTAACAAGTGAAACAACAGTAGGAGCTCATCCAATAGATACTGTAAGAATAGTAAGTAAAATAATAAAAGAATCAGAAAGCAGTATAGATTATAATTATTTCTTTAAAAATTCATTAAATGAAAAACAAAAAAGCATAACATCAACAGTATCATCAAGTGTTGTTTTAGGGGCAAATGAATTAGACTGTAAAGCTATAGTAGTTGCTACAAACTATGGCAGAACAGCAAGAAGAATAAGCAATTTAAAACCACCTTGTCCAATAATAGCCGCTGCATCTAGAAAAGAAGTAGTTAAAAGTCTTCAATTACATTTTGGAGTTTTACCAGTTATAGCCAAAGGTGATACTTTAGATGAATTAACCGAAAATGTAAAAAAAGAATTAGAACACACCTATAAGTTAAATAAAGGAGACAAAATAATTATTACAGGAGGTTACCCATTTAAAAAAGTAACACATACCAATTTCATGCAAATAGATGAAATATAAGAATAGGAAGGGATAAAATGTATAATTTAGGAGAACAATTTAAAATAGACAAAACAAGAGCTATCGCAAACAAAGAAAACATGATAGTAGGAGAAAAGTTCCGTTTTACAGTTTTAACAGAAAGATTAATTAGACTAGAATATAATGATAACGGAATATTTGTCGATGATCCAACAGAAAGAGTATTATACCGTGATTTAAAGAAACCAGAATTCACATCAAATGAAGATAGTAATTTTGTTATAATATCTACCAAATATTTTAAATTGACATATATCAAAGGAAAATCATTTTTAGGAGGAAAAGCAAATCCAGCAGCAAACCTAAAAGTAGAACTTTTAAATACTGATAGAGTTTGGTACTATGGACATCCAGAAGTAAGAAACTATGGAGTTCCAAATAGTTCACTATCAGAAGGTGGTTTAAAAGGAAAAGGAATATTTTCATCAGACGGTATGGCAAGTTTTGATGATACTACATCATTAATATTTAATGAAGATGGAACAGTATCAAAAAATAACGAACTTAGAATAGATACCTATTTATTTATGTATAACAAAGACTATGAAGAAGCCTTAAAAGATTACTATCAAATAACCGGATATCCCGCACTTCCACCAAGATATGCTTTCGGAAACTGGTGGAGCAGTAATAACGATTATGACGATTTAAAACTAAAAACATTAGTAGATAATTTTGAGAATAACGAAATACCACTTTCAGTAGTAGTATTAGATAAAGACTGGCACAAAAGAATTAAAATAAAAGATAAACATTTAAGAACCGGTTTCACATTTAACGATAAATACTTTAAAAATCCAAAAGCCATGATAGATTACCTGCACACTAAAAACATAAGATTAGGTTTAAGCGTAGATCCAACATCAGGAATATATAATATAGATACATATTATAATGAAGCTTTAAAGTATTTACCTCAAGATAAAGAAGGAAAAATACCATATAATGTATTAGATCCTAAATTTGTAGATGTATATTTTAAATTATTTATCCATCCATTAGATAATTTAGGAATTGATTTTTACTGGCTAGATTTAGAAAACGAACAAAATATTCAAAATCTAACCCTATTAAAACACTATCACTTCTATGACATGCAAAGAGATTTCAAAAGAAGACCATTACTTTTATCAGAAGGAAATGATCTAACTCCGCACCGTTATCCAGTATTATATTCAGGGAAAACCAAAGTAAGCTGGGATACATTAAGAAAAATACCATTTTATAATAATAACAGTTTTAATAACGGAATGCCATTTTGGGCACACGATATAAGCGGATATTTCAAAGGAACAGAAGATAACGAATTATATTTAAGATCAATACAGTTAAGTGTATTTTCCCCAATATTAAAATTTGGAGTAGATAAAGGACATTATTACAAAAGAGAGCCATGGAGATGGGATATTAAGACATATACAATAGCCAAAGACTATTTAAAATTAAGACATAAATTAATACCATATATTTATAGTGAAGCCTATAAATATCATAAATTTGGTGATGCCTTAATAAAACCATTATATTATTTAAAACCACATTTCTATGATGATGTTTTATACCGTAATGAATATTTCTTTGGCTCATCATTGTTAATAGCGCCAATAATTACACCAAAAAACGAAGTCATGAATAGAGTAGTCCATAATTTCTTTTTACCAGAAGGAACATGGTATGATTATGTAACAGGTAAAAAATTCCCAGGAAATAAAAGTTATATCAGTTTCTTTAGAGATGAAGACTATCCAGTATTTGCTAAATCAGGAGCGATTATTCCATTAAGTAATAATCAAAATTTAAATGATACAACACCGCCAGTAGATATGGAAATAAATATATTCCCAGGAGAGAGTAATTCATATACCTTATTTGAAGATGACGGAGAAAGTGATTTATACCGTAAAGATTACTATCTATTAACTCAAATAGATTATACATATATGCCAAGTAATTATAGTGTTGTAATTAGATCAGTCAAAGGAAAAAGTGGCATAGTACCAGAAAAGAGAAATTACAAAATAGTATTTAGAAATACTAAAAGAACAGCTGAAGTTGAAGCCTATATGAATGAAAAGTCATTATCATTAAAAACATACGTAGATGGACCAAACTTTATAGTTGAAATAAAAGATGTTCCAACAGTAGGGCAGTTATCAATAAGTTGTAAAGGTAAAGATATCGAAATAGACGCCTTAAGATTAATAAATGAAGATATCGAAAGAATTATCAGTGATTTAAAAATATCAACAGAGATGAAAGAAAAAATAGACAAAATATTATTTGGAGAAGAACCAATTAAGAAAAAAAGAATTGCTATAAGAAAATTAGGCAAGTTAGGTTTAGATAAG